>NZ_JBANLY010000007.1:0-179143 GCF_037046045.1 Rossellomorea sp. LJF3 | reverse complement strand
ATTGAAAAATGGAGCTAAAAGAGCTCCTGTTATTAAAGCTGCTTTTAAATCGGTGTAGAGTGCGGACATTGACAGTTTCGTTCATATCAGGAGGCTCAACTCACGCCCCGCCGGAAAGCAAGTTCCTGCAGCGAAAAGGAACGGTCTTTGTTTTCACATTATGCTCATCTTAGAGAAGAATCTCTTGTAATCATGTTAATTATGGAACTTAACCCAGCTCCCAACCATAAACTTTTACAAACACTCCCCCGTTTAAAAAAGGTATGAATGGGTATCATGTAGAAAGGATTTATATATAGGGTAATAAAGGAATCGTTTAGTTTGACCTTTATTGACCATGGGTGTATGATAACAGTACAAAGTGAATAAGTAACTCTAAAAAAATAAAAGATTTCTAAGGAGGAACGAGGATGAATTTAATTCCTACAGTTATTGAACAAACAAACCGCGGTGAGCGTGCGTATGACATTTATTCACGTTTATTGAAAGACCGTGTCATCATGCTTGGAAGCGGCATTGACGACAATGTGGCGAACTCCATTGTAGCACAGCTTCTTTTCCTTGAATCTGAAAACCCGGAGAAGGATATCTCAATCTACGTAAACTCTCCTGGCGGAAGCATCACGGCTGGTATGGCTATTTACGATACAATCCAATACATCAAGCCTGATGTTCAAACGATCTGTATCGGTATGGCGGCTTCAATGGGAGCGTTCCTTCTTGCAGCTGGTGCAAAAGGCAAGCGCTTAGCCCTTCCTAACGCTGAAGTGATGATTCACCAACCTCTTGGTGGTGCTCAAGGTCAGGCGACGGAAATTGAAATCGCTGCAAAGCGTATTCTATTCCTTCGTGAAAAATTGAATCAAATCCTTGCTGATCGCACTGGTCAACCTCTTGAAGTGATTTCAAAAGATACAGACCGCGATAACTTCATGACAGCAGAAAGAGCGCTTGAATACGGATTGATCGACCGCATCATCACTCGTAACGAAATGGATAATAATAAATAAGAACCCAAAAACCCCTTTCCCGTACTCCGGGAAAGGGGTTTTATCGTCTTTTCTACCGATAGAAAAAGCCGGTCACCACTCCCTGGTCACCGGCTTTTTCTGAAGCACTTACGCTTCCTTTTGAACGAATCCCTCAAGGGCTACGAGCGCTTCTTCTTCGTCGCTTCCGTCAGCTACCAATGTGATGGCAGTGCCGGTGGAGATCGCTAGACTCATCAAGCCCATGATGCTTTTGGCATTGACCTTCTTCCCATCTTTTTCTAAGAAGATTTCAGATGAGAAACGGTTTGCCTCCTGTACGAATAATGCCGCCGGTCGCGCCTGAAGGCCCGTCTTCAATTTCACTTCTACTTGTTTTTCCACCATAATCATTTCTCTCCCCTTTGTCCTTAATTAGGTATTGAGCTTTTCTCCCGCTCTTAACTTGTCTGCCAGCTGATCGATTTTCCGTAAGCGGTGATTGATTCCTGATTTACTGATCGTGCCGCCTGACACCATTTCCCCCAGTTCTTTCAACGTAACATCCTGATAGTTCACTCGAAGCTCTGCTATCTCCCTTAGTTTATCGGGTAAAACCTGTAATCCTACATGCCTTTCGATAAACTTGATGTTTTCTACCTGTCTCAAGGCTGCACCGATGGTTTTATTCAAGTTAGCCGTCTCGCAATTCACCAGACGATTAACGGAATTCCTCATATCTCGGACGATCCTCACATCCTCAAATCGGAGCAGGGCATTGTGTGCCCCAATGATATTCAGGAACTCCGTGATCTTCTCCGCTTCCTTCAAATACGTAATGAAGCCTTTTTTCCTTTCAAGGGTCTTACTGTTCAACCCGAAGGAATTCATCAGCTCGGACAACGCCTCGTTGTGTTCAGAATAAAGAGAAAAGATTTCTAAATGATACGATGATGTTTCCGGATTGTTGACCGATCCGCCTGCAAGGAACGCTCCCCGCAGGTACGAACGCCTGCAGCATTTCTTCTTGATCAGGTCTTCGGCTATATTATGGATAAAGGTGAAATGTTCACCCAGTATTTTCAAGTCCTCGAGGATCATCTTTGTATCTTCTTTGATTCGTACAATGTACACATTGTTTTTCTTCAGCCGCATTTTCTTCCGTACCAGAAGTTCTACCGGGGTGTCGTACCCTTTTTTGATCAGAGTATAGATCCTTCTGGCAATGGCGGCGTTTTCGGTTTGAATATTGACGACGAGCATTTGATTCGAGAAGGACAATGAACCATTCATCCGAATCAATGCGGAAAGCTCTGCACTTGCACAGCAGTCCTTCACTTCAATATTGGTCAGTTCTTTTTTTGTTTCAGACGCAAACGACATCCCCATCACCTCCTAGCAAACGCTTGCACAACCTTATACACAAGAAATTTTCGTTGTATGTCAGTTGGTTGAATCTTTCAAATAAGAATATATGATATCCGCGACCTTCTCTGTGTTATGACGAACGAGATGATTGTCATAGGAAAGGATCTCTTCTGCGATCACTTCCAAGCCCATGGATTTTAATTTATCCACATCGAAATGAACGGGGCTCGCCTGCTCTTCATTATATCTTTCCTGTACCTCTTTAGGCACCTGTTTCTTGTTTACCAAGATATAATCAATGCTCGGGGTTTCCAGATGATCGTATAACGCCTTCACGTGGTCGCTTGCTGAATAATCCAGGGTCTCCCCTGCCTGGGTCATGATATTGCAAATATACATCTTCTTGGCTTCCGCTTTGCAGACGGCTTCGCCAATTCCGGGGACAAGAAGATTGGGTAAGATACTAGTATATAGGCTTCCCGGTCCCATCACAATTAAATCGGCTTCTTTGATGGCCCGCAACGTTTCCCCTAATGCCTTGATGCTGTCCGGCTTCAGGAAGACACGTTTGATCTTCTTGCCGGCTTTCGGAATGGCGGATTCCCCCGTCACGATCGTCCCATCCTCCATTTCAGCCTTCAGGATGACACTCTGATTCGCTGATGGAAGCACCTTTCCCTTCACATTCAACACCCTGCTCATTTCCTGAATCGCATGGACAAAGTCACCTGTAATGGAAGCAAGGGCTGCGATGATCAAGTTCCCGAGGGCATGACCGGAAAGTTCATTCGTCGTTTCAAATCGATGTTGAAACATTTGTTCAACCAGTGGCTCTACTTCTGACAGGGCAGCGAGGACATTCCGTATATCCCCGGGTGGAGGTATGTCCAGGCTGTCCCGCAAACGGCCGGAACTGCCGCCGTCATCTGCAACGGTGACGATGGCCGATATATCAATCGGGTGTCGCTTCAATCCCCTGAGGAGGACCGGCAGCCCGGTCCCTCCCCCGATCACGACGACCTTGGGTGTATGTGTCATGTTGTTAGACCCTTTCTCTTCTGGATGTCTCGATGAGAAATTTTTGTTTGGTAGTCTTTTTCAAAATGATGTCCAAGATACTCTGCCAGCGCAACCGAACGATGCTGTCCGCCCGTACATCCGATGGCCACGACAAGCTGACTTTTGCCTTCACGCTTGTATTGGGGAAGCATGAACGAGAGTAAATCGGTTACCTTTTCGATGAATTTATTCGTTTCATTCCATTTCAATACATAGGTCGATACCTCTTCATCCAATCCCGTTTTCGGTCTCATATGATCGATATAATGGGGATTCGGGAGGAAGCGCACATCAAACACCAGATCGGCATCGATGGGAATACCGTGTTTGAAACCGAAGGATACGACGTTCACCGTAAAGATCGTTTTCTTGTTCACCGAGAATTCCGTTAAAATCTTTTCCCTAAGTTCTCTTGGCTTCATGGTGGAAGTGGTGTAGATCAGCTGGGCACGCCCCTTCAATTCCTCGAGTAGCTCCCTTTCCTGTCGGATCCCTTCAAGAGGCAGGCCAGATGGCGCCAATGGATGTGAACGGCGTGTTTCCTTGTACCGTCTTACCAGGGATGAATCATCCGCATCAAGGTAGAGGATCCGAGGTGATACCCATGACGTTTCCGCGAGTTCATCCAATGCCTTAAATAGATGATCGAAGAATTCCCTTCCCCTGAGGTCCATGACAAGGGCGACCTTATTCATTTTATTACCGGACTCTTTCATCAGTTCCAAAAATTTTGGAAGAAGAGTGGGCGGCAGATTGTCCACACAGAAGAATCCTAAATCCTCAAAGCTTTGAATGGCAACGGTTTTGCCAGCTCCGGACATACCCGTTATGATGACCAATTGAACATCGTTTGTCGAACCTGTACTCATGCTCTTCCCCCGCTTTTATCGTAATATTCTATATATAAAGTTCGTTGTTTAACTTGGATCCAGTCGATAAGATAATAATTTAAAATCAGGAGTATAGGTAAATGTCCCATAAATCGTATTCTTTCCGTGCAATAGATAATCCAGAATATGATAATCTCCTTCAGCCATCGGTAAATTCTTGATGTCTTCAATCGGATGCCACTTAATCTTACCCTCTGCTGATTCCTGAAGATTGACTCCATCCGCCTCTGTTGCGAAAAAAGAAAACATCATCCACTCCGAAACGATTTGATCACCGTCTTTAATAATGAACGTAAAGACGCCTTTTAAATCAGGATTCTTTAAGTAGATGCCCGTTTCCTCGCGATACTCCCGGATGACGGCATCCCTGATCGATTCACCGGACTCCATCTTTCCGCCCGGGGCGACCCACCAGTTCCTTCTGGGCTTTTGGAGAAGGAGCACCTTGTCTCCATCCAGATATAAACAATTTGTGACACGTTGCACTACCTTCACCTCAATCTTGATGATTCGGGACCCGTTGATGCATCAGTCCCGATTACAGTCAACTTCATTCCTTACATTATACTATGATTGAAGACAAGCTACAATGTCTCCGCCTGCCGGAAAACGTGTCGAATGGAATCGAAAGATACTGGGACATGTTTTGACATATTGAGGAGTCTGCAAATGATTGGTACAGGTATACCCCACTCACTATAACAGAAAAAAAAGCAAAAAAAATAGACACAGGCGATTCCTGTGTCATCTACGGGATTTATTACTTAAAAGGGGGTCAATTTCTTATTATTTATATTACCCGAAAATTGTTTCACTAGTGTTACAACAGATTTAAAACGGTATTACGGAATTGTTAATGTTTCAAACGTGGTTTCGCAAATCATCCCGAATCCCCACGAATCCTGTAAAAATAAGGTTAAAAGTCGTAGTTCTTCATAATTTGATCTGCCATTAATTCGTATCCCTTCCCATTAGGATGTAGGGAATCATGGAAATAGTTTTCCTTGGACTTTCCTTTGAATAATGGATTGGTTGATACGAATTTCACATTTTCATGTTTTTCTGCTTCCTTCTTCATCGACTTATTCCAATCGTCCACATATGCTTCGATTTTATCGCTGTCTTTGTCCGGGTACGGATTATACAATCCCAATACGATGATATCCGCTTTTTTGTTCGCTGTCCCTACAATATTCAGGATCTTATCCAGATGATCGAGATAGTCCTTTTTCGCTTCCATGATCTCATCGTGGTGTAAAGGGAACAAGTCTCCACCATTTTTCTTGATTAAATCATTGGTTCCAATATTGATGATATATACATCCGCTTCACTCAAATCCTCGGCAACCTCGGGCTTTACGATTTGTGCGAGTAACTGATCCGACTGCTGCCCCGGTATCCCAAGATTCTGGAAGTTATACGACTTCTTCGTATTTTTTTTGTTTACTTTCTCTTCCAAACGGCCGATATAACCTGCTTCCTTCTTATCACCATAGCCGTAAGTAAGGGAATCCCCCAATGCAATCACCCGCTTCTTTGAAGATGACTCTGTCTCATCTGCAAAAAAACTGAAGTAGACGATGGGAATAAGAGCAAACAGTACGACAACCCCTGCGATTTTAAAAATTTTCATTCATGATCCGACCTTCCGATATAAACTGAGATGACTTTCATAATAGTCTTTATTCCCTGTTGGGGGGGTTATAACCCTGTTTATTTTTGGAAGATGGTTTTCGGTGCAATCGGTTCTGTTTCAACGAAGGCGTGGTATAGGAGAAACTGCTTTTGAAGATAGACATTTTGTGTGAATTTGAGTCTGCTATATACGGGATGCGGCATTGCTGGCATGCTTTTCTATGGATTTGCGTGTTGAGGGGCTATTCCGTTATGCGTAGTAGGGTATTTAGAGGAGGATAGCTTAATAAATCCGGCCGTTTTGGACGGAAATGGAGCCGAAAAGGGAGAAAATCCAGCCGTTATTGAGCTTAATCCAGCCATAATCAGGAGTAATCCAGCCGATTTACTTTTTTTACCACAAGAAACCCATTTAATACCCCGTTACATTTACGTAGAGATTCACATAAACATCCAGAGGTCCGTCCCTCATCACTTCTTTTGAACCCCAAATTGTGCATTCAGCTGACCTTTGATCATTTTTTTCTTAGCTTCTTTTCTCTCTTTTATGGTTAGCTCATGTTTTATTTCTTTCGTCGTGACCCCTTCTTCACGCTGGTCGGCGATATCCATCAATCGTTCCACATCGGAAAAGGAGTATTTGCGATATCCCCTGTTTGAGCGCTGTGGAAAGATCAAATTCTTCTCTTCGTAATAACGGATCTTCCTCTCGGTCAAACCCGTCAATTCGCTCACGACTCCGATGGAAATCACTTTCTTTTCTTTATAGGAAGGTTCATTAACCACGGCTGCCTCATCCTCCTAAGCAGGGAATATCATGATTATACATGCCCTGCCAGGGGATTTGGACTATTATGTTAGAAAACCTTACAAAGAATTCTAAATTGCAAGAAAAAAATAGAGGAACGAACTATTGGGTTGTCTCCATTTGATTAGTATCACTCCAAATCTTTCTCATTCTGTCCGTTACTTGTCTTCCTTCTCCTACGACCTCTGAAATGATTTCTTTTACAGTTTGAATTTGCCGGATTCTTGCTACAGATTGACCACATGAAAAAACACCCGCATCGAGGTCTCCTTCGTTGAACACCTTTGCAGACCTCTGGCCAGAAATGAAAGGTAAGAGTTCCTCCAATGTTGCTCCTCTACTTTCTGCATCCAGCACTTTAAGAGCAATCGCATTTCTGCCCACTCTCGAAGTTGAACCGATTGATTTCTGAATCAATGCCGTATCTATTTCTGATGCCTGTACCATCCATCTTTTCAAATTGTCGTGGACCATTGCTTCTTGAGAAGCTAAAAATCTCGTACCCATTACGATGCCTTCTGCCCCTAAAGCAAGCATCGCAGCCAAGCCGCGGCCATCTGCAATCCCACCACCTGCAAGAACAGGAATAGATACTGCATCCACTGTCTGGGGAACTAAAACGATATTCCCCACATCCTCCATCCCTGGATGCCCCCCAGCTTCAAATCCCACTATAGTTACAGCATCGCATCCTACCCTCTCAGCTGTCTTGGCATATTTTACTCCTGCGACTTTATGGATAACGATTACGTTATTATCTTTTAATACCTTCATAAAAGGTTCAGGATTTCTACCCGAGGTCTCCACTATCCGAATCCCTTCATCCAGCAATACATCTATATATGCCTCGTTTGGCATTTTTTTCACGCTGGGAAATAGGTTGATATTCACGCCGATCGGCTTTTTGGTTAATTCTTTGGCTTTTCTTATTTCCTGACGAAGTTCCTCCGCCGTTTCAAAAGTGGCAGAGGTCATTATGCCAAGCCCTCCCGCCTCTGATATAGCAGCTGCTAAAGGAGCACGGCCAATTCTGTATAACCCTCCGCAAATAACGGGGTATTGAATTTCCAGCAGTTCTGTAATGCGTGTATTCATCTTTTCACTCCTCTGATTTGGACACAAAGATTATGAATACTTAATATTAGAATTTTCAGATAAATTATCATGCAGTTCAACCTTATTTTTGGCAATAGACGGTTTAACAAAAAGAGCAAATAAGATACCAAAAACCAGAACAAGGATTGCCATTGACATTATGGATAAGTTATAACCTGCAATTTTGTTTGCTCCAGCCAACCCAACTATATAACCAGTTAAAATCGGAGCAATGATTCCTGCGACATTACCTGAAGAAGTTAAAATACTTGTCATCAAAGCACCGCGTTCTGGCCACTCATTAATCATAATGGTTGGTCCAATCGGTAAAATAGAATAAGTTAATCCTTTAGCTAAACACATGGCGATGATGACCCATAACGGATTTTGAAAAATAGTAATGGATGCCAGTAAGAGTGATCCCAGTATCATCGCTCCAGCAACTACAAAAATTCTTGATACACGCCAGTTTTCGCTTTTCTTAAATAAATAATCAGATAGCATTGAAACCCCTGTATAAATAAGGACTGAAACAATTCCGATAACCGCCACACTGTATCCCATTTCTCCTGGAGACATTTTCACTGATTCTACTAGATAAATAGGTAGCCAGACAGAAAACCAGACAACAAGGATATATGTGGAAAAATATGCTAATGTCGTAAATAAAGCTGAAGGAGAACCAAGAAGCTTTAAAAAATCTTTTACGTTTATTTTTCCCAGCTTTTCTTTCTTTTTCTTCTGAACCTCCTGATATTTTTTTACAGGACTTTCCTTCGTGAAGAATTGAAATAAAAAGAACCATATGATACTTGCCAGACCTAGACAGGCAAAGGCTGCCTTCCATCCTAATATAGTAATCAATGCCACCAGCAGCGGTGCCGCAATCATTGCTCCGACAGTTCCACCAGCAACTACAACAGAGTTTGCAAATCCTCTTTGTTTTGCCGGGAACCATTTATCTGCATGGTTGTAGGCAACTGGACTAAATGGGCCTTCAAATGCTCCCAATAAAACCCGGTATACAACCAATAGAGGTAAAGCAGCAATCGCTAAGACACCAAATTGCAGGATGGCCCATGTTAACATTAATAATCCAAGGACTTTTTTTGCTCCGATTCGATCTGCCCATGCAGCTCCAAAAATTCCTGTTACAGGGTAAAGCCAGTAATAACTGCTTCCTACAAGCCCCCACTCTGCATAGGATAAATCCAGTTCTTTCATGATGGGAAGTGCCGCAAGCCCAATGATTGATTTATCAGCGAAATTAATCACTGCACCGAAAAATAACATAAGAAGAACAAACCACCGCATATGAATCCCTCTTTTCTTGGTTATTATTTCTTTAGGTTAAAAAAGGAGTTAGGAGTGTAAACGCTTACTCGTATCATTAACAAAAATCACTTCTCCCGAACCAGTTTGAACGTTCCAATTCCCTTTGCCAGAATATTACCGTGACTATCCTTAATTTCCCCTTCAGTAAAAGCAAGTTTATATCCTTGCTGAAGAACTTTGGCCTCTGCGAAGATTTCACCTTCTGAAATACTGGAAAGATAATGAACGGTTAAACTCGTTGTCACTACCTTTGCCTTCGTGACGGACCGCGTGACCATGCCGAGAATATAATCCAGCATAGTGGCATGAACACCCCCATGGAGGGTTCCGTTTATATTAAGCAAATATTCTTTAATATCCAGCTTGATCTTTACATTCCCTTCTTCGAAATGTACAATTTCAAACCCTATATGGGAAAAAAACGGGTTATCTTTAAATTTCTCGCGAATATCTTCTATTGTAATTGGCAACCTTCGCCTCCCCCTTCTTATCTGCCTTGATACTCTGGTTTTCGTTTTTCCAGGAATGCCGTTGTCCCCTCTCTTTTATCTTCTGAAGAAAAGAGGACAGCCTGAGCAAGCTTTTCAATCATCAGCCCCGTCTTCATGTCTACGTCGGACCCCAGGTTTACAGCAATTTTAGCTAACTTTACAGCTAAAGGGCCCTTTGAAAGGATTTGACCCGCCACCTCTTCTACCTTTTCTTCAAGGTCTTCGGGCTTGGTTACTTCTGATACAAGACCGATCCGATGCGCCTCTTCAGCGTCTATCACCTTGCCCATCAATATCATTTCCAGTGCCTTTCCTTTGCCGACGATCCTGACTAGGCGCTGCGTTCCTCCCGCACTGGGGATGATGGATAAATTAAGTTCGGGCAAACCAAGCTTGGCAGTTGTTGAGGCTACCCGTATGTCACATGCCATGGCTAATTCACATCCGCCTCCCAAAGCATACCCATTAATCATTGCAATAGTAGGCTTCTCGAAAGACTCTATTAAATTGTAAACATCTTGCATTCCGGTTGGACTTAACGCATCAAGCGTCGATTTTTCACGCAGTTGGCCAATATCAGCTCCTGCAGCGAACGATTTATTTCCTTTCCCTGTAAAGATCAGGCATGCTACCGTTTCATCTTTCCTTATATCTTCTAAAGCCTCTGTTATTTCTCCTAATGTTTCTTTCGTCAGAGCATTTCTCTGTTCAGGACGATTGATTACGATATAAGCGAGCTGTCCTTTTTTAATCACGGCTAAATTTGCAAATGCAATCATACCTATATCCCTCCATTCTTCATTTCTTTAGCGTTCAAGTATTAAAGCAATGCCTTGTCCTCCGCCGATACAAGCTGCTGCAAGAGCACGTTTTGCATCACGTCTTTCCATTTCATATACTAACTTTGTAATGAGCATGGTTCCGGTTGCTGCGATGGGATGACCGTGAGCAATAGCCCCTCCATTTACATTAACCTTTTTCATGTCCATGGATAGCTCCCGCTGACAAGCAAGCACCTGGGCAGCAAACGCCTCATTAAACTCAATTAAATCAAAATCCTCAAGAGATAAACCTGTTCTTCGAAGTACTTTTTGAACAGCAGGGACTGGACCAATTCCCATTGTATTTGGGTCTACTCCCGCAACTGCCCACTCCTTCACTTTCGCTAATACGGCTATTCCCTTTTCATTTGCCCGATCCTCTGACATAAGAACAACTGCGGATGCCCCGTCATTGACACCGGAAGAATTCCCCGCCGTTACACTTCCCCCTTTTTTAAATACGGGAGAAAGCTTTGATAAATCTTCTAATGTCGTATTCGGACGAACATGTTCATCTTGATTGAAAAAATAGGATTCTCCTTTTCTATTCGTAATAGAAATTGGGACAATCTGTTCCTTGAAATATCCACTATCAATCGCTTTGGCCATCTTTTGTTGGCTTTCGTATGCAAATGAATCCTGTTCCTCCCTCGTTACTTCATACTTTTCAGCTAAGTTTTCCGCTGTTATTCCCATAGGAGGATCACCGATACGATCTGGTGAAAGTTTTCTTTTTACAAATTGAGGAGGCATTCGATCATAGGATCTACTTTGAGGTGCAAGTAAATATGGTGACCGTGACATGCTTTCCGTTCCCCCTGCAAGGAAGACCTCTCCACGCCCTGCCCGGATTTGATCAGCTGCAAGACCTACACTATTAAGTCCTGAACCACATTGACGATCGATGGTCATGCCGGGTATGGACAGAGGTAAATCAGCTTCAAGCAGTGTCAGTCTGGCCATATTCCCTCCCCCAGCCAGACAGTTTCCAAAGATTACATCATCAATGTCCTCTGCTCTTATATGTGCACGCTGAATCGCTTCTTTCATCACAGCAGCTCCATACATGGAAGGGTCCATATTAGCAAGAGTCCCTCCTTGTTTGGCAATGGCGGTCCGGACGGCGGATACAATAACAGGCTGTTTCATAACATCCTCTCCTTATTTAAATCTATAAAATGGTTTCAAGCATAATCGCCATGCCTTGCCCACCACCCACACAAAGGGTAGCAATCCCATACCTTTCTTGTCTGCGTACCATCTCGTGTAATAAGGTAGTGACGATCCTGGCTCCCGTTGCTCCAACAGGGTGACCAAGAGCAATTGCTCCTCCATTTACATTCACTTTATTCACATTCAGATTCAGCTCTCGAATGACAGCCAATGCTTGAGAAGCAAAAGCTTCATTCAGCTCAAAAAGCCCGATATCCTCTACTTTCTTACCTGTCCGTTGCAGAAGTTTCCTCACGGCCGGTACCGGACCGATCCCCATTACTTCAGGAGAAACTCCTGTCGTTGCCCAATCTACTACCTTTACAAGCGGTTTGATATTTAATCGTGAGGCTTCAGTTCTCTTCATTAACACCAATGCCGAAGCACCGTCATTTCGACCGCAGGCATTACCGGCTGTGACCGTTCCATTTTCTTTGAAAGCGGGCTTTAAACCAGACAACTTCTCCATCGTTGTTTCGGGACGGGGATGCTCGTCGCGATCGATTGTGATCGGTCCTTTTTTATGCTGGGTCGTAACCGGGACAATTTCCTCTTCAAAAGCTCCTC
Organism: Rossellomorea sp. LJF3; assembly: GCF_037046045.1. Lineage (NCBI taxonomy): Bacteria > Bacillati > Bacillota > Bacilli > Caryophanales > Bacillaceae > Rossellomorea > Rossellomorea sp. LJF3. The sequence continues at coordinate 166,894 of NZ_JBANLY010000007.1, read as the reverse complement.
TTTCCATCGATTTAGCCGTTCTTTTTTGACTTTCTACTGCAAAGCTATCCTGATCTTCTCTTGAAACATGATATCTTTCCGCAACATTTTCCGCTGTGATTCCCATCCCGAGTCTGTGTCCATAGATTTCTTGTGGCTGCTGCCCATTTTCTGTATTGGAATCTACCAAGATGGTTCGGTCTCCTCCGAAGCGGGTATTTCTTAGATATAGAGGTGCACGACTCATACTCTCTGTTCCGCCTGCTACAACGATGGTCCCCTGGTTGAATTCCAGTTGTTGGACAGCAGAGACGATGGCCTGCATGCCGGATGCACATAATCGGTTGACCGTGAAGGCCGGTGAAGTGTCCGGTATCCCTGCCCTTAATGCCGCTACTCTCGCAACATTGGAGGATTCCGTTGATTGTCTTACCTCACCCAGAATCACTTCACTGACCTGCTCAGCCGCGATATCGGCTTTTCTTACCGCCTCTTCTATCACAAGACTCGCTAGATGGCCCGAGCTGATATCTTTCAGGGCGCCTCCATAGCGTCCGATCGGTGTCCGGACAGCACTTACAATGACGATCTCTTCCCCCATCTTCTCTCTCCCTCTGCTGTCGTCAGCTATACTCTTTCTTTAATTGTCCAGCTATGATGTTTTTCTGAATTTCAGAAGTTCCTTCATATATCCTTGTAATCCTGGCATCCCTGAAAAAACGCTCAATCGGATAATCTGCGATATACCCGATCCCTCCGTGAACTTGAACAGCTTTATCGGCCACGCGGTTGTATACTTCTGAACCAAAGAGTTTCAGCATGGCCGCTTCCTTTATCACTTTCATCCCTTCATCGACCATCCAGGCTACCCGATATGTAAATGATCGCAGTGACTCAACATCCACCGCCATTTCCGCTATCATATGAGATACGGCTTGATGTTCAAAAATGGGAACATCAAATTGAATCCGTTCCTGCGCATACGTTGCAGTTAAATCCAGAAGTTTCTGACACGAACCAAGATTGCGGGCTGCCAATCCGGCACGCCCATTTGCCAGAATCTTTAGTGCGTTCACATATCCCTGTCCTTCTTCTCCCAATACGTTTTCAACAGGCACTTCACAATCTTCTAAAATGATTTCAGCTGAATGGGATCCCCTGAGCCCCATCTTCCGCTCCACTGCCCCGACATGAAACCCCGGGAAATCTTTTTCTACAATGAAGGATGTAATGCCCTTCGCACCCTTATCCGGATCTGTCACAGCCATCACCGTGAATATATCTGCTTCTGTCGCGTTGGTAATATAATGCTTCGTCCCGTTTAAAATGTATTTGTCTCCCTTTTTTACAGCCGATGTTTTAAGATTCGTGGCATGAGAACCTGCACCAGGCTCAGTCAACGCAAACGCGCCGATTTTTTCACCCCTTGCCATGGCAGGCAAATATTTACGCTTTTGCTCCTCATTGCCCATTTCTACAATACCGACCGTACCAATCCCCGTATGGGCCCCAATAAGAGTTGTATAACCGTTGTGCGTAGCTCCGATTTCCTCATACAGTGCACATTTTCCTACCATCCCGATTCCAAGCCCTTCATAGGCTTCTGGAATGCTTAATCCGAACAGGCCCAGTTCTTTTGACATTTCTTTAATCCGGTCGGGGATCTTATCCTCTTGTTCAATCTGCATTGCCACAGCCTCTACTTCTGTTTGGACAAAATCACGTACATTTTTTTTCAAAAAGTGAATGTCTTCGCTTAGACGAAAGTCCATCCTGTTCACCTCTTTCACTATTGTTTGCTATATTCGTAGAAACCTCTGCCCGTTTTCCTGCCTAGTCTTCCCGCTTTCACGTACTTTGTAAGGATAGGGCAGGGACGATAGGTTTCACCCAGTGTTTTATAGAGATACTCCATATTACGGAGCCTCGTATCCAATCCGACTAAATCAGCTAACTCCAAAGGGCCCATGGGGTGGTTCAGTCCCAGCTTCATCGCTTTATCGATGTCCTCGATACTTCCGACGCCTTCCATTACCATTCTCATCGCTTCATTGCCGATCAAGCAATTCATGCGACTGACGGCAAAGCCTGGAAATTCGTTGATCCTGACACATTCTTTCCCGATGGTTACTCCGAACTGAAAACTTTTTGCCACCGTTTCTTCGGATGTTTCTAATCCACAGATTACTTCAATTAATTTCATTTTTGGAACGGGGTTAAAAAAGTGTAGGGCGATACATTGAGGAGGTCTGTTCGTTTGAGCTCCAATCTCTGTCGGACTCATGGTAGAAGTATTGGTTGCCAGGATGGCATGCTTAGGCGCGTATTCATCCAATTGCTTAAAAATCCCAACCTTCAATTCCATTACTTCAAGAACCGCTTCAATGACTAGATCAGCTTGCTCAGCCGCTTCCTTAAGATGAGTCGTATAGCTAATGTTTCGGACATACGCGTTTGCCTGTTCGGCTGTCAGGAATTCTTTTTGTACTGCTTTTTGAAATTGGCTGACTATATACTCTTTGCATGCTTGAAGGGTATGAGAATGAATATCCTGTACGGCAACCTTTAGTCCGGCTGCTGCGCACGTGTAAGCTATCCCCCGCCCCATCGTTCCCGCACCGATGATGGCTACGTGCTTGATCATGTATACGCCCCCTTCCCGATTTGAATTCTTCTTAGGGCTTATACCCGGACGTTAGAATGATCGTAGGTGTAAAAGCCTTTTCCTGTTTTCCGTCCCAATTCCCCTTTTTGGACTTTATCCTGCACGATCTGAGCCGGCTTGTCGGCTTCATTTCCACTTTCTTGATATCGTTGCATCCGCACAAAGTAATTTACATCTATTCCTGTTAAATCCATGAGGGCAAAAGGGCCAATGGGATGGTTTAACGCTTTTGTGCATACCAAATCGATTTCTTCATGATCTGCATATCCGTTTTCCAGTAAATACACGGCTTCATCCATTAATTTTCCCAGGATCCGGTTGGCGATAAATCCTGAAATCTCTTTTTTCAAAAGAACAGGTACTTTTTGAATTTTTTTGACTACCTCCACTGCACGCTCCGCTGTCTCATCTGATGTATGAGGTCCCCGTACCACTTCGACCAGTTCCATCACAAGGGCCGGATTGAAAAAATGTACGTTGCATACCTTTTCAGGTCTGTCCGTCACATCGGCAATCTTCGAACTGACAATGGTGGAGCTGTTCGTTGCCAAAATGGCATGCTTTGGAACAATCTGATCCAGTTTTGCAAAGAGTTCCCGCTTAGCCTCTAATTTCTCGACGATTGCTTCAATCACGAAATCAGCCTGCTGAAGATCTTCCAAAGAAGAGGAAAACATCATTCGGCTAAAGGCTTCCCCCACCTCTTTTTCTGTTAATCTACCTTTTTGGATCCTTCTATCCATATGTCCTTGCAGAGAGTGTTTTGCCTTTGTAAGACTCTCCTCACTAACGTCATGCAGAATAACCGAATACCCGCCCAAGGCACACACCATGGCAATTTGTGAGCCCATTGCGCCAGATCCGACGATACCTATTGTTTTAATCTCATTCATTTTCACGCTTATTCTCCTCCTTGTTCCGTTCCTCTTGAACCAACAGCCTCTTTAACAGCTTCCCGACTGTATTCCGGGGGAGCGACTCCCTTATTTCAAACTCCTTTGGTACTTTATAACGTGTGAGCTTCATATAACAATGCCCTTTGATTTCTTCTAGATCTACTTGACAATTATCTTTGGGAACGATGTATGCCTTTACAATTTCTCCGTTTGCTTGATCTGGAATTCCGACTACAGCCGCTTCCTTCACATGGGGATGTTCATACAGGATACTCTCTACTTCCTGGGGATAAATGTTGAACCCGCCTACAATCACCATTTCTTTCTTTCTTCCAACAATGTAAAAGTAACCCTCTTGATCCATTGTGGCCAGATCCCCTGTGAAGAGCCATCCGTCCCGTAAGGAGCGACTCGTTTCCTTCTCATTGTTCCAATAGCCTTTCATGATTTGGGGTCCTTTAATGAGCAATTCCCCCACACAATTGGCCGGCAATTCCTGCCCATTCTGATCCACGATCATACAATCTGTCCCTGGCACCGGGATTCCGATACTCCCTATCTTCCTTACACCGGTAGTAGGATTGCGGTGAGTGGATGGAGACGCTTCAGATAAGCCAAATCCTTCTAATATGGCTGATCCCGTTAAATACTCAAAACGTTTAATAATTTCAATTGGAAGAGGGGCCGACCCACAGGAACACATTTTTATACAATCCAGCCCGTAGTCCTCTACTCCAGGATGATTCACAAATGCACTGTACATTTTGGGGACCCCGGGAAAGTAAGTGGGGCGGTATTCACGAATATTGTCCAACACATTCTCTATTTCAAATTTCTTGACCAGCAGCAGTGTCCCCCCGATGTACAACCCAAGGTTCATGGCGCTTGTCATAGCATACACATGGTAAAGTGGTGTCGCAGTCAATACGACTTCCTCTCCCAGGAGCATATTCCCCCCGTACATATATTGACTTTGAACGACATTGGCAATCAGGTTGTAGTGGGTCAGAACCGCTCCCTTCATCTTACCGGTCGTCCCTCCGGTGTACTGGATAACCGCTACATCTTCATGTACAGATACAGGAGCGGGCTTATCCAGGGAATGGGAAGAATGTTTTAACTCTTCTAAGCTGTGAAACTCAGAACCTTCGTCACCTTTACCCGCTTGTGAGACAAAGACATGCTGGAATGTATAGATTCCGGATACTTCCTTGACAGCTTGGATTGCCCCCGGATCCACGACAAGATAGGTTACATGAGAATCGCTTACCAGCTGGAGGAGTTCTCTGGCCGTGTACATTGGATTAATCTGCACGACAACCAGTCCAAGTGCCTGAGCAGCATAATAGGAAATGATATAATCAGGATGATTCGAGAGCATGAGGCCAATCCGTTCCCCTTTGCTTGCACCGAGACTTCTCCAGGATGCCGCCAAGCGATCCACTCCATCCTTTAATTCACGATAGGTCATCTTTTGATGTTCATAGATGATGGCTGTACGCTCTCCGTATTGTTCAGCTGATTTCTCCAAAATGCTATACAGGGGAATTTCCGGCACTTTAAACTCCTTATTGGTTGGATAAAATTTACTCCACGGCCGATCTAATAAGTTTTGCAAAGAGATTTCACCTTCCTCTTTCATTCAGCTCTATATCACATAGAGGCTGGCTTTTTTAGCACTCCTGTAAAACGTTTCGGGCGATGATCAAACGTTGAATTTCATTTGTTCCTTCATAAATTTTTGTAATCCGTGCATCTCTATAAAAACGTTCGACCGGATAGTCGGATACATATCCCATCCCACCGTGGATCTGAACGGCTTTGTCGGCTACTCTGTTAAATACGTCCGATGCAAATAGTTTTGCCATCGAGGCCTCTTTCACCACTTTTTTACCTTCATCAATCTTTTGGGCTGCCATCATGGTCAACGTCCTTGCCGCTTCCGTTTCTGTTGCCATGTCTGCGAGCATCCATTGAATCGCTTGATTATCAGCAATCGGCTTACCAAATTGAATACGCTCTTTGGCATACCCCGCTGATAATTCAATTAACTTATCACATGATCCGACTGCTCTGGCAGCTAAACCAACACGGCCTTCTCCCAATATTTTAAGCGCGGACATATATCCCATTCCGACTTCGCCGATGACATTTTCTTCGGGGATGATACAATCTTCAAAGATGATTTGAGACGTATATGAACCTCTCAAACCCATCTTTTTGTCTTTTTTCCCAATGATCAACCCAGGGAAGTCCTTTTCCAACAAGAAAGCGGTTATTCCGCCTTTCGCTCCCTTATCTTTGTCCGTTAGAGCAAATACGGTAAATACATCGGCAATCGGACCGTTGGTAATGAAATGTTTGGTGCCGTTCATTACCCAATAATCGCCTTTCTTCTCTGCCCTCGTCGCCAAATTCGTCGCATCGGATCCCGCACCGGGTTCTGATAAGGCAAATGCACCGATCTTATTGCCCGCAGCCATATCAGGTAAATATTTATTCTTCAAATATTCTGATGCTAATTTTACAAGTCCCGTGCTTCCGATACCTGTATGCGCGCTTATTAAGGAAACAAACCCGTTATGAGTCCTTCCCAATTGCTCAAGTACATTGGCCTTTTCTACTGTATTTAATCCGATTCCACCGTACTCCTCGGGAATACTGATCCCAAACAGGCCCAATTCTTTTGCCTTTTCTACTAAATGATCGGGAATCGCGTCTTCTTCTTCGATTTGCTGTGCATAAGGTTCCACTTCTTTTTCTACAAAATTACGAATCATACTTTTCATTTGCTGCATTTCTTCTGTTAATGCTACCGTCATTGGTCATCTTCCTTCCTCAACAAGTTTTCACTAAATGTTATTGCAAGAAGTGTGCCAACTTATGAAATCGTTGTGCCGGGCGGTTTCTCTGAATGTACAGAAGAGAGAGCATTCATTTTTGAATCAAAATGTCCAATATCAAGGGAATGTTGCCGTTTTTTTTGATTCAAATTTGAATCAAGTGATTTAGTTTTGAATCAAGGAGTTGCCACTTATAAAAAATAGACCAATTCAAAGGACCTACCCGGTCTTTGATTGGTCTTTTACCTTTTAAAAAGATGGTTAGCCAGTTCTGACTGTTATCCTGGCTCTCACTAATGCCCAATGCGGTTCTGTTATATCATTGAGGACGCAAACGGAAAACTGAGGTTTACGGAATGTTTTATTCTCCTACATTCAATCTATATTTTTTTAACTTCCTTACTATTGTAGGTTGACTTGTTCCTAAAGCCTCTGCTATTTCGTATGTGGTATGACAATTTTTAACCGCAAGTGACAATACTTTTTCTTCCGCTATTTCCACCGCTTCTTTTAGTGTCATCAGTTCAGTAAATGCCAAACTTGAATTATGAGACTCCTTATATTCTTTAGGAAGGTTTCTTACGGTTAACTCCTGCTCTTGAGTCATGAGTACCATTCGTTCGATCAAATTGGATAGTTCCCTGACATTTCCAGGCCAATTGTAGCGGTAAAAAAACTCGTTCAGTTTGACATCGATTTTTTTATCTTTTTCGTATTTGCAATTCGTCTGATGTAAGAACAGTTGAACCAGAGGCAATATATCGTCTCTTCTTCCCTTCAGTGGGGGAATTGCGATAGGAATCACGTTTAATCGATAATATAAGTCTTCACGAAACTCACCATTTTGCACCATCTCTATTAAATTACGATTTGTGGCAGCAATGATCCGTACGTTTACTTTCTTTGATTTGGTCGCGCCCACACGTCGTATCTCTTTTTCTTGTAGTGTCCTCAAGAGTTTCACTTGCAATGCTAGCGATAATTCACCCACTTCATCCAGGAAGAGAATCCCGTTATCTGCAAGCTCGAGCATTCCCGGTTTTCCATTGGCATTCGCCCCTGTAAACGCTCCACCTTCGTATCCAAATAGCTCTGATTCTAAAAGGTCGGGGGGAATGGCCCCACAGTTTAGTTTAATAAAATCCCCCTGCTTAGCCCTCGTGCTTTGGCTATAGATAAATTTAGCCAACACATCTTTCCCCACTCCCGTTTCTCCTAAAATCAATACTGTCGCATCTACATTGGCAATGCGTTCTGCCATTTCATAAATGAGTTTCATTTGATGACTTGCAATTACGACATCTCCGTTCCTATTTGTTGCCCCTTTTAATCTCTCAATCTCCTTTTTATAGCTATCATTTAATTCATTTGCTTTTTTTAATGCCGTTTGCAATTCATTCAGTTCAGATAAATCCCGGATGTTGGTGACGACTTTTTCTATTTCTCCATCATCATTTATGACTGGATTTCCCGTGATCAAGGTTTCTTTTCCTGAGTAATTATATTGAATCGTAGATACAGACCTTTTTTCTTCTATTACCTTCTGTGTGACGGAACTCTTTAAAATCCCTCTTTTCATCAGAGCATCTACACTTTTTCCTATATAGTATTCTTTTGGGATACCTGTAATCCGTTCTATTGCAGAGTTCGTTTTAAGGGTCACTCCATTTTTATCCGTGATATAGATGACATCGTATGAGCTTTCAATGATGGCTTCCAATTCACGGTTCAACGTCCTTAGCTCTTTTAGTTCCTGTGTGACTTGTTCTAATTCGGATAACTCCGTACCCACGACAACCCCCACCTTTCTATTAGCAACCAAGTTTCGATAAATTTAGTTGTATTTCTTCTTATTTCTCCACAAACCCCAAAATACCTTCTGTACATATCAATCTATGAGAAATGGCTTATAGGGATTTTAAATGATGGCGGGAAATCGAGTAGGAGGGGGTGACTAACCCCCGACCTCTCACACCACCGTACGTACGGACCCGTATACGGCGGTTTCTTTAAGATTGACGTATCGTTGAATATCTTTGGTACAAGCTTAGGAGCCCTAGACGATTCCAAAAGGAATTGTTTAGGGTTCTTTCTAATATAGGACTTTTTGTTACTCGCCAAAGTCCCTTCCTGGAATTTGCCCATTCGTGAGCTTTTCCTTCAGGAACTCCGAGTCTGATAAGGTTCCGCTTCCTCGCTTTAGGCACTTTCCAGCCCTTCCACATGCACATTCTTAACCTTCTTCTTATCCATCCATCTAATTTTCGAAAGATACTTTCTGTGTCCGCTAAGGCGAAGTATCCGCACCAACCCATCAGATATTGATTGAGTCGTTTTATGCGGTGCGCCATCGACCAGCCCTTTGACCTTGAGGTCAATGCTCGAATTTTCTCTTTCAATTTCTTTAGACTCTTATTATGGACTCGAACTTTCGGTATTTTATGTTGTGTGAAAGAAAAGCCTAGGAACTTTCTCTTCCATGGTCTGTCTACCGCTGACTTCTCTTGGTTCACTTTTAGTTTTAACTTCTTCTCAATGAATTCTGATATTGAATTCTTGACCCGATAGCCAGCTTTCTTTGACTTTACATAGATATGAAAGTCGTCCGCATAGCGGACGAATCGATGTCCCCGTTTTTCTAGTTCTTTGTCTAGTTCATCTAGAAGGATGTTAGCTAAGAGAGGACTTAACGGACCACCTTGTGGAGTGCCCATTTCTGTTCTTACAGATATCCCATTTTCCATTACACCTGATTGTAAATATCGATAGATGATCTTTAGAAGGGTTTTGTCCTTTATTTTCTCCGCTAAAATCCCCATCAATTTATCATGGTTTACTTTATCAAAGAACTTTTCTAAGTCCATATCAATTACCCATCTATATCCTTCTCGCAAATATTGTTTGGCTTGTCTTATTGCTTGATGAGCCTGTTTATTCGGCCTAAAACCAAAACTATATTTGGAAAAACAAGGATCATATACACTCGTTAGTACTTGGGCAATCGCTTGTTGGATAAATCGGTCTATCACGGTAGGGATACCCAGTAACCTCACTCCACCGTCTGGTTTCGGGATTTCGACTCGACGAACTGGAGAAGGTTTGTACGTTCCCTCCTCTAACTGTTGACGTAAAGAATCCCAATGTTTCATGATATGACCTCGCAGGTTTTGTACGGGCATATCGTCCACTCCGTGACTCCCTTTATTTCGTTCAACACGCTTGATTGCTTGTATGAGGTTTTCCCGTGATAGTATTTGATTCATCATTAGATATCTCTCCTACGCGAGCGAATGTCTCTATTTCTTCCACTTTCTACTCCACACTCTCAAAGTCCCCCATGGACTTCACCATTTCCTCCTTTGAGTAGCCTCAAATTGAGTTGTCTGTTTCATAATAGAAAGTGCCTCCCTAGGCATCGCTCTTTCTTAAAGATTCGGTCCTTCCCACCTTTCTCGAGATCAGGTGGTACTATGACTTCTGCTGACTTCTGACGGTTCAGCTATTTATCACTAAACAGGTTGCCAAGTGTACTTGGCGTATCCGTCAGACCTCCCCGGGTAAGTGCATAAACTTCCTTTTCATGTACCCGCCTCATTTACTACATTCCCCTTTGGTCGCTGAACTTTGACTTGTTTGGCAGTCTCATTCAAGAAATGCAGCCTAATATGAGATTCGTGTTCCTCGGGTCGAAAATTTGCTTCCAGCTTCCTTCAGATTCCAGGTCACCCTGGACACCCTTGCCTTCAGCTAACGGCTACATCGACCTTCGCCGTTCGGGACTTGAACCCTAAAGCGTATGCACATGCCGGGCACACCAAAAAAGCAGGATCCCTTTATATGAACAGGGACCTGCATGTAGGAGTCATGTATTAAGAATGGATATATATCCGTGGACTCATTTCAAGTTCAGGAACTTTATCAGCAATAGCTTTGCCTATAGGAAAACACGCAGTAGCTGCCGGTGAGGGGGCATTGCAGACGTGAATACTTCGTTTGCTCGGGACAATGAAGAAATCATCGACCAATGTTCCATCTGATTGAAGTGCCTGAGCTCTGACACCTGATGAAGCCGGCACAAGGTCTGCTTCCTGAACGGAAGGAATCAGTTCCTGAAGACTTTTGACAAATGCCTTTTTACTGTAAGAACGCCACATTTCTTTAGCGCCTTCTTTCCAATACTTTGAGGCAAGTTTCCAGAATCCTTTATATTTCATCACTTCAGAAAGGTCCTTCACATCGAAATCTGTCTTTTTATACCCTTCCCTTTTCAAACTGAGTACGGCGTTCGGACCCGCTTCGATCCCTCCCCCGATCATTCTTGTAAAATGGACACCCAAGAATGGAAAATCCGGATTTGGCACAGGGTATATCAGATTTTTTACCAGGTGATGCTTTTCAGGTTTCAACTCGTAATATTCCCCGCGAAACGGGATTATTTGCAAATCAATTTCGACTCCAGCCATTTTTGTCACCCGGTCGCTGTGCAGCCCCGTGCAATTGACTACATATTTTGACTGAAAAGTTTTTTTGTCTGTTACGATCTCAACGTTATGGTCATGCTGCATCACTTGTTTGACTTCTGTATTTAAATGTAGCTCTGCTCCACGCTGAGTTAAATCATGAACCATCCTCTCACAGACTTGTTTATAATCAACAATACCCGCTTGGGGTACCTTTATCGCTTTTATTCCTTTCACATAAGGTTCTTCTTCTTTAATCTGTTCTTCACCAATCAGCGAAATGTCCAGTCCATTTGCCATCCCGCGTTGGAACAAATTTTCCAGCAGTGGCAGTTCAGATTGTTTCGTAGCCACAATCACCTTTCCACATTGATCATAATCCACCCCATGTTCCCGACAGAACTGAATCATTTGTCTGCTTCCCTCAGTTGCAAACTTCGCCTTTAAACTCCCTGGTTTGTAATAGATCCCTGAGTGGATCACGCCGCTGTTATTTCCAGTTTGATGCTTTGCCCAGCCGCTTTCTTTTTCTAACACAGCAAGATTCGCTTGAGGGAAACGCCTGCTTAATGAGAAAGCCGTTGATAAACCAACAATGCCTCCTCCAATGACAATGATATCTTTCATCCTTTTCCCTCCTAGTGACAGCCACTTTTAGACTTTTGCAAAGTAACCTCTTTGTCTTAATAATTCACGGTATAAGCTTGGATTTTTTTCAAATGCTGCCCTTCCATGGAGCCAGAAATGATTGTTGATCATCACGATGTCACCTATCGGCAGTGGCAGTGCGATCGTAGCAGCACTGTTCTCCATGGAGTCGGAAAGTTCTTTTAAATACGTTGCTTGTTCTAATGTTGCAGGATAAGCGAACTGATCAATGAAGCAGATGCAGGGCTTCCCATTTTGTTCATAGAAGGTTTGATTGTATACCGTTTGACTCACGTTTTTACTTGAAGGTGCTTTATATTCAATACGCGCCGTCGCCAAGGGATGGTTTGAGAATCTATCTAAGTCCTCCCAATCGTCTAAATGAAGCAACCGGGATTCTCCTCCAACGGCATTTTCTTCAGCGAATTTCATCATCAACAGCCAGTCCGTCGGCTCATCCACAAACGTACCATCTGTATGTAATGTGAATAAACGATAAGCCTGACGCAGGTACGAATCGCTGCTGTCGGTGTCTTTTACATTAAACCTTGCATAGTAGGTGCTGGACATGGCATCGAAGTTGACTCCCCCTACCAGATGGGTAAGGGCTGTGGAGAATTTAACATAATCTTGATCAGACACCGTTTGGTCCTGCATCCCAATTGTAAATCCTCCGGATGTTCGATCATGTAAAATGGAGCGGATCGTCTCCGCAAAGGTTTCCCCTGCAATTTTCTGTAGCCGTTCAGCTAACACCAGTCGCATATATGGGACATACTCCAACTGTTGTGCATTAACATCCTCATTCTGTTCCAAAAATGTGCGAAGTACTCCGTTACTCACTTCGATGGAGTAAAGCCGATGATGATAAGGATGCTCCTTCACCTCAAATGTATCGTATTTACCTGTAAAAGATTTTAAACCCTCTTGAATCACGTTCATGTTTTCTCCTCCTTTTTCATTTAAGCAATAAAAATAGCCAGCTATATCAATCCTTGCACACATGTATGCAAAGAATATGATATAACTGGCTACGGCCTACTTACGGCTTCTGGCAGGAAGTCCGATAGGCTTAACAGTTATTTTAGATAATGTTAGAGAAATAAATTACTGATCATGGAAGGGTATCCTTCCTAGGAGTAATTTGATAGTAATAGCATATAAAATTGCTGATGATTTGTCAATTATATTTTTGAAAATTCTAACTTTTCTTTTTGATTGATGGATTGGTATTGTTTGTAAGCATCTTTTACAGCAGCAACTAATGCCGATTGAGCTTTACCATAATATTGTCCTTCAATTTCTTCGATAATAGGCGCAAGACCATCGAGCAAACTATGTCCCTTTAATAATTGATCCAGAAACTTTTGGGCATGCCCGGTTGCAAGTGTACAAGACGCATCTAAAATCACCCAATACTTTAAATCTGTCTCTAAAGTAACCGTTAAAGTCTGATGAATATCACTTGCGGCCATCCCCTGCGGCAGCTTGGCATGACCAGCCAGCATGACTGTTTTTTTCAATGTGAGACCTCCTTGTTAGTATGCTAATAAACGTATGTAAACTTTCCTTATTAAAGGATTCGGCACTGTATTCTTAATCCCTTTATCTCTGGTAGAAAACTTAACAAAGTAGATGATTTCCCTTTTCGCTCCCCTTACACTACCAATAAGAACCCAAAAGGAGTGAACACGCATGCCATTTTTACGTGAAGCCGTTGAACGACAGAGACAGCAATTTATTCGTCGGTTGGTGGAAGCTGGTGTTTACAAGCCATGTGATGAAGGATTACAGAAGTTGATCCTTTCGGAGTTGGTGTATGTGTTCAATAAGCATAAGAAGAATTGACCTATAAAAAAAGCCTTACGAGAGGAATCCCCTTCCGTAAGGCTTCGTTACATTAACCGTTTTTGACTTTTTCTTTCAGCTCTTCGATATAGTGCTGAGCCGTTTGCGCGGCGATACTGCCGTCACCTGTTGCTGTTACGATTTGGCGAAGTTGTTTTTCACGGACATCGCCGGCTGCAAAGATACCAGGTACCTTTGTTTCCATTTGTTCGTTTGTTTCGATGTATCCTTCAGAGTTGATGATTCCGAGGTTCGCGAATGGCTTCGTCAATGGAAGCATTCCGATATAGATAAAGACTCCATCCGCCTGGAAGTCTGTTTCTTCTCCATTTTCAGTGGATACAAGGGTCACGCTTCCGACTTTACCGTCTTTATCGTTGATTTCTTTTATTGTATGGTTCCAGATGAAATCCACTTTCTCGTTATCAAAGGCACGCTGTTGCAGGATCTTTTGAGCACGGAGCTCGTCGCGGCGGTGAACGATTGTCACTTTGTTAGCGAATCTTGTCAGGTAAACACCTTCCTCGACGGCAGAGTCCCCTCCACCTACGACAACAAGGTCTTTTCCTTTGAAGAATGCTCCGTCACATACGGCACAGTAAGAGACTCCGCGTCCCCCAAGTTCTTTTTCACCAGGGACACCGATTTTCTTGTATTCTGCACCCGTTGTGATGATCACGGCACGTGCCTTGAATTCTTTCGAACCGGTTTTGACGATTTTGAAATCCTCGCCGTCCACGATTTCCTTGATGTCTCCGTATGCGTATTCCGCACCGAATTTTTTTGCATGGTCAAACATTTTATTAGAAAGATCAGGTCCAAGAATATGGTCGAAGCCAGGGTAGTTCTCCACTTCTTCCGTATTCGCCATTTGTCCGCCCGGCACTCCTCTTTCAAGCATAAGCGTTGAAAGACTTGCACGTGACGTATAAACGGCTGCAGTCATTCCTGCAGGGCCTGCACCTACAATGATTACATCATAAATTTTTTCTTCAGACATAATGACATTCTCCTTCCGAAACAGTCGTAAGCACATTCTTTATTTAATACTATGGCCATACGTTGCAATGGTGCCAAGAGGCCTTCCCTCCATAGTATGAACTTCCTACACCTATCCTATAAAAAATGGGTTCACATCGTCCAAAAATATGCTCATGGAAGGTAACTTTCCACGACTGCTATATATTTTGTCAGGGTGCTTGTGGATAAGTCGAACCGGTCGCAAAGCTGCTTCTTCGTCACCTTTTCATTCCGCAGGCGATTCCAGACGAATTCCGTTGCCGCTGCAAATGCTTTGGCATTCTTGAAGGTTTCCCGTTCCTTGATGCCCCGGTAGGCAATCGTGAACCACGTAAGGAATAAGCCTGATTCCACGCTCGTAATCGGGTGATGATCGCCATAAAGATGAAGGGCAACCTGATGCATATTCTTGATTTCCTGGTTCACTTTGATCGAGCTGTTGCCGTTACTATTCAGTACCTGCGCCAAATACACCTTCTCGACGATCGACAGATCCTCTACATCACAAAAATCTGCGTGAGTGAGGATGGCCCTTTGATTATCAGAGATGGACGTCAGGAATAGGCCGAATAATTTCTCTTCCGTATACTCACTTTGAAGCTTTTTTAAAATGGATGTGACATGATTTTCAAAGCCTTCTGCCTGTTTTTGGTCGTTCCACGGCTCGAGCCCTTCTTTTTCCGGATTGATATCAAGTACTTTTTTCCACGCATTGCGGGCCGTATCTTCATGACCCGTTTCATAAGCGGAATAGGACAACCAGTAATAGAAGCTCGCGTCGCCTTCGAAGCCGATCTTCTGAAGGGACTTCAACCAATCATACGCGCGCTTTGAATGCCCCACAAGAGCAAACGTTGCGCCAAGCTTGTAACGGTGTTCATGGAGAAGGGGACGGACCTTCTCGAGACCGTGGATCAATTCCTCCAGCTCGTCATGGCGTTTTTGATAGAAATAAAAGACAGCCGTATTGCATAGTGCATGAAGATTCCCCGGATTCTTCTCAAGCACCTCTTCCAGGGTGGCGGACGCTTTATCCACTTCACCCAGATAGAAGTAAGCAAGGGCCAGATTATTATAAGCGGACCAGAATTCCGGATAGTCCCGGATGACTCCCTGTAAGGTATCCACGGCTTTCTGGAAGTGACCGGATTCGAGGAGTTCCCTTGCTTTTTCCTGCTGGACGATGAGCTCATCATGCTCATACAGATCATCCACAATCAAGTCGGAATCGAGTTCCAGAAGCTCCAGTAAATCTTCGGCATCCTCGACGAATTCACCGTACTCTTCCTTATCCAGGTAAGTAGAGACCTGTTCGTACGCCTCTTTAAATAAACCCAGGTGGGCATAGTTATTGGCCAAGAAATAATGGCATTCCGACATATGGGGATCGAGATCCTCCAGTATATTATGCAATAAATCATTGGAACGCTTGTATTCGCCCAGTTCTGTATACACAATCGATAATTGACAGGCAATCATCGGTTCAATCGGTTCTAATTGAAACGCTCTATTTAAATATTTTAACGATTTCTTGAGCTCACGACGTTGATAAGCTTTCATCCCTTTATTGTAGTAATACTCACCAGTCGGGACAAAAGACAACACTTTCGCTTCATCACTACTTAATTTTGACCCTTTTCTCATCAAAGTCCTCCGAAACGTTCATAGTATAACTACAGTAGTATATCATACAATACACCCGTACTAAACTACCATATTTTGAGGGACGGACCTTCGCGCCATGCGCAAAGGTCCGTCCCTCAAGATGTTATTTATTATGACGTTCCACGAGGACATCCAAGACTGCTTCGAGTGGAAGTTTTTGTTCCCTTAGTAAGACAAGGACGTGGTAGAAAAGGTCGGCGACTTCCCATTTGAGTTCTTCACTGTCCCTGTTTTTCGCGGCAATGATCACTTCTGATGCTTCTTCCCCTACTTTTTTAAGGATTTTGTCCACCCCTTCTTCAAAAAGGTAGGTTGTGTATGCTCCTTCCGGACGCTCGATTTCACGATTTTCGATAAGTTTTTCCAGGGTGAGAAGGATATTTTCTTTTGATGGCCTCTCCTCACCAAAGACTTCTTCATGGAAACAGCTGTCCTCCCCTTTATGGCATGCAGGACCTTTCTTCGAGACGAGGACCAGAAGGGCATCCCGGTCGCAATCCCACGTGATATTCTCCACCGTTTGTGTATTACCGCTCGTTTCACCCTTATGCCAAAGTTCTTGACGTGACCGGGAATAGAACCATGTTTCCCCGGTCTCAACGGTTTTTCTAAGTGAGGTTTCATTCATATAGGCTAATGTCAGTACATCCTTCGTTGCAGCATCCTGTACGATGGCGGGCACAAGGCCTTTGTCGTCATACTTCACGGATGTGATCCAATCAGTGTTTGTCATCGTACGTGCACCTCTTCTTTCCTTAAGTAGCTTTTTACTTCTTCTACACTCGTTTCTTTATAATGAAAAATGGAAGCTGCCAGGGCCGCATCGGCTTTTCCTTCTGTGAACACGTCTTTAAAGTGGGCAGCATTCCCGGCACCGCCGGAAGCAATCACGGGAATCGACACCGCTTCGCTGACTGCCTTTGTAAGAGCCAGGTTAAAACCTTTCTTCTCTCCGTCGCTGTCCATGCTCGTCAGTAGGATTTCCCCCGCTCCGAGAGCTTCTACTTCCTTTGCCCATTCAACGGCATCAAGGTCTTTCAGCTTCCTGCCTCCGTGGGTGTAAACCTTCCACCCCTTGGTTTCTTCGTCATATTTGGCATCAATCGCCACTACGATACATTGGGAGCCGAAGTAATCGGCCCCTTCCCGGACCAGCTCAGGCCGAAGTACGGCTGCTGTGTTCAGGGAAACCTTGTCCGCCCCAGCCCGGAGGATCGCTTTCATATCCTCCACCGAATTGATCCCTCCACCCACTGTAAAAGGAATCGCTAATTCGGCTGCCACATGTTGAACGACCTCGACCATGGTTTTACGACCTTCGTGGGAGGCGGATATATCCAGGAACACCAGTTCATCCGCACCTTGCTCATCGTATACCTTTGCAAGTTCAACAGGGTCCCCCGCATCCCGCAATTCCACGAACTGAATACCTTTTACCACCCGGCCATCCTTTACGTCCAGACAAGGGACGATACGTTTCGTTAACATGAACTCACCTCGTTTACAGCCTCACTGACAGTGAACTTCCCTGTGTAAAGGGATTTCCCGCAAATGGCACCTGTTACGCCCCGGGATTCATATTCCTTTAATACCTTAAGATCTTTCAGTGAGCTAATGCCTCCAGACGCAATCACTGATTTCCCCGTTTGTTCGGCAAGATCCACAACTGCTTCAACATTGGGACCAGATAGCATTCCGTCTGTGGCAATATCGGTGAATATGAATGTTTCTGCACCGGCTTCAGCGAGTTCCTTTCCAAGATCGACGGCTTTAAGAGCAGAGGTTTCCAGCCACCCATGGGTCGCCACATAGCCATCCTTCGCGTCAAGTCCGATGGCAATCTTATCACCAAATTCCATTAGCCATTCTTTTACTAATTCCGTGTTGGAAACAGCAATGCTGCCAATGATGACCCGATCAACACCCCTGTTCAAATAGTGTTCGATATCCTCTTTAGATCGGATGCCTCCTCCGATTTGAACCTTGGCATCGAGTTTTTCTGCAACGGCAATCACGAATTCATCATTGATCCGTGAGCCTTCCTTTGCCCCGTCAAGATCCACCATATGGATCCACTCTGCCCCTTCATCGGCGAATTTCTTTGCCATATCGAACGGGGAGTCTCCGTAAACCGTTTCCTGATTATAATCCCCTTGCACCAATCGTACGCATTTCCCGCCCCGCATATCGATGGCTGGATAAATCGTAAAACTCATGAGACCCTCTCCTTCACTCGCTTTGTAAAGTTTTCTAACAGCTGCATGCCAAGTTCGCCGCTTTTCTCAGGATGGAACTGCATGCCGAAAATATTGCCACGGCTCACGACGGCAGGAATCTCCACTCCCGCATAATCAGCGCTTGCCACAATCACGTCTTTGGATCCTTCATGCACATAATAAGAATGCACGAAGTAAACATAGCCTTCCGTTAACCCTTCTAAAAGGGTGGAGTTTTTCTGGAAACGAAGAAGATTCCAGCCCATGTGAGGCACTTTATAGGCATTCCCTTCCCTATCCTCTTTCGGAATGCGAAGCACTTCCCCTGGCAGCAGAGCCAACCCCTTCGTCGCTCCATTTTCCTTACTTTCCTCAAAAAGGAGCTGCATGCCCAGACATATGCCAAGGAGGGGCTTGCCGCTTGCCGCAAAGGTCAGGATGGTTTCTTTCAGGTGGGTGGTTTCAAGAAGACTCATGGCATCCTTAAAGGCACCTACACCGGGCAGTATCAACCCATCGGCCCTCAATAACTCTTCTTGTACATCACTTATAAAGTAAGGGACGTTCAATCGTTCCAGCGCTTTACTTACACTGAACAGATTTCCCATTCCATAATCCACAATTCCAATCATGAATCATAACATTCCCTTCGTTGATGGTACCCCTTTTACACGGGGATCGATTGTGGTCGCTTCATCAAGGGCGCGTCCCAGTGCTTTGAAGATCGCTTCGATGATATGGTGGGTATTGTGACCGTAATGCACGATGACATGAAGGTTCATCCTTGCTTCAAGGGCGAGCTTCCAAAGGAATTCATGAACAAGCTCCGTATCGAATGTCCCCACTTTCTGACTCGGAAGTTCTGCGCGGAATTCAAGATGGGGGCGGTTACTCAGATCCACCACGACTTGAGCCAGGGCTTCATCCATCGGGACCATGGCCGATCCATAACGCTTGATGCCTTTCTTATCTCCGAGTGATTCAAGCAATGCCTGTCCGAGGCAGATGCCGATATCCTCTGTCGTGTGATGATCGTCGACCTCCGTGTCCCCGCTTGCCTCAATCGTACAATCGAATTGTCCATGCTTCGTGAACAGATCCATCATATGACTCATGAACGGGACCCCTGTCTCGATCCTCGAATTCCCTTCCCCATCGATTCCAAAACTCAACCGGATATCTGTCTCATTCGTCTTACGCACAATCTCTGCACTTCTCACCATGATGTCCTCCTTTTTTGGAGGGACGGACCTCCCGTGGGAGGCTTGTCCCTCTTCCCTATTTTTCTTTATCGAATCGAATCTCCACTGCCCTCGCATGGGCTTCGAGGCCCTCTAATCGGGCAAGTTTCGCGATTTTTCCGTAGTTTTTCTCCAGTGCCGTTTCACTATAGGATATGACACTTGTCTTCTTCATAAATTCATCCACATTCAACGGACTTGAGAAACGGGCTGTCCCGTTCGTCGGCAGAACATGATTCGGTCCTGCAAAATAATCCCCGACAGGTTCAGAGCTGTATCTTCCTAGGAAAATCGCTCCGGCGTGGCGGATTTTCGCCATCGTTTCAAAGGGCTTATCCGTCAAGATTTCCAGATGCTCGGCGGCGAGCTCATTGACGAGCTCAATTCCTTCCTCTAAATCTCTCGTCACATAAATGGCACCGAAATCGAGGATGGATTGACGGGCAATCTCTTCACGAGGAAGAGTAGCCAATTGACGCTCAACCTCTGCGGATACCTCTTCCGCAAGAGCCGAAGAATTGGTCACCAGAACTGCTGAAGCAAGCGCATCATGCTCTGCCTGAGAAAGAAGGTCTGCAGCGATTTCATTTGCCCGCTGATTTCCGTCAGCCAGGATCACGATTTCACTCGGTCCGGCGATCATATCAATATCCACATCACCGAACACTTCCCGTTTTGCCAGGGCAACGTAAATGTTCCCCGGTCCCGTGATTTTATCCACAGGCGAGATGGATTCCGTCCCGTATGCAAGTGCGGCAACGGCTTGAGCACCACCGACCTTAAAGATTTCCTCCACTCCTGCTACCTTCGCGGCCACGAGAACCCCCGGAGATAATGTTCCATCCTTGCCTGGAGGTGAAACCATTGTAATTCTCTTTACCCCTGCCACCTGTGCCGGCAGTACATTCATCAAGACGGATGATGGATAGGCTGCAGTCCCACCGGGAACGTACACACCAACCGAATCAAGGGGTGTGAGCTTTTGACCTAACATCGTTCCATCCTCATCCGTTGTGAACCATGATGACCTCTTTTGCTCTGCATGGAAGGCACGTATATTATCCGCCGCTTCTTCAATGATGGAGACCATTTCCGGATCGAGAGTGGAGAATGCTTCCTCTATCTCCTTCTCGGTGACTTTATAGTTCTCCAAATGGATTCCATCAAATCTCTCTGTATACTCACGTACGGCTCTGTCTCCATCCTGTTTAACAGAAGCAATGATTCCCCGGACCGCCCTGCGCTGCTCCTCCGTACCACTATCCACAGAACGCTTAATCGACGCCCCGCTTATATCCCTAATAATCTTCACAGAACTCACCAACCTTTATGAGGGACGGACCTGTTATCAGGACCAGTCTCCATATGTAATCTCTATTTAGAGGGACGGACCTCGATTTTCAGCGGTATTCCGTCCCAAAAGCTTCTTAAATTCCTGCCAACGCTACATTCCGGACTCGAACAAGAGAGGTCCGTCCCTCTCACCCGATGATGCGTGTCAGCCGGGTGACGAGGTCTTCGATTTTTTCGTCTTTCATCCGGTAGCTGACGGGGTTGACGATGAGTCGTGAGGTGATGCCGACGATGGTTTCGTATTCGACCAGGCCGTTTTCTTTCAGGGTCCGACCCGTTGATACGATATCGACGATGCGGTCGGCAAGCCCGATCAATGGGGCGAGTTCGATGGAACCGTTCAATTTAATGATTTCCACCTGCTCCCCCTGCTCCCGGAAATAAGATGAAGCGACATTCGGATATTTTGTCGCGATCTTCGGCGCCACATCACTCATCTTCGTGTTCGGCAGTCCCGCTACCGCCAGATAGCATCCGCTGATCCGCAAATCGAGGAGCTCGTATACGTCCCTTTCTTCTTCAAGCATGACGTCTTTCCCCGCAATCCCCAGGTCAGCGACACCATGTTCCACATAGGTCGGGACATCCATCGGTTTCGCTAGGATGAAACGCAGATCCTCTTCGGGCACTTCGATGATAAGCTTTCGTGAATCATCGAATTCAGGTGGAAGGTTGTAATCGGCCTTCCTTAATAGTTCCACTGCTTCTTCGAATATCCTGCCTTTAGGCATGGCAATGGTTAACGAACTCATGATGTCTCACCGCCTTTCCGGTCCTGTCCCACGACGAAGTGGACGTTGCTGAACCCCTTCGTGAACTCGTCCACATCTCCTACACCCTTCCAGTTTTGCAGTACAACCTCGACCCCTTCCTTCCTCAAGTCACGCGCCAGGCCGATGGCTTCCTTCCTGCGCTCATCACTGAACAGTACACACTGCTGAAGGGTGGAACATAATTCAACCTGCATGGCTTCCAGTACATAGTCAAGGCGCAACCCGAAGCCTGTCGCCCCGGAATTCTTACCGAACTTTTCGAGGAGCTTATTATATCTACCGCCATTTCCAATGGCAAACCCGACATTCTCCCCGTACACTTCAAATAAAATCCCGGAATAATAGCTCATATGACTGACAAGGCTCAAGTCGAATTTCACATATTTCTCCACTTCATAATCTTTTAAAATACTCCACAGATCTTTCAGCTGTTCAAGTGCTCCGAGTCCTTTTCCTCCTTCAAGGAGGCTATGGGCTTCACCGAGTACATCCTCCGATCCCCGTAATTGCAGGAATCTGAACAGCCGTTCTTTATCGATGGATGACAGGGCCAGTTCGTTCACATGCTGACGATAGCCGACATAATTTTTTTCATATAAATATCGTCTTAGCGTATCTGCCCGTTCTTCGGTTCCGACGATTTGAGTGAACAGTTCCTGAACGAACCCGATATGCCCGATGGAAATCTTGAAATGCTCCAAGCCTGCTTCTTTGAGGACCGATACCATAAGGGCAATCACTTCGGCATCGGCACTGACGGAATCATCCCCGATGCACTCGATCCCCACCTGTTCAAATTCTGCCGGCCGCCCGCCTTCCCGCTGCTGGGCCCTGAAGACTGAATTGGAATAGGCTAGTCTGAGAGGCGCTTCTTCTTTCAATAATTTTGACGCTGCAATCCGCGCGATCGGAGCTGTCATATCCGGCCTCAACACGAGTGTATGCCCCTGTTGATCCAATAGCTTGAATAATTGTTGATCGAGGATGGCCGATGCTTCCCCGACGGTCTCATAATATTCCAGGCTCGGGGTTTCAATGAACCGGTAACCCCACAGCTTCATGGCCTGTTCCATCTTCTTCCTCGTCTGATCTTTGATCTCATATAAATCAGGAAATGTATCTCTCATTCCCAATGGCTTCTCGAACATAAATAAATTAGTCATAAGAACCACCTTTGGCGTATTAATTCATCTATTTTTCCCTTAATGAGGGATTGTTACTACTTCTCGATTATTCAGAAATCCTTTAGTTCGCTAATGTGCTAATAAAATAAAGTTATTTGTAGTGTAGCGTTTCTTTTTTTATTCGTCAACCGTTTTTGAGGGGGGAATGGTCGAGGGAGGTCGGTGGCTGGGTTATCTGCCGTTACTCGGTTTTATCTGCCGTTTTCATAATATATCTGCCATTCCCGAAATATATCGGCGGAAAATTTCATTTACCTGCCAAATATCCAATATATCTGCCATTCGACAAATTCCGCCACACTTCCTCCCTCCCTTTCACAAAAATAAAAAAAGGCAAAGACAGAATCCACTCTATCTTTGCCTTTTCCCTTATTCTTCTTTCTTCAATCCATAGATGCTATCTTCCCGCCATCGTTCGGCCAGCTCGTCTTTCGTATAGATGACTTTCATCGGGTTCCCACCGACGAACGCCCCTGCCGGCACGTCTTTATGTACAAGGGTGCCTGCCGAAACGATGGCACCGTCACCGATCTTCACGCCCGGTAAAACCGTCGTGTTGGCACCGATCATCACTTCCGATCCGATCTCGACATCACCCAGGCGGTACTCTTTGATCAAATACTCATGGGCAAGGATCGTCGTATTATAGCCGATGACCGTATTCCGTCCCACGGAAATCTTCTCTGGAAACATCACATCCAGCATCACCATCAGGGCGAATGACGTGTGTTCCCCGATCTTCATTCCGAGAAACGTCTTATACAGCCAATTCTTCATCCCTAAAAACGGTGTGTAACGGGCGAGCTGGATGACGATGAAATTCTTGACGACCTTCCCGAATGGTACGGTTTTGTATACGTGCCAGAGGGAATTTGCTCCTTCAACAGGATAGCGGGTCGTCCTTCTCATGCAGTCGGGACTCCCACGATCGCTAATAAATCCCTCATGTTTTCAAGCATGAAATCCGGTTCATAATGGGCCAGATGTTCTCTTCCCTTGGCACTCCAGGCAACGCCTGCCGACAGGACGCCTGCATTTTTCCCGGCTAGAATGTCGTGGTGGTTGTCTCCGATCATGATGGCTTCACCAGGGGAAGATCCCAATGCCACCAATGCTTTCTCGATCGGTTCCGGATGGGGCTTCGCGTTCTCCACCTCATCCAGGGTGATGATGACGTCAAAGAACGGACGAAGATTCATCAGGTCCAATCCTTTCAATACCACATCACGCACCTTCGTCGACACGATCGCTAATTTGTATCCATTGTCGTAAAGGGTCTTGACGGTTTCATAGACTCCCTCAAACTCTGTCACGAGGGAATCATGATGCTCGTGATTGTAGGCACGGTAGTGAGCGCACATTTCTTCCATCTTATCGGAATCCAACCCGCCGAAGGACTCTTCAAGAGGCGGGCCCATAAATGGGTGAACGTCTTCTTCCCCGTATTGCCCCGGATAATAATGATTCAATGTATGCAAAAAGGATGAAATGATCAGATCATTCGTGTTGATCAATGTCCCATCCAAGTCAAATAGAATTGTTGTAATCCTGCTCATAATGCAGCTCCTTTTCTTTCTTAGCATCAACTTTATTCCAAATATAAGCGACCAGCATGGTTAACAGGATCGCAGTCACCAGCCTGATCAAAAGAAGCGGCAGTACAGGTATGCCAAGGGGGATGAAGATCACTGTATCCTCCACCACTGCGTGACATGCCACTAAAAAGAGGAAAGCGATCGTGACATCTTTCTTACTGACCCCATCTTCCTTGACCGCCTGGATCATGACACCCGCCCCGTAGGCGAGACCGATGACGAGTCCTGCCACCATCGTGGTCGACGTATTTTCATTCATCCCGAGGGCCCGTGTAGCTGGGGACATCCAGCGGGAAAATGCGTCCATCCATTTCAAGTCTTTCATAACCTGAATGATGATCATCAGAGGAATGACGATAAGGGCCAATTGCAGGACACCGAACCCTGCTTTTTCAAGGCCAAGCAAGACGATCTCTCCCCATCCATCGGGCTCAGCCTGCTGCGGGGGCATCATCCCATACTTGGCAATATCAGATCCCCCGCTCCATACGAGATTGATGATGACGGCGGACAGGAGAGCGAGTCCGATCCTCACCGTGACAATCAGCCAGATCTTCACGCCCACTTTTGACGCCACCGTCGATTCAATGAACAGATTATGTGAGAAAGACAGCATCACCGCAATGATGAATACTTCCTTCACCGTTAAATCAAGAGACAAAATCCCACCGATCCCCGCGTAAAGGTTAAGGAAATTCCCAAGGACCAGTGGAATCGCCGCATTACCCGAAAGACCGAGAAGCCTCATGAAAGGCGAGATCTTCTCCATGATCCACGGCAGGACCGGTGTGTATTGCAGCAAAAAGACGATCAGCGTGATAGGAAAAATGACTTTCCCCAGGGACCACGTTGTTTTCAATCCTGTGAGTCCGCCATTTTTCAAAGATGACATCCACATAGTTCCCTCTCCCTTTTTGTTATGCGTTCACTGTATCTGTCTTTTCATCGTATGCCTTTTGGGCAAGGCCCGCTTTTCTTCTGTAAAAGAACACAGCAATCGCGGCAATGATCAGGATAATCGAAATCACTTGGGCGAACCGTAAAGACCCGAGCATCAGACTATCCGTCCTCAGCCCCTCTACATAGAATCGCCCGATTGAATACCAGATCACATATACGAGGAACAATTCTCCCCGACGCAGCCAGTCGGCTTTTCTTCTCAGGACAAGAAGCAGGATCAACCCTGCGAAGCTCCAAAGAGATTCATATAAGAAGGTAGGCTGGTAATACGCCCCGTCGATGTACATTTGATTGATGATGAATTCAGGGAGCTTCAAACTTTCAAGGAATGCACGGGACACTTCACCACCATGTGCCTCCTGATTCACAAAGTTTCCCCAGCGTCCGATCGCTTGACCGAGGATGATGCTTGGTGCCGCGATATCCGTCAGCTTCCAGAAAGACAAACCTTTGATTTTCGCAAAAACAAGAGTCGTAATGACCGATCCGATCAGCGCACCATGGATGGCGATCCCGCCATTCCATACTTTGATGATATCCCCCGGGTGATCGGCATAATAATTGTCCCACTCAAAGGCAACGTAATAAATCCTGGCACAAATAATGGCGATGGGAATCGCCCAGACGAGCAAATCGATGAAGGTATCGGGATGAAGACCTAAACGCTTGCTTTCACGAATGACTAAGTAAAGTCCCAGTGCAATTCCAAGTCCGATGATGACTCCGTACCAGTGTACCTGGATCGGGCCGAGGGAAATGGCAATAGGATCGATTGGCGTAATATTCTCGTTCATTGTGTCTCTCCTTTTTTATTATATGTAAAGCTTAGATATCTTCATTCTCCCCGTCTTCAATCACATCAGCCAGACGGTTTGTAAACTGTTCGGCTGCATTGACGCCCATTCGTTTGAGGCGGAAGTTCATGGCAGCCACCTCGATGATGACGGCAAGATTTCGTCCCGGACGGACCGGCACGGTATATTTCGTAATATCCGTATCGATGATTCTCATTTTCTCTTCTTCCAGCCCTAAACGGTCGTACTGTTTCGTTTTATCCCACAGCTCAAGATTGATGCACAGGGTAATACGTTTGTAGCTTCGCACTGCTCCGGCACCGAACAACGTCATCACATTGATGATGCCGAGTCCACGGATCTCAAGGAGATGTTCGATTAACTCAGGAGAGCTGCCGATCAACGTATCCATGTCTTCCTGTCTGATTTCCACACAATCATCGGCCACAAGGCGGTGCCCTCTTTTCACAAGCTCAAGGGCGGTTTCACTTTTCCCGACGCCGCTTTTTCCAGTGATCAATACACCGACACCATAGATGTCGACCAATACACCGTGGATGGCCGTAGTAGGAGCAAGCTTACTTTCCAAGTAATTCGTCAGTCTTGAAGAAAATCGTGTCGTTTTCATGGATGAACGCATGACAGGGACATCAAATCGATTCGCCGCTTCCACCAGTTCATCCGGTATCTCCAGGTCTCTCGAAATAATGATGCCAGGGGTGATATCTGTACAAAGCGCTTCCATCCTGCGCTTGCGTTCTGCTTCATCCAACAATTCCAGGAAGGACAATTCGGTCTTCCCCAGTAATTGAATGCGTTCGGCGGGATAGTAGTTAAAATATCCGGCCATTTCAAGTCCTGGACGGGAAATATCACTCGTCGTAATCGGTCTATGTAAACCCTCTTCTCCGCCGACAAGGTCCAATTTAAACTTCTCGACGATATCTTTTGTGCGAACTTTAGCCAAAAGTAGCTCCTCCTTCACGTTACACTCGCTTCATATTTATAAGCGTACTCTAACCTATTTTAGCAATAATGGAGAAAAGCGCAAGGAGGCTTGCTTAGAGGAATAACTATAAAAAAACCCCGGTTAGAGAAAACCGGAGTCCTTTTTATATTCATTTCTCTTTCATCGGGTCGAGCACCGCTTTCTGGATCACCAAATTGGCAAGTGATAAAATGATCGATGCCAGAAAGGCCATGCCGAAACCTGATAGTTCAAAACTGCTTCCCATCAGTCCATCCGTCAATAATAACGTGATGGCGTTGATGACGAATAGAAACAGTCCCAGTGATAAAATTGTGACCGGCAATGTCAGGATGATCAAAATCGGTTTCACGAGCACATTCAGAATCGAGAGGATAAAGCTCGCTCCAATCGCCGCTCCGATCCCCGACACCTCAAACCCGTCAAAAAAGCCGGCTAACGCAATAAAGATCACTGCATTGATTAAAATTCCAATAATCCATCTCATTATCTGATGGCTTCCTCCTCATGTGGCAGCACGAAGGCCAGTAAACCATACACGACAGCCAGTGGGAAAAACCCCGTTGGAATGAGCAGGATGATGAAGATCACCCTAAGGATCGTTGAATCAATCCCTACATAACGGGACAATCCTCCAATCACCCCGGCAAGCTTACGGTCAGACCTTGATCGTGCTAATCGTTTTTTCATCGTTATTCCTTCTTTCTCATCTTATGCGTTGTCCTTATTAACATTCTTCCGTTCATGTTTTTTTATGAGGACAGATCCCGCTTTTGTTTCCGCAAAAAGATGAAGCTTATCGGCTGAATCAGTCTTACGGCTGAAACGGATCGATTTCTGCACCACTTCATTTTTTTCTTCTAATACTTCAATACCCTGCAGTTCCACCTTGAAACTACCGAAATTCGATTTGGCTTCTCCGGAAATGTTGATGTTTTCAGGAACAAACAAATCGATATTGCCCGTCACTGTTTTTGCATGTACCGTATCGGATTTCTCCCCGGTCAGGGCACATACGATATTCCCATTCAAGGACTGAACATCTGAGTAGGAGATGTCCCCTTCAACATGCACCTTGCCGTTAATGGATTCCGCCTCCACATGATCTGCTTTTGCGTTCAAAATGGAAATCGCACCGTTGGATGTTTCGACTTCCGCTTTCTTAGCAGTCAGGCGGTCGATGTGGATCTTCCCATTGGCTGCCTTGGCACGGAGGTCCTGAACCTCTAGATCCCCCGCTTTTAACCCACCATTGAATAAACGGACAGAAATCCTTTTATACTGATGTTTCGGGATGTATAGCTTGGAGTCCACCTTCATCCACTTTAATTGCGTCGAGTAATAGAGTGTATCCCCGTCGATGGCAAAGGACGTATTCTCCATGAACTGCTTTCTCGCTTCTTCATTGTCTTCCGTGCGATACACCTTGGCTTCACATTCCACCCGGACTTCTTCACCATCCCATGGAATCAATTCCACCTTCCCATTGGCCACATCGATATCAATTTTTTCAAACTCCGTATTCGGCTGTTGGTAGACATGGGACAACTCCACCGATTGATTCCATTGAAAGTCGAAGTCGAAACTCTTGATCTTATGGAGTGCCGAATTCATGAAATCAAGGAGCTTATCTTTCGGATTCCCTGAATGGGATGAGTGCTCTTTTTCACCCTTTTTTTCATCTTGAAAAATCGACACAAACTCATCAAGGAAATCCTTCTCTTTTTTGGGCTTCGATGTATGCGGCTTTTCTTCAAGTGCTTCCAATAATGCCACAGCTTCCTGTGCCGAAATCGTTCCATTTTCCAACATATCCAAAATGCGTTTACGTTCTTCATTCATACTCTTTCATCCCCTTCATTGATTATAAAAGTACTTTGATGCCCTTATACACATTCCAAATGACTACAACAACACTAAGTAATATGGCTAAACCGATCATGATGACGGTAAAGAAAGGCAATCCTGCACCACTTGCGAAAACCCCCATATCCATCACCAAACCTGCGAACACAAGGGGAACCGCTATGACCGGTAACAAGTGAGATAAAAACGCTGATTTGGCGTCCTTTTTCACGTATGGATGATCGGATACAAAATAGACGATCAGGGGAAAAAGGAAGCCGGCAAAAAATATACTAAAATAGCATAGAGCTGACAGTACCTTATTGGTCTCCATCTTCATCATCTCCTCTACTATTATTTACGATACGCTGGGCAAAAAGTTTCAATGCATTTGTTATAATCTTATTTTCTCATATGGGAAGTGTGTCTAGACTCCATCTGGAGGCTGAGTTTGGGTAGGTATAGGGAGGTGTTTTCTTTATTTAAGATGATACAAATTCAGATACTTTTAATGAAGTGAGTGGTTGTTGATTTCCGCTGTAGGTGCTCGCTTTCCGTGGGGCGTGAGTTGAGCCCCTTCCGCTTCAATCAACTTGCAAGCTTGTTTCTCCAACCTAAACTCAGTCATATACCACCATCTAACAAGACCGCATCCCCTTTCCTGCTAAAATAAAAACGAAGTAAACACACTGCCCTATTCATTCTTTCAAAAAAAGAGAGATGCTCGGTGCATCTCTCTTTTTGATTAATTGGTGACTTCTTCTTTTTCTCGGATTTTCTTTTTCATTCGTTCACGGTCGCGTTCGAGGACGGGTTTCAGGTATTTACCTGTGTAGGAACCTTGTACTTCAGCCACTTTTTCAGGGGTGCCGGTTGCGACGATTTTACCTCCTTTGTCCCCGCCTTCCGGACCAAGGTCCACAAGGTAATCGGCTGCCTTGATAACATCGAGATTGTGCTCGATGACAAGAACCGTGTCCCCGTTTTCAACGAGTCGTTGAAGGACGACAAGGAGACGGGCGATGTCATCGACATGAAGTCCTGTCGTCGGCTCATCGAGGATGTAGAGAGAGCGGCCTGTCGAACGGCGATGCAATTCAGACGCCAGTTTCACACGCTGAGCTTCCCCACCCGATAACGTAGTGGCCGGCTGACCCAATGTGATGTAGCCAAGACCTACGTCAAAGATGGTCTGTAGCTTACGTTTGATCTTAGGGATGTTTTCAAAGAATTTCACTGCATCTTCGACGGTCATTCCAAGGACATCGGAGATATTTTTATCTTTGTATTTCACTTCAAGTGTTTCCCGGTTATACCGTTTCCCGTGGCAAACTTCACACGGAACATATACATCCGGCAGGAAGTGCATTTCGATCTTGATGATCCCGTCTCCGCGACACGCTTCACAGCGGCCACCCTTGACGTTAAAGCTGAAGCGACCTTTTTTATAACCACGAACTTTTGCTTCGTTTGTGGTGGCAAAGACATCGCGGATATCGTCGAACACACCTGTGTACGTAGCCGGATTGGACCTCGGCGTACGTCCGATCGGTGATTGATCGATATCAATGACTTTATCCAGATGCTCTATGCCCTTCACTTCTTTATGCTCACCAGGCTTTGATTTTGCATTATGAAGCTTTTGAGCCAGTGATTTGTGAAGGATTTCATTGATCAGCGTACTCTTCCCTGATCCTGATACCCCGGTCACTGCGGAGAAGATCCCTAAAGGAAGCTTGACTTTGACGTTGTGCAAGTTATTTTCCTTCGCACCCACAATTTCCAGGTAACGGCCGTCGGGCTTGCGTCTTTCTTGTGGAAGGGGGATGAATTTCTTCCCTGATAAATACTGACCGGTCAATGAGTTCGAATCATCCATCACTTCCTGTGGCGTTCCGGCTGAAACAACTTCTCCACCGTGGACCCCCGCTCCAGGACCAATATCAATCAGATAATCTGCCGCCATCATCGTATCTTCATCATGCTCTACAACGATCAACGTATTACCGATTTCACGCATATTCTTTAACGTATCAATCAGTCTATCATTATCCCGCTGGTGCAGGCCTATGGACGGTTCATCCAGGATATAAAGAACCCCGGTCAGACGGGAACCGATTTGAGTGGCCAGGCGAATACGCTGTGCCTCCCCGCCTGAAAGCGTCCCTGCCGCACGGCTGAGTGTCAGGTATTCAAGACCTACATTCACAAGGAAACCAAGGCGTTCACGAATTTCCCTGAGTATCAGGTTGGCTATCTTCATATCTTTTTCAGATAGCTCAAGTTTATGGAAGAACTGCTCGGCTTCTTCAATCGAAAAAGCCGTAACTTCGCCGATATGAAGGGAATCCACTTTCACGGCGAGGCTCTCTTCTTTCAAGCGATGGCCCTTGCAGGCAGGACAATCCTGCTGCGCCATGTACTTTTCCATCTGCTCCCTGATATAATCCGAGCTCGTTTCACGGTAGCGGCGTTCCACATTCGGAATAACCCCCTCAAAGCGAAGATAGTTTTCCCGGACCTGGCCGAAATCGTTCTCGTAACGGAAATAGATTTCATCCTTACCCGATCCGTATAGGATCTTATCCATTTGATGCTTCGGGATGTCCTTTACTGGGATATCCACGGGAATCTCATAATGGTCACAGACCGCTTTCAGCAGGGATGGATAATATTGAGAACTTGTCGGTTCCCACGGGGCGATCGCATGCTCATCGAGGGTACGGTCCCAATTGGGGATGACGAGTTCTTTATCCACCTCAAGCTTCGTTCCCAATCCGTCACAACTTGGGCATGCCCCGAATGGACTATTGAAAGAAAACATCCTTGGTTCAAGTTCCGTGATGGAAAATCCACAGTATGGACAGGCATGATGTTCACTGAATAGAAGCTCATCTTTCCCGATGACATCGATGATCACCTGACCATCTGCCAGTCTCAGTGCCGTTTCAAGGGAGTCCGAGAGGCGGGCTGCCACTCCTTCCTTCACAACGATCCGATCGATGATGACTTCGATGGAGTGCTTTTTATTTTTCTCCAATGAGATTTCTTCACCAAGGTCCTGTACTTCGCCATTGATGCGAACACGTACGAACCCTTGCTTCTTGATGTCTTCCAGTGTCTTTACATGGGTGCCTTTCCGTCCCGAAACAACGGGTGCAAGTACTTGCAGCTTCGTTCTTTCAGGATACTCAAGGACCCTGTCCACCATCTGTTCAATCGTTTGGGAGGTGATTTCGATCCCGTGATTCGGACAGATCGGTTTTCCGACCCTCGCAAACAGCAGACGAAGATAATCATAAATCTCCGTTACGGTTCCAACTGTTGAACGGGGATTGCGGCTCGTCGTTTTTTGATCAATGGAAATCGCCGGTGATAACCCTTCGATGGCGTCGACATCGGGCTTATCCATCTGACCGAGGAATTGACGGGCATAAGCAGAAAGGGATTCGACATATCGTCTTTGTCCCTCTGCATAAATGGTATCAAAGGCAAGGGAAGATTTCCCCGAACCAGACAGGCCGGTCAAAACGACCAGTTGATCCCTCGGGATGTTGATATCTATATTTTTTAAATTATGAGCCCTTGCTCCTTGTACGATGATTTTATCCTGCGCCATAATTCGTTCATCCTTCCGCCTTGAGCTCAAGAATGGTATCACGAAGCTGTGCTGCACGTTCGAAGTCCAGTGCCTTGGCCGCTTCCTTCATTTCCACTTCCAGGCTAGCAATAAGTTTTTGTCGCTCCGGTTTAGACATTTTCGAAACCTTTGTCTGTTCTCCTTCATAAACCCCTGCTTCTTCAGCGGCATGAGTCGCCCTGATGACATCCCTGATTTCTTTTTGTATGGTCGTCGGGGTCACGCCGTGTTTTTCGTTATATTCCTGTTGGATCGTCCGGCGACGTTCGGTTTCATCCAGTGCCTTTTGCATGGAGTCGGTGATTTTGTCTGCGTACATGATGACTCTTCCGTTACTGTTACGTGCTGCACGTCCGATCGTCTGGATCAGGGAACGTTCCGAACGCAGGAAGCCTTCTTTGTCAGCATCCAATATGGTGACAAGTGACACTTCAGGTATGTCCAGACCTTCACGGAGTAAGTTGATCCCGACTAAAACGTCGTATTTTCCCAAACGAAGATCCCGGATAATTTCAATACGCTCCAACGTCTTGATTTCGGAGTGGAGGTATTGGACTTTGATTCCGATTTCCTTCAGATAGGCAGAGAGATCCTCTGACATTTTCTTCGTGAGCGTCGTAACGAGAACACGTTCGTTTTTCTCGATCCGTTCATTGATCTCACCTAATAGATCGTCTATTTGGCCTTCGATCGGCCGCACTTCGATGACCGGGTCAAGAAGTCCCGTCGGCCGGATGATCTGCTCGACCATCTCAGGGCTATGCTCCAACTCATATGGTCCGGGAGTTGCTGAAACATAGAGAAGCTGCTGGGTTTTCTTTTCGAACTCTTCAAAACGAAGAGGACGATTGTCCATGGCTGAAGGCAGACGGAATCCATGGTCCACGAGCACTTTTTTACGTGCCTGATCCCCGTTAAACATCCCCCTGATCTGAGGAAGCGTCACATGGGACTCATCCACTACGATCAGGAAGTCATCCGGGAAATAGTCCAGAAGCGTATAGGGTGTCGATCCTGCCGGTCGCAATGTCAGGTGGCGGGAATAGTTCTCGATTCCTGAGCAGAACCCCATTTCCCTCATCATTTCCAGGTCATACCGGGTTCGCTGTTCCAGCCGCTGAGCTTCGAGCAGCTTGTTCTCTTCCTTCATGATCGCCAGCTGTTCTTCCAGTTCTTTTTCAATATTCTTGATGGCAACCTGTAATTTCTCTTCACGGGTTACGAAGTGGGAAGCCGGGAAGATTGCGATATGGTCACGATCACCCATGATTTCACCGGTGAGGGCATCCACTTCACGGATCCGGTCAATTTCATCCCCGAAAAATTCTACACGCATACAGTGTTCATCACGGGAAGCAGGAAAAATTTCCACCACGTCTCCGCGCACACGGAAAGTCCCGCGCTGAAAGTCTATATCATTTCGTTCATATTGGATATCCACAAGCTTACGAAGCAATTGGTTCCGTTCAATTTCCATCCCTGTCCTGAGGGAAAGGACGAGCTCACGATACTCTTCCGGATTACCTAAACCGTAAATACAGGACACGCTGGCAATGATGATGACATCTTTCCGTTCAAACAGGGAAGATGTGGCAGAGTGTCTCAATTTATCGATTTCATCATTGATGCTGGCATCCTTTTCAATGAAGGTATCCGTTTGCGGAACATATGCTTCCGGCTGATAATAATCATAGTAACTTACAAAATATTCAACGGCATTATCGGGGAAAAACTCTTTGAACTCACTGTAGAGCTGTCCCGCCAATGTCTTATTATGGGCAATGATGAGGGTCGGCTTTTCAACCTGCTTGATCACATTGGAGACGGTGAAGGTTTTTCCTGTCCCTGTCGCCCCAAGTAACGTTTGATGCCGTTTCCCTTCATTGATTCCCTGTACCAGCTTCTCTATGGCAAGGGGCTGGTCCCCTTCTGGTTTATATTTGGATTTGAGCTCGAATTGATCTTTCACCGTGAAACCTCCTATAATAAAGGACTGCTACCTTGTATTTACCTACTTATACCCATCTTAAACACTGCACATTCATTTATACACATTCTACCACATTTCCCTCCTTATTAACCAACAATAAGCGAACAAAAGTTCGTTTTCCCTTTTTGAGGGACGGACCTCCAAATCTATCAACACTGTGGATAACTCTCCGTTTTGAGCAAGAAACAGTAAATGATTTTACATTCGACAAAGCTAAGAAGTTTGACCGTCTTTTTTCGACATCATTCGAACATTTCTATGCACAACCTGTGTATAACTATGTGCATAAGTCATCATTAGTTGTGGAAAATACGTAAACTTATACACATTTCGTCAAATTTCTTGTGAACAAATCCTATGCATTCGATTTCAAACTGTGAATAACCATTGGAGATGTTGTGTTATTCACATAATTCACCCTTTATCCACAATTCAATCATTTCTCCCCACATTTCCTTTTCGTGAATTATTCATCTAGGCATATATCCAATAATTGATTGACTATTCAGTCTATTATTCTATAAGCTTTTTAATAGATTCAGCAAAACTACATAAGCACAGGAGGAATGTATGAAAAAATCAAAATGGTTAAAAGTTGCAGGCAGTCTCAGTTTAACGGGGTTCTTACTAGGATCCGCCATGACACTATTGTCCCCATCCCTTTCTTCTCAAGGAATTGCACGTGCTGCCACGGTGGATTCGTCCGAGTTACAGGAAGCATTCCAACAAGCCGCGCAAGAATTTGACGTACCCGTTGAAATACTCCTTGCAGTGGGTTATAACATGTCGTTATGGGAGCATCATGACGGAAAGCCAAGCGCTTCCGGTGGATACGGGCTGATGCATCTGACGGATGTCAATGTTGATAGTATGGAAGACCCTGACACAACGGACGCTCCGCTTCATATGTTTCTCTCAGGAAAAGAAGACGTTCCCATGCAGGGTGTTGTACACACTGAAAAGCAATCAGATATTTCTCTTTCAGATCCTAACCTTCACACATTAACTGCGGCGGCGGACCTGCTCTCCCTCCCATCCGGGGATCTAAAAAAAGATAAAAAACAAAACATCCGCGGAGCTGCGGCATTACTTGCAAAGTATGCGGATCAGACGGTCGGTAAAACGCCGACGGGCCTTGACGATTGGTACGGGGCCGTTGCCAAATACAGTGGTTCTTCTGACAAGACAGGAGCAAGGGATTTTGCCGATCGAGTGTTTGAAACGATCAACAATGGAGCAGCGAAACAGACAGAAGATGGCTCTTCCATCCATCTCGCTCCAAAACAGATCACCCCGGATAAAGAAACCATCAAGCCATTACACTTAAAATCAGATGACGGAGAAAACAAGGCCGATTGTCCGAAAGGCCTTGCCTGCCATTATGTCCCTGCAGCCTACAAGAAAATCAATCATGACGGGACATTCTATGAGTGGTCTTACGGCAACTATGACAAAGCCAATCGTCCACATGATAACCAGGAGATCAAGTACATCGTCCTCCACGATACAGAAATCAGCTATGATCTAACCAAAACCGTGTTTCAGCGGGAAACCACCCAGGCTTCCGCCCACTATGTGATCCGCTCTGCAGATGGCGATATTACTCAAATGATCGATAATAAAGATGTAGCATGGCATGCGGGCAACTGGTATTTCAATTCCAAGAGTATCGGGATCGAACATGAAGGAATCGCCATTGAAGGGGCAGACTGGTACAACGAGCAGCTGTATCATGCCTCCGCACGCTTAGTGAAGCATCTATCAAGGGAGTACAATATCCCGTTGGACCGCGACCATATCATCGCCCATGATGAAGTGCCGGGTACATCCGCAGCCAGACAGTCCACCATGCACTGGGATCCGGGCCCATTCTGGGATTGGGCACACTATATGAAGATTTTGGGGGCACCCCTAGAGTCGGGCAAGAAGCAAAAAGACGTAGTCCAGATCAATCCGAATTTCAACAAGAACATGCCGGATCTTCAGACACCGACCGGTGAACCCGTTCCAAAGCAACCGGCAAACTTCGTCTACCTGTATAGTGCGCCAAGCTTTGATGCTCCCCTTATCAAAGACGCGGCACTGCCAAATGCCCATCCTTTAGATGCGTCGAATTGGGGAAATAAAGCAGTGACAGGTCAAACGTTTTATAAGGCAGAAAACCAAGGGGACTGGACAGCGATCTGGTATGGAGCACAAAAAGCGTGGTTCTATAATCCAAAAGGAAAAAACACCACAAAAGGTTCAGGGATCGTCATCACCCCGAAAGAAGGGAAAACGGAAATCCCAGTTTACGGTTTGGCTTATCCCGAAGCAGAAGCATTTCCTGAAGGCATTCCGGTTAGAGGGATGGATGTACTTCAATATAAACTCACCCCGGGCCAGAAATATGTCGCAACCGAGAAGGTGAAAGGAAGCTACTACAGCGCACCTGTTTATACGTACAATCCTGAGACGACCCACAAGATCGTCTGGGGAGACGACGAATTTTACCTGATTCACCTGAATCACCGCCTTGCCTTTGTAAGAGCTGAAGACGTGGATGTTGTGGATAATTCCAAGCATCAGCATCACCATAAACGATAAAAAAACAAGGCCGTCCCAAAGGATGGCCTTGTTTTTTGTCGTGCCTATGCACTTCTCTTCGCTTTTTTCATCATCCGGTCACTATACCAGAATCCGGCGGTGAGCGATGCCGCGTCTATGACTATGAGCAACCAGGAATCCGTATATCCCTTCGACACCGAAGCCGCTATGAGGGCAACGGTCAGGATCAAGCCGACATAATGATTATACGTCACCCGTGTGAACAGAACGACAAGCAATCCCGGTAAAAATAAGCCTAAAATAATTTTGGACACGTTCAACTCTCCTTGTAAATAAGGGAATAACACATATTCTACCGAAGTTTCCCCTATCTGGAAAGGGGGTTCTTATTCTTCAGCCTCCCGGATCAGTTTCTGTGTCCGTTCTTTCAGCTCATGATGGGGGATGAATTTTTCGGACAGCATATCAGGAAGGATGTATTCAAGGAAGTATCGGACGCATTCCATGTCCTTAAATTTGACGATGGTGGTCAGTGCCTCCTGGTAGATTTCAATAAACAACGGTTCAGGATTTCCTTTTTGGATTTCCCCGAAGGATTCGTATAAAAGGTCGATTTTATCTGCGACGGATAAAATCCTTCCTTCCAGGGTCTCATCCTTCCCCTCTTTAAAGCGTTCCCGGTACACTTCCTGGAATTGCGGAGGAAACTCCGTTGTGATGAATTTATTCACCATCTGATCCTCCACCTGGCTGAAGAGCTCCCGTAATTTCCCCGAAGCATACTTCACGGGTGTCTTGATATCTCCGGTGAACAGTTCTGCGTAATCATGATTCAATGCTTTTTCATAGAGGGCTTTCCAATCCAGTTCTTTTCCGTTCTGTTCCTCCACCGTCCCAAGAAACTGGGCGATTTTCGTTACTTTAAAGGAATGGCTGGCCACATTATGCTCGTGATATTTGAAGCGACCCGGACACCGGATGAGGGTCTCGAGATCTGATAGGCTTTTAAAATAATGATGAATTCCCATGGTATTCTCCTCTCACTGATTATGTTTACTTTATGAAAATAGTATCAAGGAGAGTCGGCCGATGCAAAGATTGGTGGCTTATCCTATGGCTCTTTTCATATGTAGTGTTGCTTATAATGAAGCGAGTAGTGGTTGATTTCCGCTCCAGGTGCTCGCTTTCCGCGGGGCTGGCGGTGAGCCCCTTCCGCCTCAATCAACTTTCTAAGTGTAAGTATTTTACTATATCCAAGGTAGATATTCTATTCGTATAATTCCACCTTATTTTCTACAGTATGATGTTCTACTTCTCTTACTAATATGGTATTTTACGGTGGAATGATACGTGCGGATTGCTTGTCCACATTTTTTCAGGATAGTATGGGGTGATAAAAACACCCCCTCATCTCATGAGGGAGTGTTTGTGACTTTATATGAGACGGACGGAAACGACGCCGGTGATGTTTTTCATTTTTTGTTTCACTTCGGCCTGTTCATCGTCCGCCAGTTTCTGGTCAAGGTCAATCATGGTATACGCCCACGTGTTTTTACTGCGATTGATCATATCGGCGATGTTGACGGCGTAACCTGAGAGGACCGTGGCGATTTGTCCCACCATGTTCGGGATATTTTGATGCATGACCGTCACTCTCATCTTCCCGCTGTACGGAAGCTCGACGTCCGGGAGGTTGACGGCATGCTTGATATTCCCTGTTTCAAGATAGGTTTTCAGCTGCTTGGTGGCCATGATGGCACAGTTTTCTTCCGATTCGATGGTAGAAGCACCGAGATGAGGGACCGGCACGACATTTTTCATGGCGAGGACCCTTTTATTCGGAAAGTCCGTCACGTATTTCCGGACGACTTCTGATTCCAGCGCCCCGCCCATGGCATCCTCTTCCACCAGCTCACCCCTTGAAAAGTTCAGGATCGTCATACCTTTTTTCATTTTCCCGAAGGCCTCTTCGCTTACAAAGCTTGCCGTTTTGTCCGTCAGAGGGATGTGCAATGTGACAAAATCACACTCTGCCCACACCTCTTCAATGTGATGGGCCCGCTTCACATCCTGGGATAAACGCCATGCAGCGTCGACGGAGATAAATGGATCGTAGGCGACTACATCCATCCCGAGGGCAAGGGCATCGTTTGCGACGAGGACACCGATCGCCCCCAAGCCGACGACCCCGAGCTTCTTCCCTTTGATCTCACTTCCTACGAATTCCTTTTTCTTCGCTTCTACGACACCCGGGACATCTCCTTCCGACTCCTTTAACGAGTTTGTCCAGCCGACTGCGGAATACAGGTTACGGGAGGAAGCGATCAAATTGGCGAGGACCAGCTCCTTGACGGCATTGGCATTGGCCCCCGGTGTATTAAAGACGACAATCCCCTTTTCCGTACAGAGATCGATGGGGATATTATTGACACCTGCTCCTGCACGGGCAATGGCCTTGACGGAAGCGGGAAAATCGTAATCATGAAGGTTTTTCGATCTGACGAGGATTCCATCCGGGTCCCCGTTCCCATTAAGATGATAGTTCAGGTCGTCCTCGATCAGTGATAATCCGCTTTGACTGATGGCGTTGTACGTATTGATTGAAATCATTCTCAACATCCTCCTCGATCAGATTCAAATTTCCTCATGAAATCGACCAGCGATTCCACTCCTTCAAGTGGCATGGCATTGTATAGACTCGCCCTCATTCCTCCCACGGAACGGTGACCTTTTAAAAATTCAAACCCCTCCGCTTTGGCTCCCTTTAAAAAATCCGCATCCAGTTCATCACTGCCCGTCGAAAAAGGAATGTTCATCAAGGAACGATTTTTCTCCGTAACGGGATTGTGGAATAATGATGATTCATCAATACAGTCGTAAAGAAGAGCGGCTTTCCTCTCATTATGCTCCTGCATCCCTTCCACTCCGCCGTTCTTCTTCACCCATTCCAGCACAAGTTTCAGAACGTAGATGGAAAAGGTCGGTGGCGTATTGAATAGGGAATCATGCTTCACATACGTTTCGTAGTTCAGCATGGTCGGACAAGAATCAGGTGCTTTCCCGATCAGACTGTCGTGAATGATGGCCACGGTCACACCGGATGGGCCCAGGTTCTTCTGGGCACCGGCATAAATGAACCCGAAAGAGGAAACGTCTATTTTCTCAGACAGGATGTGGGATGACATGTCAGCCACAAGGGGAATGCCTCCTGTATCGGGATACTGATCGAACCGGGTTCCCTCGATCGTATTATTGGAGGTGATATGTACATAGCTTGATTCCGGTGAAAAATCTTCTGGTGTATAGGTCGGGATTTCAAAGGGTTCTGTAAGAGACAGCGTTCGGACCTTCCCGACTTTCTCCCCCTCTTTAACGGCTTTCTTCGACCAGCTTCCTGTCACGATGTAATCCGCTCCCTTTCCTTCACCAAGAAGATTAAGAGGGATCATTGAGAACTGAAGGGAAGCTCCCCCCTGCATGAAAACCACTCTATAATCCTCAGGAATCGAAAGCAGTTCACGCAATAAACTTTGTGCTTCTTCTATTATATTTTGGAAAGGGGCAGACCGATGACTCAATTCCATCACAGACATACCCGTTTCACGGTAATTCAATAACTCGTCTTGAACCTTCTTCAATACGGGCTCAGGCAACACAGCAGGACCAGCAGAAAAGTTATACACACGCTTCAACAACAGCACCACCAAAAGTTCAGAATTTTTCAACAGTATAATCCCGGGCAAGACTTTCGTCAATATCAGTAACCCATGATGAAAACGCTTAATAAGATGGTTTTTAGCCTCATGCGTGGTCATGGATGAATTCTTGCTGGTTTTATAAAAAAATCGACTTCCCCGCTTCACCTTTAAGGCAAAGCACGAAAGCCGATGACACAGCTATTAACCTGTTAATATATCTTCCTTTGGATAGCGGATTTTTTCTTTGTCAGGTCGTGATAGGGAAAACGCCAGGGTGAGGGGGCCGAGTTTCCCGACGAACATGACAATGATGATGATCCATTTTCCGATCACGGAAAGGGAGGCCGTTATCCCCATGGAAAGACCCACCGTACCGAAAGCGGAGACCACTTCAAAGAGCAGGGACAGGAATGAGGCGTGCTTTTCCGTCATGTCGAGGAAAAACAGAGCCGTAAACACCAGGAGTACACTGATCATCGATACGGCCAGTGCTTTAAAAATATACGTCTGATCAATCGTACGCCTGAAAATACGAATCTCTTTTTTCTCTTTTAGAAATGCAAACACGCTTAATGAAATCACAACAAAGGTGGTCAGCTTGATCCCCCCACCTGTCGAAGCACTCCCGGCCCCGATGAACATGAGCAGGATCGTCAGCAGAAGCGTGGACCGCTCCATACTTCCATAATCAAGGGAGTTGAACCCTGCCGTCCGGGGAGTGACCGCCTGAAAATAAGAAGCAAATAGTTTATCCGGAAGGGGCAGCTGCGCCAGGGTATTCGGGTTATTATACTCCATGATGAATATCATGATAAAGGCAAAGATGTTGATGAAAAAGGTCCCAAGCACCATAATTTTCGTATGGAGAGACAATTTCCGTATTGTTTTCGACTTCCACAGATCCACCAAAACGGTGAAACCGATCCCTCCCAGGATGAAGAGAAACGAAATCGTCAAATTGACGACGGGATTTCCCACATACCCCGTTAAACTGTCCGACCAAAGGGAAAATCCTGCATTATTAAATGCCGAAATCGAATGGAATACGCTGACGTACAAGCCTTTTTTCCATCCATACTCCGGTACCCATTCCGCAGCCAGAAGAATGACGGCAACCCCTTCCACAATAAAGGAAAAGAGAAATAAATATTTCACAAGCTTGATGACCCCGCCTACGGAAGTCTGATTCAGTGCCTGCTGCAGGAGCAACCGTTCTTTGAATCCGATCTTCTTACCGAGCATCAGAAAGATTAATACCGCAAAGGACATGATGCCGAGTCCCCCGATCTGGATCAGGCTCATGACAACCACTTCCCCGAACAGAGTGAAAGCCCCTCCCGTATCCACCACGGCAAGACCCGTCACCGTCATGGCGGATGTGGTCGTGAACAATGCGTCGAGCCATGAGATATGTTCAGTGGTGGCAAACGGAAGCTTTAACAGCCCCATTCCCAATATGATGAAAAATAGAAAGGTCACAACAAGAAGTTGCGGCGGACTTAACCGGATGACCTTTTGCTTCATCCCTATACACCTTCTTTTTCAAATCGATTAATATCCCGGTTGTGTCCTATGACGATCAGAAGATCCTCTATTTCAACCACCTCATCGGCAGAAGGGGAGACGATCACTTCCTCCCCGCGATGGAT
The DNA here is from genome assembly GCF_037046045.1 of Rossellomorea sp. LJF3. Classification (NCBI taxonomy): domain Bacteria; kingdom Bacillati; phylum Bacillota; class Bacilli; order Caryophanales; family Bacillaceae; genus Rossellomorea; species Rossellomorea sp. LJF3. Next base: position 124,397 of record NZ_JBANLY010000007.1, on the reverse strand, counting down.
GGCGATGATATTACAGCCGAACTTGGCCCGGACGTCGAGATCATTCAACGTTTTATTCGCTACCTTCTTTGAAGCATAGACCTCTACGATGCTGTGTTCTTTCGACAGCTCGATATAATCGATGATCTTTTCAGACGTGATATGGTGGGCGATCCTTCTTGCCATGTCCCGTTCCGGATGAATGACCTTATCGGCACCGATCCGGTCCAGTACTTTCTGATGGTAAGAATTCGATGCTTTCACCCACACTTCCTTGACTCCCAGTTCCTTGAGAAGGAGCGTGGTGAGGATACTTGCTTCGATATTATCGCCGAAGGATACGATCACGTGATCGAAGTTCCTTAAACCAAGTGATTTCAAAACCGACTCATCCATGGCATTGGCCTGCACCGCATGTGTGGCGATGTCGATGTAGTGCTGTACGACATCATGATGAATATCGATGGCCAGCACTTCCACATCCAGATCAGCCAATTCCTGAACCAGATTCCCTCCAAATCTCCCTAATCCAATAACGGCAAACTGCTTTTTCATGATGAAATCCTCCAAAACCTTTTTTATAGCTTAACCAATTACTGCCTGACTTTACTACCATATTAAACAACGCAAAAAGACCACCAGGAACTAAGCCTGTGGTCGTCCAGATCACAAGTATCATCCTCTCCCAATACGCTTACGGAGTTAGCTGACGGATTCGGGTCATGGAAGTAGCCCTACCTTTCAATGGAAAGGATTCACCCCTGAAACTTGTGGGTCCCCCGCTTCAATAAATGAATTAAGCGATAAAGAATATTCATTTGATGATAGATATATTACTCCTCAACACAGGGGTTGTAAATAGGTTTTTTGTAAAAAATCCTTACCGGAAAAACAGGCAAAATTATCTTCATTCATCCAACATTTACTGTTCGTTAAATAGGTTTGCTCTTTCGTTATCGAGGGAATAGCATACATAAGTCATACGAAATTTGAATCAGAAAGGAAGAAGCGTTTATGGCAGGAATTTCATCCATTACTTCATCAACGGAAAGCAATGAAAGTTCATCCGTTTCATCTAATGATATAAAGCCCTGGATCAAGGGATTTGCACGAATCGGTTATATCTCAAGAGGGATTGTCTATATGCTCATCGGGGCATTAGCTGTGATGGCGGCACTCGGGATAGGGGGGAGTACATCGGACTCGAGCGGTGCCTTTGCGGCCGTGGCGAGCAAACCGTTTGGGGAAGTCCTTCTCTGGTTACTTGGAATAGGGCTGATAGGGATTGTCCTATGGTGTCTCATTCTGGTCATCCAAGATCCCGATCATGTGAAAAACGGCGGGAAGTCCCTATTTAGGAGACTGACAAATGCAATCAGTGCAATTGCCTATGGGTCCTTGGCGTATAACGCCTTTGCCATCGCCATACACGCTAAAAGTTCAGGATCGGGTTCCGAACAGACTTTGTCAGCCAAACTATTGGCACAACCATTTGGACAATGGGTCGTCGGGATTGTCGGACTCATTATCATTGGATTCGCACTCTTTGAAATTCATAAAGCCTATACCGAGAAGTACACCAACAAGTTCAAGCGCAATGAAATGAACAATAAAGAATGGGAACTAGGAAGAAAAACGGGGAAACTCGGAATATTTTCACGTGGCCTCGTCTTCTTACTGATTGGATACTTTTTTATCCAGACGGCCATCACGGCAGACCCTGATAAAACCCACGGTCTCGACGGGGCATTATCCAAACTCGCGCAGCAGCCTTTCGGTCAGTGGTTACTGGGAATCGTCGCAGTCGGACTCATCTTCTATGGAGTCTTTCAAATATTATTGGGAAAAAACCGTCATATGACGATTTATTAAGATTAAAAAGGAGCGGCCGATTTGGCAGCTCCTTTTCTCTATTCATTTTATCAACTTACTCCAGGTACCTAACAGCCCTGGTGTAAGAAAATGTCCGAGCTCCTTCTTATATATTAGTGTGGTTCGGTCTGTTCTAAACACCGAGAAAGCATGCCCCGTAAAGTAATGCTCCTGCAATTACATAAGCAGGACTCACTTTCATTTTCTGAAGCAGAACATAACTGCAGACTGCTATCAACCCGGTTTGCACAATTCCAATCCCCTCATAGGCATTCATGAAAAATCCAATCATCATGATTCCTAACAAAACGGCAATGGTTGGACGAACCAAACTTGTCATCCGCTTTACCTTTGGTGAATCCTTGTATTTCATTAATAATCCAAGAAGCATGATCATCAATATCAAGGATGGGGCAACAGTCGCAAACACCCCTATACCTGCGCCAAGAATCCCCCCTTGCTGATAGCCGATATAACCTGCCATTTTAGTCGCTATAGGTCCAGGAAGCGCATTTCCAAGCGCAAGGACTTCACTGAATTCGTTAACAGTCAGCCATTCGTAGCGATCGACTACCTCATTTTCCACAAGTGGAATGGAGGCTGGTCCCCCTCCATACCCCAATATTCCAGGAATGAAAAAGGCCAAGAAAATATGAATATAAATCATGATGCTTTCACCTGCTTTTCCTTACTTGGATTTCTGGCAAGCAGGGCAAATCCAAGTAGTGAACCAATCACGATAGCCGGGTGAACTCCTAAAATAGAGAGTAATAGTACACTTCCCGCCAGCAGAACAATGGTCACTTTCCACCCCATATTTTGTTGAGATTTTTTCACAAATTCCCACGTCAATACTCCAAGCATCACACCTACCACTGGAACCACAGCACTTGCCATCCCTTGCACCCAGTTCTTGTTTTTATAGGTGTTCAGAACCGTAAGGAGTAAAACCATCAATACAATGGTGGGAATGATCGTTGCTAACACGGCATTCAACATCCCCAGGTACCCACCGACCCGAAATCCGATATACCCCGCCATCTTGGTTGCAATCGGACCCGGTAGTGCATTTCCCAGTGCCAGAACATCCGAGAATTCATCATCATTCATCCATTTGTACTTCTCCACCACTTCTTTGTGTACAAGAGGAATGGAGGAAGGTCCCCCTCCGAATCCCAACATTCCCACTCGAAAAAAAGCAAGGAATATATGCAATTGCTTCATGATGCCACCCCCTCTTCCACTCAATCAATAATTATTAATCACCAAGCTGAAATCGCTCCATCTGTTCTCGACTCGGTACCACCCATCAGAACCCCTGAAACGGGATTTCTCCAAATGATTTGCCCCCTCCCGAAAGCCCCTGAATCTGTCGCCACTTGAATGTGATGCCCCCTCCTCGCTAATGCCTGTGCAATGTGATTTGGGAAATCCGGTTCAACGATTACTTCCTTATCCTTTACCCATTGCCACCTCGGTGCATCCAGTGCAGCTTGCGGATTCAAGTGGAAATCAACCGTATTCATCACTACTTGGAAATGTCCTTGGGGCTGCATATATCCACCCATTACACCGAATGGGCCTATCGCCGCTTCTCCTTTCGTCAGAAATCCTGGAATGATCGTATGATATGTTTTCTTTCCGGGTTTGAGTGCATTGGGATGTTCTTCATCCAATGAGAAGTCATGCCCCCTGTTCTGCATGGAAATACCGGTACCCGGAATCACAATACCTGAACCAAACCCCATATAGTTACTTTGAATGAAAGAAACCATATTTCCCTCCTCATCAGCTGTAGCCAGGTAGACCGTTCCGCCTTTTTGGGGCTGATATTCTTTTGGGGTGATCGCATTTTCTTGAATCATTTCCCGCCGCGAGCTTGCGTAGTCTTCAGATAACAAGTGTTCCACAGAAACCGGCATTTCTTTTTCTTCTGTGATAAAGGCTTTTCCATCAGTAAAGGCAAGTTTCATGGATTCGATTTGTTTGTGATATGTATCAACGGCGTCTTTTTCTGATAAATGGAAACCCTGCACGATATTTAGTCCCATTAAGGTCACAAGCCCTTGACCGTTAGGAGGAATCTCCCAAACATCGTAGCCTTTGTAGTTGGTCGATATCGGAGTCACCCATTCGGCTTTATAGTCGGAAAGATCTTCCTTGGAAAGGTAACCGCCACACCTCTCGACATAGGAAGAAATCTTTTCAGCGAGCTCTCCCTTATAGAAACTCTCTCCATTCGACTCTGCAATCAACCTGAGAGTCCGGGCATGACCTGGTGATGACCATACCTCTCCAATATGAGGAGCCCTCTCATTAGGGGCAAATGTATCGAACCAGGGCTGGAATTTTTGATCATCTTTAAACAGTTCCCTGAATTTCTTATAAGCCAACCCCCAATACTTCCCTAGCACAGGACTGATTGGATACCCTTCTTCAGCATATCGAATCGCTGGTGCCAGCACCTCATTTAATGGAAGCTTACCAAATTTGCTTGAAAGCTCCGCCCATGCTGAAGGGGCACCTGGAACGGTTATAGGGACAGCTCCATGGACAGGCATTCCGTCATGCCCTTTCCTCTTAACATCTTCAATGGAAATACCTTTTGGAGAAGGTCCGCTTGCATTTAAACCATGAAGTTTTCCCTTTACCCAAACCAATGCAAAGGCATCACCGCCAATTCCATTGGATGTAGGTTCAACGACTGTCAGCGCAGCCGCAGTTGCAATCGCAGCATCTATCGCATTTCCGCCATTTTGTAAGATTTCCAGTCCTGCCTGAGATGCAAGCGGCTGAGAAGTTGCCACCATTCCCTTCTTTGCAAAAACGGTATTCCGTATAGAAGAATACGGTTGATATAAATGATCCATTTTCATAGAACTTCCCTTCCTTTTTCGACATGATGACATGCTACATAATGTTGATCTCCCATATCACGCCAAACGGGTTTCTTTTGCTTACATATCTCTGAGGCAATCGGACAACGTGTATGGAATGTACATCCAGTAGGAGGATTTGCAGGATTCGGGATTTCCCCTTCCAAACGGATCCTCTTCCGGTTCCTCTCGATCGAGGGTCGGGGGATGGATGATAAGAGTGCTTTCGTATAAGGATGCAATGGGTTTTCATAAAGCTGTTTGGCAGTCGCCAGTTCAGCAGTGTTCCCTAAATACATGACCATTACCCGATCACAGAAATAACGTACCACCCCGAGATCATGAGAGATGAATAAATAGGTCAGCCCGTATTTGGACTGAAGAGTCTTTAATAGTTTCAGAACTTGCGCCTGTACGGATACATCCAGGGCAGAAACGGCTTCATCACAAATAACAACAGAAGGATTCAATGCTATGGCACGCGCGATTCCTATCCTTTGGCGCTGTCCCCCACTGAATTCATGTGGATATCGATCATAATGCTCTTCTTTCAACCCTACCTCTTTAAGCAACTCGGTTACCTTTTCTTTACGACTCTTGCTGGACAACTTCGTATGCATGATAAACACTTCTTCAAGAGCATCCCCTATACGCTGCCTTGGATTGAGGGAAGCATATGGGTCCTGAAAAATCATTTGCATTTGCCTCTTGAAGGGCAGCCGGTTACGGTCAGATAAATGCTGAAGCTCCTGTTCGCGAAAAATCACCTTCCCTTCCGTCACAGGCTCCAATCCCAGGACAGTTCGGCCTAATGTAGATTTTCCACAGCCTGATTCCCCGACTACACCTAAACTCTCACCCTCAAACATTTCTAAACTGACATCTTCTACTGCTTTGACATGGCCTTGAACTTTTTTGAGTAATCCACCTTTGATGGGATAATATTTTTTTACACTTTCTAACTTAAGTATGGACGATTTTTTGACGGTTGTCGGCACCTTCGTCTACCTCCTGTAGCCAGCATTTCACTCTGTGGTCTCCGGGCAATTCAACATCATTCGGAATTTGGACGGCACACTTTTCCATCGCATAAGGACATCTAGGATGAAAGCGACATCCATTGATTTCTTCATTAATATTTGGTAGTGAACCGGGGATCGCCTCAAGTTCAAAGTCGGGTTCATCCAAATTGGGTACAGAATTCAATAATCCTTTTGTATAGGGGTGCTGCGGGTTTTCAAAGATGGATTCTACTGATCCCTCCTCTACTTTTCCCCCCGCATACATGACCATCACACGATCTGCAACCTCTGCCACTACCCCCATATCATGGGTAATCATCATGACACCCATGCCAAGCTTATCTTTCAAGTCCTGTATCAAGTCCAGGATTTGAGCTTGAATGGTAACGTCCAGCGCAGTAGTAGGTTCATCCGCTATGAGTAACTGGGGATGACAAGCGAGTGAAATGGCAATCATGACTCTCTGCCTCATACCCCCGCTCAGCTCATGGGGATATTGTTTCATTCTTTTTTCAGGATAAGGGATTCCTACTTGTTTCAACAATTCAATGCCCTGTATATGAGCCTTTGATTTATTTAGCTTATGATGTAAAATGAGCGGTTCTCTCAATTGATATCCAATTGTTAACACAGGATTAAGAGCCGTCATCGGTTCCTGGAAAATCATCGATATTTCTTTACCCCGAACTTTCCTTAACTCCTCTGGAGACAGCCTGTTTAAATGGCGATCCTTAAATTCAATGCTCCCTTCCTTGATGAAACCGTTGCTTGGCAGGAGACCCATTACGGAAAGTGAGGTAATGCTCTTTCCACATCCAGACTCCCCTACGACACACAGGGTCTCCCCTTTTTTAATCGAAAACGATACCCCCCGAACTGCAGACACTTCACCTTCTGATGTTCGAAAAGCTGTGACCAGGTTCTTTACAGATAATAGATCTGTTGTCATCCTTACCCCTACTCTCTGTAAACGTTGTATAACGACCATTGACCAGTCGGATCTAATGTAAGACCTTTTACTGATTGATCCGTCGCTGCCGTTACCACTCCATGATTCATGACGATGACCGGTGCATCCTTGACAATTAATTTATTTGCTTCGTCGAGTTTCTCAGCACGTACATCTTGATCAACATTTTCTCTCGATTCATTAACGAGTTTATCGAACTCAGGATTACTGTATCGGACTCGATTGGACGAACCTACATTATCCGAATGAAAGTTTGGATACAACAGCTCACTTCCATCTGACGTTGTATTAGACCAGCCCAGGAACGTCATATCATATTTACCATCACGGGCTGTATCTAAGAACGTTCCCCATTCCATTGTCTCAATAGATACTTTTAAACCAGCCTCCTGGAGCTGAGATTGGGCAATCTCTGCCATTAGCATATAACTATCACGATTTGCTACTAATATCGTAAACTCTTTATCTCCAAAGTTATTCTTTTTCACGAGCTCCTTCGCTTTTTCCAAATCATGTTGATACCCTGCTTCGTTTGCTGACTCATCATATCCGAAGACCTTTGGACCGATTACACTGTTCCCTGCAATGCCAAGTCCATTCAACTTTTTTACGTATGCTTCACGATCGAGTGCATAGGCAACCGCTTGGCGAAACTCGGGATTGTTCATCGGCTCTTTTTCCATATTGAATCCCATATAGTAAACAGGTGTCCCTTCCTGTTTCGAGACCTCTACATTTTTTAAAGACTCAACACGTTGCAATTGCTCTGTAGGAATGGCATCAATAAATTGAACCTTCCCTGTTTGGAGCATAGAAATTGCCGTCGTCACTTCCGGTACCACTTTGAAAACGACTTTCTTAAGCTTTGGTGCATCCTGCCAATAATTTTCATTTTTCTCGATTACAACCTGATCTCCCGGTGTCCAACTTACGAATTTAAAGGGGCCGGTTCCGACAGGTTCCTTCATTAAATCTTGAGATTCATCTGCTGCCGGACTGACAATTGATGAATTTGTATGTGACAACGCTGCCAATAATGGGCCATATGGATATTTGGTTTTAATTTCAACTGTATATTCATCTACAACATTCACTGATTCAATGGGCTCCAAGAGTGACGCACGGGGTGCAGCTGTTTCAGGATCCATAAATTTATCGAATGTATATTTAACTGCTTCTGCATTAAAGTCCGTTCCATCATGGAATTTAATATTTTCTTTTAGTTTAATAACCCACGTTTTATCGTCAGGTGTTTCATAGGATTCAGCCAGCAGCGGCTCCATTTCCATTGTCTCCGGATTCCTCGTAAAGAGAGTTTCATAGACTTGTTCAATGACGTTTGAGGAAACCGAATCGTTTGTTAATATTGGCGAAAGACCCACAACATCAGAGGTTGTTGCGTACGTCAACTCCTGAGAGACTTCCCCGCTACTTTTGTCACCACTTCCACTTGAACTGCTTGAACATGCTGTCGTAAAAACTACTAATAATCCTACCAATGTAATAAGCCACTTCTTCATCATATTTCCCCCTCTATTTTTATTGATTTATATTCATATTTGGATCAAGTGCATCTCTTAAACCGTCTCCGACCACATTAAATGCGAATACGATCAGCATGATGGCAATTCCCGGTACGATCGTCATATGCGGTGATGTCCACATGAAATTCTGTCCTTGGGCAATCATTGCGCCCCATTCGGGTGTTGGCGGCTGTGCCCCTAACCCCAGATAGCTGAGGGCAGCCGTTGATAAGATGGCCGTTGCCATTCTCATGGTCGCGAAAACAATGATGGGGGCTATACAGTTAGGCAGAATATGTTTCACCATGATACGGAGATCGCTCGCCCCAAGTGATTTCATCGCTAGAATATACTCTTGCTTCTTCACCGATAATACTGATCCCCTTACGATACGGGCACATGTAGGTATGGACCAAATACTAATCGCAATCGCCACGTTCACTAGACTTGTTCCAAGAACGGCGATGATAAGCATAGCGAGGAGGATTCCAGGAAAAGCAAAGAGTAAATCCACAATCCTCATGATGAACCCATCCAGCTTGCGGTAATAACCCGAGAGGAGACCAAGAGTTACCCCTCCAATCAGACCCAGACTTACAGCCGTGATCCCTACAACAAGGGAGATTCTCGCCCCATAAACGATCCTGCTCCACATATCACGGCCGTAGTTATCTGTTCCCAACCAGTGTCCTTCCGAGAATAACGGCAATTCACTTGCCGCCAGATTCTGTTTAAGCGGTCCGTGGATCGTAATAAGTGGTGCTGCTAGAGCCAGGAATATTTGTAGAGTAATAATGATCAATCCCATTACTGCTAATTTATTTCTCAATAAACGCTTTCCGGTTGTTACCAGGTATTTTTCCTTTTTCTTCAATGGAGCAGTATTTTTCACAGAGTTAGTTGTCACTACTTCAGCAGCCATTTCCTTCTCACTCCTCCCTTCTATTAATCGTAGCTAATTCGTGGATCGATAAACACATAAATAATATCTACTAACAAATTCACAAGGACAAAGAGCGTGGCCACCAGTAAAACAGAACCTTGAACCATAGGAAAATCCCTTGCGGCTATCGCATCAATCATTAACCTACCCACACCATTGATGGCGAATACCTGCTCTGTAATAATTGTCCCGCCAAGGAGGAAACCAAAATTCAATCCAATGACGGTAATCACAGGGATCATCGAATTCTTTAGTGCATGAATCCAAATGATTGTTTTCTCTTTCAATCCTTTTGCCCTGGCTGTACGTATGTAATCTGCCCGAATGACTTCAAGCATCGATGAACGACTCATCCTGGCAATCATTGCAGCTGAACCCGTGCCCAATGTTATCGCAGGAAGAATCAATTGCTTTATCCCTTCTATTGTCCAAAAAGGAGAATCAAGCCCTCCAACGGGTAAAATCTGTAAATTCACTGCAAATACGAGTATCAGGATGGTACCCAACCAGAAATTTGGTATGGAAATACCAGCCAATGCAACAACAGTACTGGAAACATCCAGCCAAGAATTTTGTTTAAGTGCTGAAATGATCCCAGCAGTTAGACCGATAACGATTGCAACAATCATACTTGCAATGGCGAGATTCAGCGTATTCGGAAATCTGACAGCGATTGCTTCGGAGACAGATTGCTTCGTTTGATAGGAATAACCAAAATCACCTTGAAATACTCCCTTCATATAATCCCAATATTGGACCAGAAACGGGTCATTCAATCCAAGATTATCGCGAATGGCGGCAATATCAGAATCTGTTGCCGTCGGACCTCCGATAATGGATGCCGGATCTCCCGGGGCAATATGCATACTGCCGAATACCAGGAATGATATACCGATGAGTAAAAGTAATAGTTCAAAAAATCTTCTTGTGATAAGTGCTGCCAAAATGATCAACCTCCTTTTCCAGATCGTATTATTTCACTCAAATTAAACTTACGTTTGTTAGGATAAATTTAATATTAACCTAACAAACGTAGTTAATTTTATGTTATTGACGATTATATCGGATACCGAAAGGAAAATCTACACATTTTTCTAAAAAATTTATTTATTTTGAATATTTAGCTTTCAAGGATGCATTTTCAGAAAAAAAGAGCTTACCAAATGAATGGTCAAGCCCTTTTGCCTATAATTTTAGTCCACTTCTACTTTTGAATCTTCTTAGTAAAATGTGACTTTCTACTCTGGAAATCCCCTCCAGAGAATACAGTTCATTATTCACAAACTTCTCTAATGCTGTAAAATCTTCGACAAGTACGTGCATATGTAATGTACTTGGTCCTGTCATTTGATAGCAACTTGCTACACTGGGATTATCAGCTAATGTCTGCGCGACCTCTACTAAATAAGCTGGTTCACAGTCCACTTCAAAAAAAGCTGAAACTTGCTTTCCCACTTTTTCCGAATTGATTACTACACTAAAACGCTCTATTACACCGTTTTCCATTAACTGATGTACCCTCTCCCTGACAGATACACGTGAAAGACTCAACTCTTTTCCAATGTCAGCGTAAGAAAGTCGTCCATTTTCCGTTAACAACTGCAATATCTTCCGATCAATATCATCAATCTTCATCCATTCACCCCATAAATCTAACAGTTAATATTTTAACAAAGTAAATTCATTATAACGATAAACAAGTTTAGAGAAAAGGGAGTATCAGAATTTTCCAAAGATATTAGAGTCCTTTATTCATAGGTAATTGGTTCTAAAACGAATGAATACTCATGTCGATTTTAATTAAACAAATAGAAGGACCTCCGACTAAAAGAGGTCCTTCTGACTATAGTATCTTTAAATATTGGAAGTTCTTACGAAACCTGATGATGCTCCCACCCTGAAGCTTCATCGGCAAAAATGATCCCCAGTTCATGATGATCACCTTCATAGAGGGCTCCCTGTGTAAAACGGTTTTCACCGTTCGTCCCCAGAACCTCCAGTTTACAATAGGCTCCGTTTTTTTGCAGCGCTTCATAAAATGCCCGTTCCGTATTCACGTCGACACCGTTCACCTTCAGGACGATTTCCCCCACTTGAAGGGTCAGTTTCCTGGCAGGTGATCCTGGGAGGATACCGAGGATCATGACGCCATTTGGCTGGCGTTTGAAGAAATAAGGCTTTGAATCATCCGCATTTCGGGTACGGTAAGCAATCCAGGCCCGGCCAAGGATGGCTACAGCTGCTGCACCGATTGAAAACAGCGGGGCCCAGAATCCTGCTACAGCCAAGGTCAATACGAATGCACCAAGCCAGAACACACGGGAACCCGTATGCTTGATCGCGACTTCAGGCAGCGTGCTTTTCACCAGCTGCTGAAACCCGAGAAGAAACGGTACACACAATAATGAATACGTTTCAGTTCCCAGGGTATATACCGGCCACCATTCAAATGGAAGGGTCAATGACCCCGTGGGTATCAGTACAAACATAGGGACGAGCCATAACTTCTTCCCGAGCTGGGCCCCCACCTTCAAGCCACGTGCACTTTTAAGCAAGCGGGGTGATGTGTGCTTCCAGCCATTCAGTACAATTAGGATGCCTTCGATCATCGTCAATACACCGAGGAGGACGACGATGGAACTGAGCAGTCCCAGATTCAGGCTTTCCACATATGTATTCACGTAAGGGATGTCCCACTGAAAATAATCCACCGCGACTAAGATGAAGTAGGAAATGCCTACTGTGATGGTCGCTGACAAGAGTTGAAAACGACCCGTCAACGCAAACAGGATCGACACAGCTCCGATGAGGATGAGACCGGCGAAAGGAATCACCACTCCCGCTCCGACTGTCACCACAGAAAACAGCAGTCCAAGGACGATTCCGTATGAAAATAACACCCGCATATCATGGTACCCGTCCAGCAATCTCGTATTGAAATCTCTCCGTTCCCTCTTCACACGATAATAGCCCGCCATGATAGCGAAAAACACGGACAGATATAGTACAGGATGCAGAAATAATTTCCCCACCCCTTTTAAAATCTCCAGTAACCAAAGCTCAATCAATATCCGTCACCACCTTTTCCAAGAAAATGTGCATTATCTACTATTTTATCAAAAGACGCTGTTAAAACCTATTGCTATTTTAATCAATCGTTTTACGATTCGATTTCATTTCCGACAGCATTCCGCATATTTTCCCGGGAAATGATGTCGATTGAAAGGGAATGGTATCACCGTTTGAAGAAAAAAGAGACGGTGGAAGTTCATCCCATCCGCCCCTATTCCTTATTGAAAATAAGATTTGATACACTCTTTAAAAACGAAAAAGGCAAAACCCATATAATCAAAAGGGGTATCGATTTCCCACTCCAGCATCACTTTTCCCCTCCTTTTATTGTGAATATTGATTCAGCCACTCTTTCAATTCGTTTGATATCCCGGATTTAATCAGACTTGCATGTCCTCCCTTTACCTCTACTGCTACCTTATTCGTGCTAGACACCAGTTCCAAGAGAGGCGTGCTGATCGAGGAAGGAACCAAGTGGTCGTATTGGGAAGAAATCAGATAAAGATTCGAATCGATTTTTTTCAAATCCACTTCTTTGCCGGCGAGTTCGAATTTCCTGGCCATCAGCACATTCTCTTTTACAAAATAGGTGATAATGTCACGACCCATGGCTCCGGTCAAGGAAATATGGTCATTGGTCCACTGATTGAACCGAAGCCAGTAATGGGCATAGTCTGGATCGTAGGCTTTATTTAATAGCGACAAATAGGGAGAATAGTAAATGGGGGAAGTCATTGCCCTCATCCCGTAACGGATCATGGGGGCCGGTATGAGGTCGATTCTTTCCATGATACCCGTGAGATCGATTTCGTCTTTCTTCAAAGCCTGTACCCAATTGTGATAAGCGGGGACTCTATCAAAGTTAATCGGCGTGACAAAAAGAAGCAGGTTTCTTATCAGGAAAGGGTTTAAAGCGGCATAGATGACAGCCAGCGTCCCCCCTAAGCAAAATCCGCAAAGGGACAGCTGGTCTTTCCCACTATGTTGAAGGGCCTTCTTTATGCACGGGTCCACATAGTGAGCCAGATACTCCGCCACTCCTGTTCCTTTCTCTTCCACTACAGGCTCCCCAAAATCAAGAAGATAAACGTCGTATCCTTCTTGAAGAAATTTCCCTATCAGGCTGTGTTCCTTTGTCAAATCAAGGATAGATGGCTTGTTAATATGTGAATATAGTAAGAACACAGGAATATGCCCGTTTTTATTTACAGGGGCATAGTGCCACAATCTACTATTATGGTTCGTCCAGATCTCTTTCCTTGGAAAATTCGGCTGCCACTCACTATCATCTTGCAACGTTTCGACGAAACCCTTCCAACGGGCTCGTTCTTTTTGTTCTATCTCTTTTTTCATGTATTCACTTCCATTCTTTCTTCATTCAGCGTCTGTAAGAGTGAAAGAAGTTGAATGAATTCCAGTACGGTTAGGAATAATTCCAGCCATCGTTTGACGGCCGCAACCACTTCCGGTTCATCCAGTTTCCCTACAATCCACTGATTCAACTCATACTCCACACTCATCCCGATTTTTTTCAGTTCCTCATAAAATTGATCCATGTTTCCCCCTCCTTATACCTGTGCCCGGATGCCGCCATCCACGACTAAGATGTGACCGTTTATATAGTCAGAAGCAGCAGAGGAAAGGAAGATGGCGACACCGTTCAGGTCCTCCCCCTGGCCAAATCGCCTTGCAGGTATATGATGCTTGATCACGTTCCCCTGACTAGCAAAAAGTTCCTTCGTGATTTTGGTTGGAAAGAAACCCGGAGCGATGGCATTCACCTGGATATTATGCGGTGCAAGTTTCACTGCGAGATCCTTTGTGAATGTCATGACTGCACCCTTGCTCGTATTATAGGGAACCGTATCCATGAGCATGGGGTTCGTCCCGCCAAATCCCGTAACGGACGCGATGTTAATGATTTTCCCTGCTTTTTGCCTGATCATGATCCGGGACACTTCCTGGGAAAATAAAAAAGCCCCCTTTACATTGACATCCATCACCTTGTCCCACTTATCTTCAGGGATGTCAGCAAAAGGACCGGCCCAGGACGTCCCGCTATTATTGATCAATACATCGATTCTTCCAAACTCTTTCATCACCGTTTCGACTACATGTATGACATCCGCTTTCTGCGTAACATCACAAGGAATGGCGAGTGACCGTACACCTGAACCAATCAACGTGTCCTTCACTTCTTCACACGCCGACTGGTTTCTCGAACAGATCACCACATGAGCACCAGCCCTCCCCAATGCAAGGGCCATCTCTTTCCCAAGGCCCCGCCCACCGCCTGTGACGATGGCGACTTTATCTTTAACTGAGAACATTCTATCAATCTCCTTTCTAGTAAATGGAAGGTCATTATTATAATAGATAGATTGAGAGAATAAGTGCGGATTCTCCGCTCCATTGAGTCGAAATTGAATCAAATGTCCCCACAAAAAAAGAGACCTCTCATGAAAGAGAGATCTCTGATCTTTACTGATCCTTATTGGCCGTACGTTTTATATACTCCAAGGCTGCCTGCAGCTGCAAATCGTTCTTTTCATCCTGCACAGCTTCAAATATTTCTTCCTGCAGTCTTTCGCCGGTTTTGGCATCAATGATTCCCGTGACGTCGAGGCTTTCCTGAATCTGAAAATCCTTTACGGCTTTAGCGGTTTTCTTACTGAAATAACCATCGACCCGATCAAGGGAGAAGCCTAAACCTTGAAGCATTTCCTGGGCGTTTTTCACCTGTTCATTGTTCATGCCTACTTCCATTGGTTTTTCCACTTGAAGAGGGTGGGCATAGAAGTAGGATGGCTGTCTGACCGGGATATCCGGTTTGATTCCCTTTTTATGAATCCAATTCCCGTTCGGCGTCAGCCATTTGAACATGGTGAGCTTGATATTGCTTCCGTCTCCCATCGGCACTGCCTGCTGAACGGTCCCTTTTCCGAAGCTCTTCGTCCCGATCAGCGGATATCCTTCCGCCTCACTAAGGGCCCCTGCAAGGATCTCAGATGCCGATGCACTGCCCTCATCGATCAGCACCACCACCGGGTACGCTTTTCTTTCCTTACTGTTGGAGAAGGATTTCAGCACCTCTCCGCTTCGTTCCTGGATTTGCACATACGGTTTTTTCTCGGTGACGAACTGTTTGAGGATGTCTTCCACACTGGAAAGGAGACCACCCGGGTTACCCCTCACGTCAAGAACCAATCCTTCTACCTTTTTCTTCTCGAGTTCTGCCAGCTGCTTTTTAAAATCGACGGCGGTATTTTCCGAGAAGGTCGTAATTTGGATGTAGCCCGTCTTCTTCCCATCAACTTCCTTCACATCGGAGATCACCGTTTCAACAGGGATATCGTCCCTCTTTACGGACACTTCGATCGGATCTGAAAGACCCTCTCTCGTAATCTCCAATTTCACTTCCGTACCCTTCTTCCCTCTGATCTTCAACGTGGCTTCATAAAGGTCAAGCCCGTCAATGCTATTCCCATCCACTTTGATGATGCGGTCATTCGGTTTCAGACCGGCTTTCTCAGCAGGTGAATTTTTAAAAGGAGCCACGATGACCAGTTTCCCGTCCATGATCGTGACCTCTGCCCCGATCCCTTCAAAGGAAGAATCCAACGCGTCATTGAATTGAGAAGCGGTCTCCGCATTCATGTACACCGAATACGGATCATCCAAGGTCTTCAGCATCCCCTGGATCGCTCCTTCCACGAGCTGTCCCTTGTCTACATCCTGAAAAAACTTGTCACTGATTAAATCATACGCGACTTCCACCTTGTGAAGCTTATCATTCAGCTCCCCTTTGCCGTTAAACTGGGCAAGCTCGTCCCCGGACCCGGAACTGCCCGTCCACTCCAAGCCGCCATACATTCCTCCTGCACCGATCAACATGCTAATGATGATGGTGATGATGAGCTTTCTGCCCGTCCACTCCATATATTCCCCTCCAGCTTGTCGTTTGTTTATGATATGGATGAGAGCAGCGTACGCATTCCCATCCAACGAAAAAAGACACCACACAAAAACGCGCTTAGGCGGTGCGATGTCTTTGCTTATCTAACTATATGCCGGAGGGGGACGAGTTATGATTGGCAGTGGATTATTTCATGCCCGTCACGATTTTCTGATCTTGATGATTTTTAAGATGAGAAGAGATGATCCCTCCCCATTTCTCAAATTCCACGAGAAACCCGTCATGACCGAATGCTGTCGGGATAAAGTAATGTTCACCTTTAGGAGCTTGTATGGTGAATTCCTTTAAATAGTGGGGAGAATAAATCAAATCACCCTCATAGCTGATCGAGACCAGCTCGCACGGATAGGAATCGGCGACCACTTCCGTACCTCCCCTCCCCCTTCCGATATCATGGGTATTCATCGCTTTAAGGAGGGTAAGATAGCTGTTCGGATCAAATCTCTTTCCGAGTTTCTTTCCTTGATAATCAAGATAGCTTTCTACATTGTATTGCTCATTCGTCCTCTCCCGCTGAAAGCGCCGGTCAAACAATTCCTGTGTACGATAGGTCACCATTCCGACCATCCTGGCAATCTCAAGCCCTTTTAAAATGGCCCCATGGGGATAGTGGCCATTTTGAAAATCGGGATCCCCTTCAATCGCTGTGATCCCGATATGATTGAACGCGAGACCGTAATCATTTAATGCCGGTGAGACGGCGAGGGCGAATACCTTGTTGATATAGGAAGGATAGAGAGCCCCCCATTCAAGCGCCTGCATTCCTCCCAGCGAGCCGCCGATCACCGCTTCGATGTGGTCGACGGACAGCTGTTGGAGTGCTTCATATTGGGCGTGGACCATGTCCCGTATGGTAATGTGCGGGAAATCCGGTCCGTATCGTCCTCCTGTTTCCGGATTTGTGGACGTCGGTCCCGTACTCCCTTCACATCCCCCTAACACATTGAAAGCAATCACATTGTATAGATCGGTATCAATGTATGAACCGGGGCCGATCAGTCCATCCCACCAGCCCCGATCCTCACTCGTTCCTTTCACAATATGGGTTCCGGTGAGGGCATGGCAAACAAGGATGACGGGGCCTTCTTTATTGCCGGTCCGTTCATAGGCCAGACTTACATTCTGCAACGTGGTGCCTGACTCTAATGTGAGGGATGGGATGGTAATGGAGCTTACTTCGTATGAGTATGAATTCTCCATTCCTCCACCTCCTTTTTTTGGTGTTGGTTGGGGTGTCGGGGCACCCCGGTGAAACCTGTACCTTTTATACCCGGGACGTTTCCAACGCCACTTCAATCGCATGATCCAGATCCTCGATCAAATCCTTCGCAGATTCCAATCCGACGGAAAGTCTTACAAGATCCTCGGTTACACCTGTGGCACGGATTTCCTCATCGTTCAATTGCTGATGCGTCGTGGACGCTGGATGGATGATCAGCGACTTCGCATCCCCTACATTGGCAACATGGGACCAGAGGGAAATGTTGTCTACGACTTTACGTCCTGAGTCCCTGCCCCCTTTGATTCCAAAGACGACGATGGAACCTGCTCCATTTTTCAAATATTTTTGAGCAAGAGCGTAGGACGGATGCTGCGGCAGACCCGGATAAGAAACCCAGGCAACTCCACTGTGCTGATCTAAGTGTTCCGCAATCTTCAAGGCATTCTCCGTGTGACGTTCGATGCGGAGATGGAGGGTTTCCAGCCCCTGCAACAGCAGAAATGCGTTTTGTGGACTTAAGCACGCCCCGAGATCCCGAAGCAGCTGCACCCTTAACTTTGTGATGAAAGCGGCGGCCCCCACATCCTGTGCGTAGCGAAGTCCATTATAGCTTCTATCTTCTTCGGTGAATCCAGGGAACTTCTCATGATTCCAATCAAACTTCCCACCGTCGATGACCACTCCACCGATGGCCGTACCATGGCCGCCGATCCATTTCGTTGCAGAGTGGATGACGATGTCCGCTCCCCACTCGATCGGCTTGCACACATATGGTGTGGCAAATGTGTTATCGATGATGAGCGGGATATGATGGTCGTGTGCCACTTTCGCAACCGACTCGATGTCCAGGACGTGGAGGCTCGGATTTCCGATCGTCTCGGCGAATACCGCTTTCGTTTTCGGCGTAATCGCCTTTCGGAAGTTCTCCGGATCAGTCGGATCGACGAAATGAACCTTGATTCCGTATTTCGGAAGAGTCGTAGAGAATAAATTATACGTCCCACCGTACAGATTGGTGGCTGCCACGATCTCATCCCCTGCCCCGGCTATATTCAGGATGGAAAGAGAAATGGCGGCCATCCCGGATGATACACCCAGGGCTCCGATTCCCCCTTCTAAAAGGGCGAGGCGCTTCTCGAGAACGTCAACGGTCGGGTTCATGATGCGGGTGTAGATGTTTCCCGGTTCTTCAAGGGCGAATAGCTTTGCGGCGTGGTCGCTGTTGTCGAACACGTAGGATGTCGTTTGATAGATGGGTACCGCTCTTGAGCCTGTAGCTGGGTCAGGCTCCTGGCCGCCGTGAAGAAGAAGTGTGTCGAAATCGAATGATTTTGTCATTTGGAATTCCTCCTAGAGTTTTTTAGTTTTTGGATTGGTGTGGTTGGTTGGTTGAGTTCAGCTGCTGAATTGAATGGTTTTTTTCAGCAGTTGAATTTGTGAAGAATTTCAGCTGCTGATTTACAGGATGATTTCAGCTGCTGATTTACAGGATGATTTCACCTGCTGATTTTTCACAGAATATCAGCTGCTGAATATATCCAAACATTCTCCTGCTGAACCCCCATGCAAAAGCCTAAGAAGCCAGAAGAGGATAAAATAAAAAACCCTCTTCCTAAGAAGAGGGTCTAATTGAATAGGGTCCTCCTCTTATCTTTCAGGCAGATCGCCTGCAGGAATTAGCACCTTTTCATGCGACGCATAGTGCGTACATGAAGGTTGCCGGGTTTCATCGGGCCTAGTCCCTCCACCTCTCTGGATAAGAGCATTTAGTTGTCAATGTGAAAATTCATGCGTTGAGATGAATTATAAAGGGTAACCAGCCTCAACGTCAAGACCATTTTCAGAATTTTTTATTTTTTAACAGAAGCTGTAATCGCCTCGTTAAATTGAGAAACGATATCTTCCCCATCCTCGATACCTAACGATATGCGCACCACATGGGTGTTGATGCCGAGTTTTTCCTGTGCTTCTTTCGGAAGGGCACGATGAGAGGTTCCAAGCGGATAGGAAACCGTTGTTTCCACTCCTGCCAGGGACGGAATGATCTTGATCCATCCAAGGGACTTGAAGAATGTGCTGATGTCGCAGCTGGCATCGAGTTCGATGGTGACAATCGCGCCATTTCCTTTTTCGGATAAATCAGTTGGATAATAGACCCTCTTCACCTGCTCATTTGTGCGCAGTTCATCTGCAAGGATTCCCGCGTTCTGAGCCTGTGTCCCGAGCCGGAGTGCCAATGTTTTCGCCCCTCGGCATGTGAGCCAAGCTTCAAATGGACTTAAGTTGGAACCGATGTTGACGACCTTTTCCCTTGCCTTTTTCACAAGCTCTTCTTTTCCGACCACGACTCCTGCTGTGATATCGCTATGCCCGCCGATATACTTCGTAGCGCTGTGAGCGACCAAATCGACCCCTTCGAGGAAGGGCTGACGCAGAAATGGAGTGGCGAATGTATTGTCGATCATCGTTTTCAGATTGTACTTTTCGGCAAGAGCTACCATTCTAGCAATATCCTCTACTCGCATAAATGGATTGGTCACCGTCTCACTGTAGAGAAGTTTCGTCTCGGGAGTGAGGGCTTCCTCGATTTCTTCCTCACTCGTAAAATCAACGAATGATGTGGAAATGCCGAATGATTTCAGCTCTTCTTTCAGCATGTGGAAAGTGCCTCCGTATAAATCCTCCGCTGCGATAATATGGTCTCCCGCCTGGACAACGGAAAGGATTCCGACGAGGATCGCCGACAAGCCGGAAGACGTGGCGACACCCGCAGGCGCTCCTTCAAGATCTGCTACCATCTTCCCAAGCTCATCCGTGTTGGGATTGCCCGTTCTTGAATAGAGATAAGGGGATTTCCCCTCATAGAAACCCTCAAGCTCCTCCAGAGACGCAAAAGAAAAAGCAGACGTCTGGTAGATCGGTGTTGTCTTACTGCGGATTTCCTCTGTTCCTTTCAACTGACTATGTACGACCTTGGTGGTGAATTTCATTTCCCTGTCATCCTTCCTGAATCTATGTATTTTTAAAAGTGTATCATATTCAGAAGATTGTGAGGAGTATGAGGTTCTGGATAAAGAAAAAGAACCCGTCGCATTAGTGCAACAGGTTCTAATCGTCAGACGTTTTCTAAACACCCGATCAGGCGTTTTTCTATATCCGACGCCAACCGCTTCAATTCATCGTTATCCACCATTTCAATCAGCTTGCTCGGCTTTGCCATACCGATCTTCGTCGTTCCCTCTTCGGTATATACCGTCACTTTACAAGGCAGGAAATAACTGACGAGCATGCTTTCTTCCAGTACCTTTTTCGCTTCGTGGGGGTTACATACTTCCAGGACAACGACTTCTTCGTTAAAATCCAGCCCTTTATCCTGAAGCTTGGCGGCCAGGTCAAGATTCCACAGAACCCCGAAGCTTTCTTCTTTCAAGGCTGCCTCTACTGCGGATACCGCATCCTTCACAGTCATTGAAACGTCTTTTGTGTAGTGGAACATATGGATCCTCCTTTTTGAATCATGTTTAATTATACCTCACAGCGTATGTATTGAAACGTACTGTCAGAGGTCCGTCCCTCCCATTATTCCATCCCTCTGACCATTTTACCCATCATTTCTTCGTTCATGGGGCCGACGATTTTGTGCTGGATGAGGCCGTTTGTGTCGATCATGTAAGTGGTTGGGATCGTGAATGCCCGGTATTCGTCACCGATATCTCCTTTTTCATCCATGAGAATAGGGAAGGTGAGTTCGTAGCCGTCGACAAATTGCTGGACTGCCTTCTCCCCATCATCCTGTGAGGTCAAGTTGACGGCAAGGATTTCGACATTTTCTTTTTTCGCGTTTTTTTCATAATACTGTTCCATATGGGGCATTTCCGCTTTACACGGCGGGCACCAGGTGGCCCAGAAATTCAGGATCACTTTCTTACCCTTATAGTCGGAGAGCTTGACTTCTTCACCATCTAAAGTGGTCAAGGCAAAGTCCGGTGCACGATCCCCTTTAGTGAGTCCCAGCTTGGCATCAGACAGATCCATGGACTCTTTGGCCAACTGTTCAGCCTCTTCCCTTGCCTTTTTTTCCTGTTGATCCTGAAACAAATTCACCAGGAATATCCCGATCAGCAGGGCAACGATCGCCAGAGCAAAATTTCGTTTATTCAATGTTCGTTTTCCACCTTCCGTTGAAAAAAGATAAGGTAAACCATCACGGTGAGATACGTCCAGGTGACAGTGTTAAACACAAAGCCTCCATGAATGGATTGGTATAGCAATTGAAGAAAGGTGAACACAGTCACTAACTGTACGGCCCAGATATCGCGGTCATTTTCCTTTTTCAATAAAAATAAGATAAGTGTACCATTGATGATAAATTGGAATACCCCTGCAAGAACATCAAATTGGAGCAAATGAACGACAAGTTCAAAGAAAACGACCGTGCACATCCAGGCAATGACCAGGTGAGACGTCCTATCCGCCCTTTTAACGAATATGTATAAAAGCACTGTCAGCAAGCCTAACCAATACCCCCACCTGCCACCATTGAAATAAAGGATCGTAATGGGATGTTCGATGACATTTTGAAAATCAACGACAATGACACTCAGCTTCCAGATGATCAAAAAGTAAAAAATACCATTTGAATACCAGTCGCTAGCCTTCCGATTCCAGAAGTAGAGGAAAAGAAATGTCAAAATGAACGAGGCGATGATCGCTCCCCAGGTAGATGGGAAAGTAAAGGAGCCTATGGTGTACCATCTTTCATCCATTCGATTCTACACCTTTCATAGCGGTTTCTTCCAACTGGATCATTCCGATTCCTCTGTCCGAACATACCCTGTTATGTATTAAGTATCTTTAAATTCCACTCATTAATCAAGTGATTTACTCATAGTGTATCCCTTAGTGTAATGATTACAGACAGCGAGAGTGCTCTTGTTCCGGCAAAAAAGGATCCCTCTCTGAAGGATCCTTTCATATACGACATGAAAAATATGTTCCCCCTGGGAAGGGATCTAAATCTTAAGCTGCTCTCAACCCTTCCAGGATGAGCATGAAGTATTTGACGGTATCTCCACCGCGTTCATTGATGATGTCAATGTCTACTAATATCCTCTCGACTTCTTCAGCACCTATCCGGTCTATCAACATATCACTAATATCTTCTGCAGTATAATCTTTTACATATGTAAATCTTAACGCTGTGCGGTTTCTTCGGCAAAAGCTTCGCAGCTGCCTTTTTATATCACTTAATTCCAACTTCATCACCCTTATAGCAGATTCAAATCACACTGAAACGAACATACAATCAAAAAATGCCCACCAAAAAGGCAGGCTTAAATGAGTACTAGATTTACGTTCGAATTAGTATTCATTGTATCCATTGTTTTCGGTAACCCGGCGATCATTATTTTAAAAAAATAGAAGACCCGTGGTTTTGCGTCCTAATTTTTCAATTAGTTTGCCTTTTTCGAAAATTTACATGAGTATAATAGTCATTATACTAGAAAAAAGAAGTGATGAAAACACTATTCCGTAATATTCATCCGATTTAAGAAGAATACAAGAATCGTTCATCTACAATAGTAATTAATAAAGTCCCCGCCTTAATCGAAGCGGGGACTAGTTTATTAAAAGTTAATATATTGACGTGGGTTTACAGCATTAGCATGCGATGCACTCCATGAACCTCTGTATAGTTCAAAGTGTAAATGCTGTCCGAATGAGTATCCTGTGTTACCCATGTAACCGATTTGGTCACCTTTATTTACTGCTTGTCCAGTGCTCACTAGTGAAGAAGACATATGAGCATACACAGTGGTATACATTTGACCGTTGATAGAGTGCGTGATGTACACTACGTTACCATAGCTTGAGCTATAGTGACTCTTAATGACATAACCATCTGCTGCTGCAGAGATTGGAACACTTCCTCGTGCCGCAATGTCTGTACCATAGTGGAAACGGCTCTCACCGTTTAACGTATCCCAGCCGAAGTTTGTTGTGATCGTTCCGGATGCTGGCGCCGTCCATGCTCCTGCACTTACAGGTGCACTTGGGGCTGCTGCCGGAGCTGCTGCTGCAGATGCAGATCCACCGCTGCTGCTTGATGTCGCCTGTTTTTGTGCTGCTGCACGCTTCGCTGCTTCTGCTTCCGCCTGGCGCTTCCGTTCGATTTCCCGCTGGCGGGCTAATTCCGCAAGACGTGCTTGTTCAGCCTGGATTTCACCTTCAAGCTGATGCTCCATTTTTGAAAGTTCATCTGATTCTTTCTCAAGATCGGCTTTTTCTACTTTTAATGATGCCTGTTGAGCTTCAAGCTGTTTGAATAGTTCAGCTTTTTTAGCCTTTTGACTATTAAGGTCTTGTTTTAAAGATTCAAGATTTGCTTTGGAAGACTCAAGATCCGCAAGCTCTTTTTCTACTTCCGCTTGCTTCTTCTCTAATTCCTCTTGATCACGTTTTTGTTCGTCCATGATCTTTTTGTCTGCACTTACAATTGTATTCACTGCTGTAACACGGTTGACGAAGTCACCGAAGCTCTCCGCTCCAAGAATTACATCAAAATAATTGGCAGAGCCGCCTTTTTCCTGAATGGCGCGAGCACGTTCCTTCAAAAGTTCATTACGCTCTTCAATCTTTTTCTTTAACTCTTCAATATCCGCTTTAAGCTTATTGATTTTTGCCGTTGTTTCATCAATCTCTTTTGTTTTTTCTACAATCTTCGTTTCTGTATCTTTTAATTTCGTACTGATTTCAGCAATCTGTGATTCGATATCTTTTTGTTTACTGATGGTTTGATCAATTTGAGATTCTTTCTCATTGATCTTACCGTGGACCTCTTCTTTTTTAGATGAAACATCGTCCTGCTGTTTCTTTAAGTCCTCCACGGAGGAGTTAGCGCTAGCAGTGGTTGCTAACGTTGGTAGACTTCCGATTGTTAATGCTGCTGCAATAGATAATGAAATGAAATACTTCTTGTTCAAGCGGCATGCTCCTTTCAGCTTCTATCAACCTATCAAATTTTACACTTTTAAGAACTTACGAACAGACATAAAGCTTCCCCAAGCTCCGATCAGGCAACCCATTAATAGAATCAATCCGTTTACTTGATAGATAAAGGGGGTAAAATCTAATATCTGAATAAAATTGTTTTGTAGTTTTGGTTTAATAAATCCATAGGCATAGTAATAACCAGTTGTTACAAGAGCGATCGGGATAATAGAACCTAAAATTCCAAGCCATAAACCTTCTAATATGAACGGCCAGCGTACAAACCAGTTGGTTGCACCCACGAGTTTCATTATCTCGATTTCCCTTCTTCTGGCGACAATGGTAATTTTGATTGTATTTGAAATGAGGAACATCGCCGTGAACAACAGACCGATGATCAACACAAGTCCAACATTCCGACTCATTTCCAGTACATTGAATAATTTTTCAATCTTTGCTTCACCGTAAAGGGCTTCATTGACCCCATCAAATTTGCTGATTTGGCCAGCGATTTTCCCGGTGTCCCTTGGATTGTCTGCTTTTACAATAAACACATCATATAATGGGTTATCTTGTTCAAATAACCTGAAATCGTCTCCCAGATCCTTTACGAGGTTCTGAAGTTCTTCTTCTTTGGAAGAATACTCAACTGATTCCACACCGCTTATATTTTGTATCTTCTTTTCTATTTGATCAGTTTGGGATTTTTCAGTACCAATTTCGAGTAAGACCCGTACTTCGACGTCTTTTTCAATATCGGTTGCTACCTTGTTCATGTTTAGCATTAAGACGATGAATACACCAACAAGTAGTAAAGTCACGGTAACGGCACTCACTGATGCGAATGTCATCCAGCCGTTACGGCCAATGCTTTTGAAGCTTTCTCTAAAGTGACGGCCATACGTTCTAGCTTTCATAACCGTAATCACCTCGCTGTTCGTCCCGGACAATACGGCCATTTTCAATGGCGATTACCCGATGCTTGATCGTATTCACGATTTCCCGGTTATGCGTAGCCATGATCACCGTGGTTCCACGGTTACTGATTTCTTCAAATATGTTCATGATATCCCATGATGTTTCGGGATCAAGGTTTCCTGTAGGTTCATCCGCAATCACAAGCTTCGGAGTGTTCACAATGGATCGAGCAATCGATACACGCTGTTGTTCCCCACCGGAAAGCTCATTCGGCAGCATTCTTGCTTTATGTTTTAACCCTACCAGGTCCAGTACTTCCATGACTCTTTTCTTGATCTGCTTTGGATGTTCTTCTATCACTTCAAGTGCGAAGGCAATGTTTTCATAGATTGTCAGCGATGGTAGCAGCTTGAAATCCTGAAAAACAACCCCAACGTTTCTTCTTAAGTATGGAACTCTACTATTTTTCAGTTTTGCGAGATTGATACCATTTACAACGATATCTCCTTTGGAAGGACGTTCTTCGCGATACATCATTTTAATAAAAGTAGACTTCCCGGCACCACTAGGCCCCACAACATAAACAAACTCGCCTTGCTTAATGTGGACGTTAAAGCCATTAGCAGCCATGACACCATTGTTGTACTGCTTGTAAACGTCTTTCATTTCTATCATTTTAAAATCACCTAATTTGTATTATGTAGTTACCCTCTTGGCTGTTATCGACATATGTACACGGCACGTAACCAAAGTCGTCTTTATCACCTTTAGACAAAAATTGGTGAAAAACCTCGAATTACGCTTCCGAAAATTATTATAACATCTCTTTATAGTAAGTTAAGGAAAAAAATTATTACATTTACATTTCAGAACCTGAAAAAATGTGAATTTATTACCTGTTTTGTTGTCGATTTTACCTATGTTCCGTTAATTTCATAGTTATATATACCTAGTAACTGGTACTAATACCACATCCTTATGTATAGGGATACCATTATCCTAAACGCTTAGAAGACGGTAACCTGATTAAGTTACTAGGTTATAATTCTGTTTGTTGGATGAAATATCAATTAAGGGATTTCCTGCGAAAAAGTTCTGTAACAAAGACTTAAAGAAGAATTGAAAAAGTTCTGTGGATATCTATTAAGAGGATGGTTTGTCCTTAAAACAACAGTCTCGATTGGGGAACTTTAAGCAAATCTCGGCAAAAGAAAAGAAGAACCCATTGGATTCTTCTCCCGATCTTATTTCTTTTTCGATAACCATTCAGCCACTGCGTCGGCTTCCTCACCCTCAATGAGTCCAGGAGGCATTTGGCCTTTACCATTTTTGATCGTTTCACGGATTTCATCTTTGCTTAGTTCTGCCCCGATATTTTTAAGGGCCGGCCCCATTCCGCCTTCAAGGTTCCCACCATGACAGCTGGTGCACTTATTATTTACGATTTTTTCAGGGTCTACTCCGCCAGAGCTTGTTTCTGTACTGTCGCCGCCGTTACCATCGCAGGCTGCAAGTACCAATGAAGCGCCAAAAAGAACACCTAGCAGCTTTTTCTTCATGTATTATCCCCCTAGGAAAACATATTTCAGAGTCACGGATCGATTGTCAGGTCCGTCCCTCTCTTACATAATTATACCAAGTTTAAACCCGTTTGAAACCTTCCCCCAAGACTTCCGAAGCGTCCATTGTTACGACGAATGCTGAGGGGTCAATGGTTTTGACCAGTTGTTTCAGTTTTGTGAATTCTGTCTGGTCCACGACACACATGAGGATCGGGCGCTCATCATCCGTATAACCACCGTATGCTGATAGTTTTGTCACTCCACGGTCGATTTTATTCAAAATTCCTTCACGAACTTCTTCCTGGCGATTGGTAATGATCAGCGCCATTTTGGATCTGCTTATACCAACCTGGACGAGATCGATGGTTTTACTTGTTACATACAAACCGATCAAAGCATATAATCCACGTTCGATATCGTAGACGATGGCTGCAGAAAGGACGATCATCCCGTCTATCATTGCCACACAAGTTCCTAGTGACAGCCCGGTGAATTTGTTGACGATCTGGGCAGCAAGGTCCGTCCCTCCCGTAGAAGCTCTTCCACGAAATACGATCCCCAATCCAAGTCCTACCCCGATACCCCCGAAAAGGGCTCCAAGCAGGGGATCTTCCGTCCAGGGTTTCCAGTCTTCGGTCAAGAATACGACTAGTGGTAAAAACACCGTACCGATGGCTGTCTTGACTCCGAATTGAAGACCCAGGAAGATCAGTCCTGCAATGAATAATGGTATATTGAATGCCCACTGAACATATGCGGGCTTCCAGTCAAACAGTCCATTCAAAATCGTCGATATCCCGCTTACTCCTCCTGAAGCGACCTCATTCGGCAGCAAGAACACATTGAACGCAATGGCCACAATCGTTGATCCGAACACAACAAACAAATACTCTAACAACTTCTCTTTCCGTGGATTAATTTCCTGCTCACGACGCCTTTCCTTCAAACCCATCCAGTACGACTCCTTTAACCTATGTATTAATAGTATGAGTACAAACCCTTTCTTTGATGCACCACTCCCTCAGGGACGGACCTCCAAAGGGGCACGTCATGATTGTGAAGAAGTATACATATGCATCCAAAAAAAGCAGCACTTCTATTTTCATAAACCTGTGATGAAGAAGAAGATTTAAAGGGTGATTCATCCATCAAACCCTTCTGTATCAACCTTTGAGAGTATAGCATGGGCGCATAAAGGTGTAAATAACAGTTCAATACCGTGTTAAAGCATTAATGAGGTGAGGTTCGAGGGACGGACCTTGGCTGGGGTGAAACAGTGCCTCTATTGTGCCGATTTGAGGTCCGTCCCTAAAAAAAATGACCTCGCCAGTGGTTGGCGGGGTCATTTTTTAAGTGTTACTTTATTTTGGATCGCAGGTAGGCGTTGATGAATGGGTCGATGTCGCCGTCCATGACGCCTTGTACGTTTCCTGATTCTGTGTTGGTTCTGTGGTCTTTGACCATGGAGTATGGGTGGAATACGTAGGAACGGATTTGGCTGCCCCATCCGATTTCCTTTTGCTCTCCACGGATTTCAGCAAGTTCCTGCTCCTGCTCTTCGATCCGCTTCTGATAGAGCTTCGCTTTCAGCATTTTCATTGCTGACTCACGGTTCTTGATTTGAGAACGCTCTGATTGACACGTTACGACGACATTGGTCGGTAAGTGAGTGATACGGACAGCTGAGTCGGTCGTATTGATATGCTGTCCACCGGCTCCGCTTGCACGGTACGTATCGATTTTCAGATCTTCCGTACGGATATCGATTTCGATTTCTTCATTGAATTCAGGCATGACTTCACACGACACGAAGGATGTGTGACGACGGCCGGACGAATCGAACGGTGAAATACGAACAAGTCGGTGTACGCCCTTTTCAGCTTTCAGGTAGCCGTATGCGTTGTGACCTTTTATCGCTAACGTTACACTCTTGATGCCCGCTTCATCCCCTGGTAGGTAATCAAGTGTTTCCACCTTGAATCCGCGTTTCTCACCCCACCGGGTGTACATGCGGAGAAGCATGGAACCCCAATCCTGGGACTCGGTTCCGCCTGCACCGGGATGCAGTTCAAGGATGGCGTTGTTTTTGTCATGCTCTTCACTTAGAAGAAGCTGCAGCTCGTAGTCATTTAAACGTTTGACCAAGTCAGCAAGCTCTTCTTCCAGGTCTTTTTGAAGTTCTTCGTCCGGTTCTTCTTTGACCAGCTCAAGGGTCAGTTCGAGGTTCTCTTGGGATTCAAACAATGATTTGTATTCATTGACAAGTTCCTTCAAGCCGTTTCCTTCATTGATCAGTCCCTGTGCTGTTTGCTGGTCATCCCAGAAGTCGGGTTGGACCATGATTTCGTCAAGTTCCTGGATTCTGGCCTCTTTGTTTTCTAAGTCAAAGAGACCCCCTGAAGTCCGCTAATGTCTTAGCTGATTTTTCTAACTCTGCTCTGATTTCTGATAGTTCCATGTGTGGTCACCTCTATAGTTATTTGGGTTGATGTTTTGTAAAAGTCATTTTGGAGTTTATATTAGACAGTGGTGTGATTTCCGCTGCAGGTGCTCGCTTTCCGCGGGGCGTGAGTTGAGCCTCCTCGGGCTTTGCCCTGCGGGGTCTCAACTTTCCCGCTTTTCCCGCAGGAGTCGAGCACCTTCCGCTCCAATCAATTTTGCTTTTAAAAATCCATCCAATAATGAACAAGCACTAATAGTGCCAGTTACTCCATCTTAATCATAAAAACGGAAAAGTACCTGGGACTTATTTTAGCAAAATAAGTCCCAGGTATCATCTCATTTCTTTTCTTTATCCGGTTATGCCGTGGCAGTGTTTGTATTTTTTGCCGCTTCCGCATGGGCATGGGTCGTTTCGTCCGATGTCTGCTTGTTTGCGGACTGGTTGTTTTTTTGCTTTTGCTCCGTCTTCTTTCGGATTGACCGCTTGGCCTTTGGCCACTTCCTGGCGTTCCAGGTTGTTGCGGATTTCCGCTTTCATGACGTATTTAGCCGCGTCTTCTTCGATGGCGAGTACCATGCTTTCGAACATGGCGTAGCCTTCATGCTGGTATTCACGCAGTGGATCGTTTTGTCCGTATGCACGGAGGTGAATACCCTGGCGAAGTTGATCCATGGCATCGATGTGATCGATCCATTTCGTATCAACGGCGCGAAGCAGGATGACCTTTTCAAACTCGCGCATCTGTTCCGGCGTCAGCTGCTCTTCTTTTTCATTGTAGCGATGCTGTACATCTTCAAAGATGAGAGCCATCATTTCATCGGCTTCTTTTCCACGAAGGTCGTCGACCGTCACGTCATTTTCCGGTAGAAGGTTGGCATTGACGTAATCAACAATACCTTGAAGATTCCAATTTTCCATCTCTTCTTCTGCCGTATGAGCCGCTACCTGGCGTTCGATGACTGATTTGATCATACCTTCAACGATATCTCGAAGATTTTCAGAGTCGATGACTTCATTACGCTGTTTGTAGATGATTTCACGCTGTTGACGCAGGACATCATCATATTGAAGAAGCTGCTTACGAGCGTCGAAGTTGTTTCCTTCCACTCGTTTTTGTGCGGATTCGACAGCACGGCTGACCATTTTACTTTGGATCGGCTGGGAATCGTCCATTCCAAGGCGTTCCATCATGCTCTTCATGTTGTCAGAGCCGAACCTTCTCATCAATTCATCTTCCATTGAAAGATAGAATTGAGTCACACCAGGGTCCCCTTGACGTCCGGAACGTCCACGAAGCTGATTATCAATACGTCTTGATTCGTGACGCTCTGTACCAATGACGGCAAGACCGCCAAGATCGATGACGCCTTCGCCAAGCTTGATATCCGTACCACGACCGGCCATATTCGTGGCAATCGTGACGGCACCAGGCTGACCCGCTTCTAAAATGATTTCGGCTTCACGGCCATGGTTTTTCGCATTCAACACGTTATGGCGTACGCCTTTTTTCGTGAGGAGCTTAGAGATCAATTCTGACGTTTCAACGGCCACCGTACCGACAAGAACAGGCTGTCCTTTATCGTTTCGTTCTTTAATGTCTTCCACTACAGCGTTGAACTTTCCTTCGATAGACGCGTAAATTAAATCGGCGCGGTCATCACGAACGATCGGTCTATTCGTCGGGATGACAATAACGTTCATATTGTAGATATTACGGAACTCTTCCTCCTCCGTCTTCGCTGTACCCGTCATACCGGACAGCTTTTCGTACATACGGAAGTAGTTCTGGAATGTGATCGTTGCCATGGTCATGCTTTCGTTCTGAATTTCAAGACCTTCTTTTGCTTCAATCGATTGGTGAAGTCCGTCACTGTAACGGCGACCTTTCATCAGGCGGCCCGTGAAGGAATCAACGATGACGATTTCGCCTTCCTGGACCACATAATCCACATCACGGTGCATACTTACGTGTGCTTTCAACGCCTGGTTGATATGATGGTTCAGGGTTACGTGTGAAATATCGAACAGGTTATCAATATGGAAGGCTCTTTCTACCTTGCTGATTCCGTCTTCCGTTAATTGAACACCTTTTGTTTTTTCATCATATGTGTAATCTTCTTCTTTTTTCAGGGTACGTACGACCGCGTTCGCCTGGATATAAAGCTGAGGCGTGCGTTGGGCGTTACCTGAAATGATCAATGGTGTACGTGCTTCATCGATCAAAATGGAGTCAACCTCATCGATTACGGCAAAATGAAGGCTGCGCTGAACCATTTGATCTTTGTACAGGACCATGTTGTCACGAAGGTAATCGAATCCAAATTCGTTATTCGTACCGTATGTGATATCCGCGCTATAAGCTTCGCGCTTTTCATCCTTAGACATAGAGTTGAGATTGAGCCCTACAGTCAATCCTAGGAAATTGTACAGTTTCCCCATTTCCTCGGCATCACGGCTGGCCAGATAATCATTGACCGTGATGACGTGAACGCCTTTTCCTGTGATGGCATTCAAGTAAACAGGCATCGTCGCCGTCAGGGTTTTACCTTCACCGGTTTTCATCTCGGAGATGTTCCCGCCGTGAAGGGAGATACCACCCATGAGCTGAACGCGGTACGGATATAAACCAAGAACGCGGCGGGCCGCTTCCCGTACGACTGCGAATGCTTCAACGAGCATGTCCTCCAGGTCTTCACCCTTTTGATAGCGCTCTTTGAAACGCTCCGTTCTTTCACGGATCTCATCATCCGTCAAACGCTCCATATCAGGACCTAATTCTTCTATTTGATCGGCCAGTTTCTCCAGCCTCTTTAATTCTCTTTTATTCGCATCGAACACTTTATTTAATAGACCAAGCATGTATAAACGCTCCTTTATCTGTGTTGGAATGAGAGCCAAACGTCACCAGTATAACGAAAGTAAATGAGATTACCATGAGAAATATGTGAATTTCCTGTAAAAAACAAGGATAATCACTCCACATCACTCTACTTAAAATTCGCTACTAAAACCAATTATCCTCCCACACAAACACGATATTTTCCCTATCAATCTTACCACTATCCCATATCGGTTACAACTTAAGGCTTTGAGGGACGGACCTCCCTATTGCTGCCCTTTGGAGAATGGAATGCTTTCATATCAAGCTTCCTTTCCATATTGGTCATGATTTGGGAGGTCCGTCCCTCAAAAAAAGCCGCCTTTATCAGACGACTTTTGTAGGATGTGTATTGAGTTTGGTTTAGGCGTTCGTTGTTTTCAGCAGTTCGTAGACGGTGTCCTGGTAGCTTTCCCAGATTTGCTTGCTTCGTCTTGAGATGCTGTTGGCAGAGACATCGAAGTATTCGGCGAGTTCTTTTTGAACGTGGCGGATACTGATTTCGTCGATGTTTTTCGCCATGTCGACCATAGCCCCCGAATAGATTTTCGGGTTGCGGATCGTTGGACGTTCTGTGTAGAAGTATTTTTCCAATACGGCTACGAGCAGTTCACTTTCTTTCTTATCTTCCCCTTTTTCAGTCAGGAAGGTTTGAAGTGAAGTGATTGCTTCATTGTATTCCGGCGTCTTCCAGATTTCGACGCCTTCAATGGAGTCTGCAAAATCCTCATCAGAATCATTCGTTGCATCAGATTCACCAGACGCTTTACTCGTTGCCGCTGATTTTCCAGCCTTCTTCTTCTCCGCGCTATAAAGGACGAATCCGACATCCGCAATTTCAAGGTACTGCCCTGATAAGTAATCATGTAGAGTTTCAAACTCACCCTGTTCGAAACGGATCTTCACTAACTCCATCGCCGCTTTTTCAATCGCTGGATAAATGAAGTATTGAGCAAACGGAAGATATTTCTCCCCGTTCGGCAATAATAATCCCAGGAAGAAGCTGTTCTCTTCAAGCTTACCGAATTTTTCCGTTACGATAAGCGTATCCCCCGTGATTGCTTCCCCGACTCGCAGCGTGTTGTCATCAAGCTTCTCTACCGTACCCGCTGTCACCCGTACATTTTTCCATGACTCCAATACCTCAGCTGTCTGTGGTCGAGTCACCGTGCTCAGCTGCTTATCCACAAATCGTTCGATCAAACGAACACCGTCAGCATCCTTCTGAGTGGCTCCGTACCAGCTGACAAATGCCATTTCATAAATGTCGGGATCTGCCTGCATCAAATCCATTTTGGACAGATAGTGATGGTATGATTCTTCCATCTCGGCAGACTGTGCCGTAGCGATGAAGTCATACAGCTGTGCCTGTAGCACATCCAGTTCCTGACTTACCAGCGTATCTATATTCACAACGTTTTCACAGCATTTCTTATATTTCTTTCCACTGCCACAAGGGCATGGTTCATTTCTTCCGACTGTACTCATGTTTGTATTTACCTCCAACTTCTCTGAGTCCCGTACACAAAGGTTCATTATATAACATTTCAGGCAAGCATTAAACTGTTTTAGGACAAGAAAAAAGAACCAATCACTTTCCGACTGGTTCTTTTTACAATTATCTTCCTTGATTTTTCATATAATCCAAGACATCCAAATCGATATAATTCTCTTCCTGCTCACGCATTTCAAAGTTTTCTGTGTGGAGGTAGTCTTTCAAATTTTGATAGAGGGACTGCTTTTCTTTTGCATAGCCAAGACGGGTGAGTTCCCGCTCCACTTCATCGTGAATCTCACCTTCAAGTAGTACCACCCTGCCGACGGCTGATTCTTTGAAGTAGAGCTGATGTAGTTGATAGATTCTCTTTAGTTCTTGAATAGGAGCGGCGTGATCATCCACCCTGAGGTCAATATAGCGATCGTTGAATCCGTCGTATCCACCGTTCTCCTTTACAACTAAAAGGGCAGCGGACTGCATACCGCGGGAATCACCGCCTGCTTCCTGGCCGGCATCGAGGGCGTGGAGCAGTCTTTCAGCCAAAGACCCAGTGGTGGACTCAAAAGTATCCGCCATCGCCTTCACGGTTTGATCATCTACTAAAATATTCCCCTGAGCTGCAAAATGCTTACCAGTCTGTCCACCTGCCCAGTCATAGCACCCTTCACCGGTAAAAGTGGCGGGGTTGCCACACGCATCGATCAATCCCACCTGGCGCAATGGGCGCTCCGGATCATCCCTTGTGATAATATCAAGTGCCTCTTCCGCCGTCTTGCCTTCCTCCATCAGTTGAAGCGCATGGGGGCCGTAAGAAGTGTTGGCGTAAGACTGAGTCGCCACAGCCCCGACTCCAGCTTTCGCAAACGGCACAACCGAACCAACACCGAGGAACTTGGATTGGACCGCAATCCCCCATTCCTTTTCTTCCGGGTCATAACCTACAATGGAATACGTCATGGTGAAATCCTCCTTTAGATTAAAGCGTCAGGATTCAATCCTTTTAGCTCTTCTACTACAAATAACCCATCTTTGCGAATTAAAACATCATCGAAGTAAATTTCTCCGCCGCCGTATTCAGGGCGCTGGATGCACACCATATCCCAATGGACATTGGAACGGTTTCCGTTGTCTGCCTGTTCATACGCTTGTCCCGGTGTGAAGTGAAAGCTTCCGTTGATCTTCTCATCAAATAAAATATCCAGCATCGGCTCATTGATCTTCGGATTCACCCCAAGGGCAAACTCTCCGATAAAGCGGGCACCTTCATCTGTATCCAGAATATCGTTCAGTTCCTTCGTTTTATCAGCCGTCGCCTTCACAATCTTCCCGTCCTCAAACGTCAAAGAGACATTGTTAAAAGAAAAACCTCGATACAAAGTTGGCGTATTATACGTAATCGTCCCATTCACGCTATCCTTTACAGGAGCCGTATACACTTCCCCATCAGGAATATTCCGCTCTCCAAAACACATGACAGACGAAATATCTTTGATGGAAAACGTAAGGTCCGTCCCTTCACCTGTTATGCGTACCTTGTCCGTCTTGTCCATCAGTTCTTTCAGTGGTTTCTGGGCTTCTTCCATCTGCTTGTAGTCGACTGTGCAAACTTCCATTAAATAATCGAAAAACGTCTCATAGCTCATTTTCGCTTTTTGAGCGAGTGCGAAGTTTGGATAGTTTAAAAGAACCCATTTCTTATTTTGGATGAGATAATCATTGGATTCTTTCATATGGGGCATAAGTTCCTGCCATTGTACAGCAGGGACTTCGCTCATCTCCGCGTCGTTTGCATCGCTGGCAATATGGATAAAGGCATCCAGGTCTTCATACTGTTGCATATTCCATTTATTTCGAATAATGATTTGCTCCGGCTTAGCCTGACTGACCATGATTCGGCTCAATTCAAGGTCGCTTAATTCAAAATATGGAATGACTCCCATTTCATATGATTTTTTCAGAAGCTCCTTAATCAGGGGTTGCGTGGAATGTTCCCCAGTGATCATAAGCTTTTCCCCTTCTTTGACTTTTAATGAATGAGTCAGCAGCACGTCCGCTAACTTCTCTAATCGTGGATCTCTCATTTGATTTCCCCCTCATTTTTGTCTACCTTCAAACTTCGACAAAAAATGGTAAAATCCTCCTATAAATAAAAAATCCTGCAGTCAAAACGACTACAGGATTTCGATGATGTATTTAGTTTGTTTCAATTAAGCCATACTTACCGTCACGACGCTTGTACACAATGTTCGTTGCATTCGTCTCTGCGTCAGTGAAGATGAAGAATGTGTGACCCAGCATATTCATCTGCAAGATCGCTTCTTCGCTGTCCATCGGCTTAAGATTGAACTGTTTTGTTCTTACTACTTCCGCATCGTCATCTTCCTCCAATTCAACGGCAGCTGCACCGTTAGGAGAAACATGATTTAGATCTTCCTGAGCCGCGAAGAATTCCTTCGGGCTACCCTTTTCACGCATTTTACGGTTCACTCTGGTCTTATGTTTGCGAATTTGACGCTCCAATTTATCTACTATCAGATCAATGGCCGCATACATATCTGCGTTGCGTTCCTCTGCACGTAGAACTAATTGCGGCATTGGAATAGTCACTTCAGTTTTCGTATTTTTATCAGGATACACTTTCAAATTAACATGTACATTTGCATCAGGAGTTTCATTAAAGTAACGGTCTAACTTGCCAATCTTCTTCTCCACATGTTCGCGAATCGCTGGAGTTACCTCAATGTTCTCGCCTCGAATGTTGTAGTTCAACATGTAAACTCCTCCTTTTAAAAATAAAGCTATGTTTATATATTCTCCATTCCCTTCATTAATCCTTCTTAAACTTTCTAAATTTTTTGTCAATTTTTCGTGAAGTTTGTAAGGTGGTGTCGAAAAGGTTGATGTGACGGGAGTGGAGAGTGTTTAAGAGTGAGGTGGTTTTGTTGATATGTAGAGAGCACCTTTCACTCTTTATAGTATTATTTTCTCACTTCTTTTTTGGATTAAACGTTGGGAATTTGAAGGATTTGTGAATGGTATGGGGCGAAAATGTGAAGGGATTTTGGAGAGAGCTTAAGGTAGGTACAGCTATTAAACATCCACATCCCTCTCCCTAAAACTCCACCAACACAATCCACCAAACCCAACCAAATAAACCACAATTACCCCAACCGAAAACCAAAACGTCATCCCCTCAAACGGCGGAGTCCCAAAGAAATACTGTTGCAAATCAGCATTCGCAAACAGCAGATACCTCCCCCACTCCATACCAAGCTCGTTCATCAAAACCAAAAATGTCCCGGCAGAAAAGGTCAGAAAGATCGTAGAACCTATCGCAAACGAACTGCTTCTCGTCACGACGGAAAAGGTAAAAGCGAAGGAACAAATCACCATCATTTCTATGAATCTCAGTACGTAAGCTCCTGCCACAATAAAAAAGTTCTCGTTCAAATCAAAGAAACTATCATAAAACCATAGTGAACCGAGCACGGCGGAAAATAAGAAGTGAGAGGCTGTTAAAACAGTGGCGATGACTACCACGGTTATGTATTTCGAAAGTAAAACTTTCACGCGATTAATAGGTCGGATTAGCAGCAGCTTAATGGTGCCTGACGAAAATTCACTTGAAACGATATCCCCGGCAATGATCAGAGTGAAGAGTTGAATGATCATAAGGAGGTTAGAGCTGATTCGCATGTACTCCCAAAATGAAAATTGGATGCCGTCGAATAGCAGATAGACAAAAAGGGACGCGATGGAATTGATGAACACGATGAGCCCCAGTGAAATCCACATACGTGGTCTGGAGACTTGTTTTATGAGTTCATTGGTGATTAAATTCATCATGTTTCTTCATCCATTCTGAACTTGATTGGCCAGTCTCTTCGGTGCAGCAATCAAATAACCCTCACGAATCAATCCTTCAATGGCTCGCCAGCCCGCTTCCTCTATCCCAACCAGCACCCAGCCATGTCTCCCTATGTACGGTGCTTTGATATAGCCTGGTTGTTCGAGGAGGATTTCCTGAGTGGCGGGGAGTGTTTTCATCGATAAGGTATCCCCTATGATGACAAATGGTTTGTCCTTCACGCGGAAAGATATGTGTCCGAACCCATCTATATGTTCATGAACTTCCGGATAGAGAAGGCATAGTCTTCTAATCTCATCTATTTCAGTAGTTTTCATACCGGCGTCCTCCACCATTTTTCTATTATTATAGCATGAGAGGATTTGGAAAAAGAAATAAGCCTCGGGGATTCGAGGCTTATTGTGTTAGATAGGGTTTTAGTTTTATTTCAATCGATGCTTTCCAGGCAGAAAAGGCTGGGGAGAGATTTTCTTGTACAATACTTTGCTTAATCTCGTTGTTGACTAACTGTCCGTCCAATTTCCATGCCTGATCTGTCACGTTATCAAATCCGGTTAAAGCTTTCTGAATGCCATCCTCATCAAAAAGTTCTTTTAACAAGGGATTGCTTTCTGAAATCTGCCCTATAGCCATGAAGACAT
Organism: Rossellomorea sp. LJF3; assembly: GCF_037046045.1. Classification (NCBI taxonomy): domain Bacteria; kingdom Bacillati; phylum Bacillota; class Bacilli; order Caryophanales; family Bacillaceae; genus Rossellomorea; species Rossellomorea sp. LJF3. The sequence goes on along the minus strand of NZ_JBANLY010000007.1, from coordinate 86,144 downwards.
CGGATAGGACCTGGTCCCCTTCTGTTTTGCTTAAATCCGTGAAGCTTGCTTCCACATAGTTCAGTGCTTCTTCGATTGTATCGAGCATCCCGACGTATTGGCTGACCAATTCGTACTGTTTTTCGTCTAGTTTCGTTCTCAAAGAATCACCTATTTCTTTTTATCGTAGAACATTCCATCGTATTGTAAGGACTCGTATGGATTTGAATATTTTTGCACTGATGTTTTTTTCCTGGTCAATCCGTTCATGTCCCGTTTGATTTCCAAACGCAATTGAGCCAGTTGCCGATCAATCTGCCCGTTCCAAGCAATCATTTGCTTACCAAGCTCCTGTTCCTCCAAAGTATACGGAGGCTTGATGGTGCCAAGTACGCTCTGCCTTTTTTCTAAAAGGGATTCCACTTCCTCAATCGTGGCTTCCCTGTTTTCATCATTCACCTGTTCCAACGCTTCTTTCAATTGCTTCGTGATGGTATAGCACAGAAGAACCGAGCTCATTACGCTAGTCCACCTCGACCGGCATGCTGTTTCTGACGGTTCAATTGAATCACTTCTTTCCACGTGTCGCGGAAGTCTGTGATGAGTTCCTCTACTTCTTCTAAAATCGACGCGTCACTCTTAATATTTGCTTCCGTTAAGCGACGGTTGATGTAGTCGTATAGTGACATAAGGTTTTGCGAGACTTCAAGATCCGTGTTCAACGTCACCATCAGCTCATTCACAATGGCTTGAGTCTTTTGGATATTGGTATTTTTCAATTCAATATTCTTTTCTTCAATCGCTTTTTTCGCGATATGTATAAACTTCAGGCTTCCATTATAGAGCATAAGGGTGAGTTCACCTGGTGATGCGGTGTTGACCGAGTTGTTCTGGTATGCTGCATACGGGTTGTTGATGGCCATAGTGACACTCCTTTAGGTATGATTAGCCGCCGAATTGGTTCATGAGGAACATGGATTGTTCATTGGAACGCTGGATGGCTTTTTCCATGGCGGTGAATTGGCGCCAGTAGCGGTCTTCGACTTGGATCAGCCGGTCCTCGAACCGGTCCATCTGACTGTCCATGTTATTTAGTAAACGGCCAAGAGTAAATGTATTATTGGTGCTCGAAGCTTTCCCTGCTTTTTGCTCAATGCTATCCATTGTATTCTTCAACGTATCACGCAAACGACGGGCGATCCCTTGCTCATTTGACGTCGCACCATCTTTAGCAAATATCTCATAGATCGCATTCGGGTCTTTGGAAATCGCTTCTTTCAGCTTGTTTTCATCAATAATCAGCTTCCCACGATCAAGGTAGTTACTTGATGTTTTGATACCGATCTGGGCCAGTTGGTCAAAGCCTGATGTCCCACCAGAGATTGGTGTGTACATGTCGGATCGCATTTTGTTCAACCCAGAAGTTAGAACGGAATCGTTTCTCAGCGTACCGCTACGTGACTTCTCTTCCCATAGTTCGATTTCTTTTTCTTCCATTGACTCTTTTTGTTCAGCAGTCAATGGCTGGAAATCACGGTATTTCTTTTCATTTACTTCACCGTTTACTTTTTCAATGAGTTTGTTGTATTCGTCGACGAATTTGACGAGTTTTTCTAGGATTTTATCGGTGTCGGGTTGTGAAGCAAACGTTACATTTGTATTAGAGGCATTCTTCAAGGTCAATTCAAAACCATTGATGGTAAAGGTGTTGGATGAACGTTCAGTTGCCATTCCGTTGTATGTAAACTTGGCATTTTCTCCGATAGAACCTCTATTATTCGTAAGAGCAGTATCATTGTCTGCATCGAGGTTTAAATGCGCAGTAAATAAATCCCCTTGCAGTTCTATTTCCGGACCGGTGGAATTGCTGCCCGTGTTCTTGCTCATTACAGACATTTGCTTCGTGTGTTGATCGTAAAACATGGTTACGCCGGTTTGAGTATTAATCTTCGCAATCAGACTGTCTAACGTCTCATCTTCAGCATTGAATTTAATTTCGGTAAAATCAGCCGCCATCGTTCCGTCTGCTTTGATTGCCTTCACTTTGATACTTTGCTCTCCAGTCATTCCGAACGACTCACTCAATTTTTTCTTCGGATCAAATGCTCCCCCGTCAGACTGAGTAATAGCTGAACTGTACATAGTAGCAGCAGTAGCCAACTTCTCAACTTTTAATGTTCCGGTGAAATCCGTAGTTGAATTGATGTTTTTAACCGAAACTTCATTCGGATCTGAGACCGTCACTGTTTTCTGTGTATACGTCCCCTGCTTCATCACCCCATCAAAAATAAGATTGCTAAAATCAAACATCATCTTATTCATATCCCGGTAGTCATCACGCTGCCATTCAAGGTATTGTTTCTTTTGTTCCAATTTATCTAAAGGAATTCGTTCAGCCTTCATTAAGTCCTTTATGATTTGATCCGTGTCCATACCACTGGCAAGACCACCAATTCGCATATCAGCCATATGTATCTCCTTCCGTTAAACCTTCTTATCGACCATTAACCCAACAAATTCCGTCATCGCGGCATGCATATCGAGAACCCTCTTTGCCGGTATTTCTTTCACTATTTCCTGTGTCCGATCATCCACAATCGTCACATAGTATTCTTTCAATTTATCATGAAATTCAAATTTGAGGTGTGTATTCGAAGAGGACATAAACTCATTCATCCCATGAACGACATCTTCCATTTTTTCTTTGGTGACAGGTTCTTTGGTTGTGGTTTCTTCATGGTGTCGTTCCTGCGCTTGAATTTGTTTCACTTCTTCGCTTGTTCCATTCTCTAATCTAGTAAATGATTGCACTCCTGAAACTCCGCCTGTCACTTTATCAATCATCGTTTGATCCTCCTGAGGGTTATATGGGTTATATCGGTGGTTGGTGGGGAAAGTTTAGGTTAATGGTCTTTATTTTGTTATTGTAGCTTCTTCTTCGAGTAGACATAAAAATTCTATAAAAGATACTTGAGATGATAGTTTTAATAAAGTGGTTTTAAAGATAAGGAGATCGCGAATACCATACCCAGAAGCTACTGATCAGTAGTGTATAAATTGCGCGAATTACTAATGGTGTTATTGGAATCATTGATGACAAGGGAAAAAGAGACCCTAGGAAGCCTAGAGTCTCTCGTAAACAATTTAAAATTAACGAAGAAGTTGTAAAACTCCTTGAGGTTGTTGGTTCGCTTGCTTTGCGACTATGTCTTTCAATCATAGAATAGACTATATCTTCATCCATGTTTTCATGGAGCTGGGCACTTCGAACAGCTTTTGCTGCCCTACGAGATTCATAGTCATAGCTTCCGCCTTAGACCGTTTTCTCTAGTCGTTGAACCTTCTCCAGAGTTTCCTCCCAGGAGCTTGGCTGCTGATTATCCATTGTTCATCTCTATCATTTTCAAACCATTCCGCCTACCGTTTCCAGTTACGTTGTGGTTGATAAAGCTTTAGGAAGTTCCAGCAATTCACCCAGTTATACTCCAGTTCGTTACCAAACTGGACGCCCTCTAATCAAATTACCTTAAAAGTTGTAAAACTCCTTGAGGCATTTGATTGGATTGAGCCAACATTGCTTGTGCTGCTTGAGAAAGAATAGAATTCTTCGTTTGGTTCATCATTTCTTTCGCCATCGTGCGAACATTTACTTTCATAAATGACCAGACTATATCTTCACCCTCTATAAGTAGTAGGGGTTGGGCACTTCGGATTCACAATACTGTTGACCATTGTTTCACCTACGGATTTCATCATCATAGCTTGCGCCTTAGATGGTCTACCCTAGTCGTTGAACCTTCTCCACTCTTTCAAGACAGGAGCTTGGCTGCTGATTGCCCAATCTTTTCTTTTGTTAAAGCCATCACGCTTGTCGTTTCCAACTACGTTGTGGCAAGAAAAGCTCTAAGGGGTTTCCAGCAATTCACCCAATTATGATCTCTAGCCGTTACCAGCCAGGACGACTGTGCTTGTAACTGCTTAGGCAGCTAAAGCATAATCTACGTCACGGATACGTGATTCCGCTGCAGTTAGGTTTTCAGATGACGTTCCTAAGTTGTTGATTGTGTGATCTAAGCGGTTTTGGTATGCTCCTAGTTTTGAGCGCTCTGCTGAAACACTTTGTATAGCTTTATCCAGAGCATCTATTGCATCCGATGCACCTTTTACAGAAGTTACATCAATATTGGAAATACCAAGTGATTGTGCACCCATGTCATTCATAGTGATATTCATCGTTTGACCAGAATTTGATCCAATTTGAAGCGATAATGCTCCCCCAACATCAATAGTAGTGGAACCAGCCTCTAATGCTTTAAAAGTTAAACCTTTTCCATCACCAGTTTTTAAGGTTACTGTATTGTCACTAATAACCATGTCACCAGTAATATCAGTAGAATCCGGATCTGTTAACGTTCCAATAACAGCATTAGTTCCACTTTCAGCTGCTGCAGTAGTGTTCCAGGCGTCACTTGCGCTTATAATATTATCTCCATCTGCTGAAATTGAAAGAGAAGCGTCACTACCTACATCATCTGATTTAATAGTAAAAGTTCCACTTTCAATAGAAGCTGTTACTCCACCAATCGAATTAATTTTTTCCATCACATCTTGTACTGTATCTGTAGCAGCTACATTTACATCTGTACCATTAATAGTAAGTGTTCCTGAACCATTTACAGTATCTGTAGCAGCAACTGCCCCAACAGTGGCATCACTCGCAGCAGTTGCGAGGGAAGTTACGGAAACATTGTATGTTCCTGTTTGAGTATCACTAGAACTATTTGCACTACCAACTACAGAACCATCTCCAACTTTAAGACCGCTAGAACCATCTAGTAGCTTTTTAGTATTAAACTCAGTAGTTTCTGCAACTCTATTTACTTCTTGATTTAATTGGTCAATTTCCTTTTGGATTTCAGCTCGATCATCTGAGGTATTGGTATCATTTGAAGCTTGAACTGATAATTCACGCATCCTTTGTAGAATAGAATGAGTCTCGTTTAGTGCTCCTTCTGCAGTTTGAATCATTGAGATTCCATCTTGTGCGTTTTTGGATGCCATATCCAACCCACGAATTTGACCACGCATCTTTTCAGAGATAGCCAAACCAGCTGCGTCATCTCCAGCACGGTTGATACGAAGACCAGAAGACAACTTCTCCATAGATTTAGATTGAGCACCTGAAGCACTGTTCAACTTATTGTAAGTATTCAACGCCGCAATATTATGATTAATTCTCATAACAATAATTTCCTCCTTGAAAGTAAGTCCACATCCATGTGAACTATATCATTTTTTAGTTAGCAACAAGTCACAAAGGTCGGCCGCCCTTCTCCTCATTGCTTACAATAGTATTATCGGTCGTTTTGACTAGTGTTTAATAGTTCAAGAAAAATAATTAATCATTTTTTGGCAAAAGGTTAAAGAGATTGTCGATTCCTTTGGAAGCTTCGGTGTTTTCATCTTGAATCGAGAGGTAGACTTCTTTCCGATGGATATCCACGTTCTTTGGGGCATTGATCCCGAGTTTCACCTGATCCCCTTTTACAGAAATGACGGTTAACTCAATGTCATCTCCAATCTGAATACTTTCTCCCGTTTTCCTTGTCAGTACTAGCATACCCTCATCCCTTCTTTCCTGCAGGCTGTGCAAAGATCAGGTGCTTTGTTTGGTAGTCTGTGTTGGTTAGGATGACTTGCTTGGCTTTACGGTTTGCCAAATTGATAATGATTGGAGCTTGTAAATTTGCCGTTGATTCATGGAGTGTTTCGCGCACAGTCAAAATAGAAAGCACCTGTACTTCTTTTTCCGCAGGATGTTCGAGTAACTCCACACTCGCCTGATCCAATTCAAGGTCATATTCTTTATAGAACATAAATGGATCCGTTACGACAAACCCAAGCTGAGGCGTCTTCACCGATTGCAATATATGAAACCACTCACTTTCCGGAAGGAGCAATAATACAAATTGCTTTTCTTCCCCAAATCCGGGGATTCCGTGTTCAAATGTCAGAATGTCTTCTGACTTCACTTGTATTTCTCCATGGTATTTCGTATTGATTTTCATCCGCTTCATTCCTTCATCCTATATTTCTTGTTCATAGTTAATCCCCACATGCTTCAAATTCGCAAAATCAATTTGCAGGTCTGCATATCGTTTCAAGTTGACGTCCACTTGGGCTGGAGTATACTGTATGTTGGGATTTTGAGGACGAGAATTGTTGATCACCCTTTGTGGTTCAACATCCACTTTTACGCTTCCGGGAGTGTATCCAATTTTGACGCTCCCTGCCGAAGGAATCCATCCTATGTTGAACTCATACATTTGATCTTCACTGTTCCGCTTCGCCTGAGCGGCGATTGCATTACCGCCGTTCTCGATCATCATCAGCTCGTCCCCGTCCTGGGCTACCCGGGCAAGTCCCGTCAGCCAGTCTTCGTAGCCTTGTTGAGAAAATTCTTCAATCCTGCGGCGCGCCGATTTCAAGTCCATATCGGCCCTTGCCTCGGTTTGATCGATGGTCAGCTTGGAGGGCGTCCGTTCAATCTCCATCTTTGCAAGCGGTTGCTGGATATCCAGTACTGCCGGTGGTTGTTCGATGTCCATCCGCCCTGGAGTCGTCCGGATGCTCAGGGCTGCTGATGTGGACTGCAATCTTATTTGTGGAACGTTCACACACTGTCACCTCCATGTAAAAAGGGACTGACCCCAAGGTGACAAAACACCTTAAAGGGTCAGTCCCCTTGCTTTTATCGTAGAAAATCCATCAATGTCGGCTGGATGATTCTGGCCCCAACGCTGAGTGCCGCTCTGTGGACACTTTCCTGGGTTTTCAAATCCGTGATGACGCGTTCAATATCGGCATCTTCGTTATCAGAAAGTATCCGGTTTGCCGTCACTTCCTGTTGGCCCAGTCTGTCGTCTACCATTTCAAGACGATTGTATCTGGCACCAAGTTCAGAACGTTCTGCTGATAACGTATTCATTACACTATCTAGCTCTTCTAGCTGGCCATCAAGAGCTGAAACATCTCCCGACTCCAATGCTTTTTGGATATTGTGCACCGTGTCGAACAATTTCTGGTTAAAAACCTTATTTGGATTAACATTGGCTTTTAAAGAAACACCTTGTGAAACCTCTACAGGATAAGAATCAATAGCACTGTTGCCTAGATTATCAGCGACCTTTGGAGCACTCCCATCTGCGGGATTCCTATCCTTAATCGGAGAATTCCCAACATCCGTTCCATGAAAAATATATCTTCCTGCCACTTTCGTTTCAGCAACACTGACAAGGTCATTTTTAATTTGCTCTATTTCAACAGCAACTGCCTTCCGATCTTCCGGGCTTAACGTTCCATTTTTCCCTTGAAGCGTCAACTCCCGAACACGCTGTAAACCTTGATTTGCCTGATCGATTCCGGACTCCGAGTTTTCCATCCATAGGTAAAGCTCAGAAAGATTCCTCTTATACTGTTCAATCCCAGTCAGGTTCGAACGATAAAACATCCCTTTCATCGCAACAACGGGATCATCCGAAGGCTTCGTGATTTTCTTTCCTGTCGCCAACTGGTCCTGCAATTGCCCCATTCGTCCATAGGAAGAACTGAGGTTTCTCATCGAGTTCGCTGTCAGCATACTTTGAGTAACGCGCATGTTATTCACCTACCTATCTTCCAACGGTCCCCATGCCGTTGATGATTTTGTCGAGCATTTCGTCCTGCAGTGTGATCATTCTGGCAGAGGCGTTGTAGGCATGCTGGAATTTGATCATGTCGGTCATTTCTTCGTCCAGCGAGACTCCACTTACTGACATCCGACGTTCGTCCACTGCGCCTCTTAGTACACCAGAGTTGCTAGCGAGGCGGACAGATTCTTGTGATTCTACGGCCATTTTTCCGATCACGGATTCAAAATGACTTTGGAATGAGGCTTCTTTTTCACCGTAAGGCAGTTTAGTCGTAGTGATGATGTCGGCAAGTGCGAGAACGTTTGATGCGTCTCCGAGGGTCGGATTATCTGCACCTGCTGTCGCGATGTTATCAAGGTTGCTCATTTCATCGGCTACCTGCATTCTTTGGGCGAATCCTTCTTTTGAAACACCATCCAGATCTACTGATGCATTCTTTGCATCCTGGAAGAACTTCGGTGTATCCGGAGTATCAGTGTCAGGATTGAAGTTTGGATCGTTCATCTGCTCAGGTGTGAATCCTTGTTGATGTTGGTCATTGAATGCTTTGGCGAATTCATACGCCATGCTGTCCAGTTCATCTAGCATACTAATGTATGAGCCTTCTGCTTCACCGTCATTATTTTTATAGCCGTATGTATCAACAAGGGCTCTTAGTTTTCCTTCACCTTGAGATAGGAAATCTTTGATATCGAGTGTTTGTTGACCAATTGAGACGGAATCCACCGAACTTTGAGGACCATCATAAGTAAGCTTAAGTTCATTGACTCCACCTTGCCCAACAAGGTTAACGGCCAGGTTTCCATCCTTACCAACCAATGTGACCGTGACAGCACCTTCTGCAATCGGTGACGACGCTCCCCCATTGGACTGGTAACTTGTTTGGATGGAAACATGCTGTGAAAGTTCATCGATTAATCGATCCCGTTCATCATATAAATCGTTTGGAAGATAGCCATGTGGTTCTACGTCGGCTATTTGTTTATTAATGTTATCGATTTGTCTGGACAGGGAGTTGATTTGCTTTTCACTGACAGACAACTCATTTTTCAGATCGCCTCTGACACTTGTTAAAGAAGAGGATAAGTAGTTGAACGTTTCAGCAACGGCTTTCCCTCTCTCAACGACGACTGACCGTGCACCTGAGTTGGACGGGTTTACGGCTAAATCCTGAAGGGACTGCCAGAACATATCCATCGTTTTCGACAAGCCTGAATCGGATGGTTCGTTCATGACCTCTTCCATCTTTTTCATCGCTTCCATTTTTGTTTCCCAGTAGCCGAGCTTTTGGTTTTCACCTCTGTACTGCATGTCCAGGAATGAATCACGCACACGTTGAATAGAACCGGCTTCGACTCCCGTTCCGATTTGGCCTGGGATTTGCGGACGGTTCATGGCTGGGGAAGGATAAGGTCTCGTTTGTTCAAAGTTGACTCGTTGACGGGTATATCCAGGGGTATTGGCGTTGGAGATGTTATGGCCGGTTGTATAAAGGGCGCCCTGCTGGGTATACATGCCTCGTTTTGCCGTTTCCAGGCCCATAAAAGTGGATCGCATGGTGTTGCCTCCGTTTCAATTAGTAAGTGCTATGCTTTCGAATCAAAGATGGATCGACTTGCCGGTGCTTTCTTTTCCCCGTTCGGTCGTGAATAGGTGGATGATTCCGGCTGCGGTTGCGTCATGGATAGATTCATATTCACGAATTGAAGAGATTGGTAGACAAGCTTTTGATTCAGCTCGTTTTGAGCCTTCAATTCTCCGATGATACCGACCAGTTTCCCCTGCCATTTGGCGAGCGTTTCTTGTTCCTGGAGTGAACTGTGCTCGATGCACTGAGAAATCGTGGGAGCCTCATTGAAAGGCACTCCCCTTGATTGAAGATAGTTGCTGGATTCCCGCTGCCGCTCTGCTTCCACCGTATTGATGGCGGCCAAGTGCTTCTGTTCATCCTTCAATACCCGATCAAGTTCACTCATATCACCTTTTTTAATGACATCCGTCTTATTAACAGAAAGATCGAACAAACTTTTGTGCAGCTTATATAGTTTTTCAAGAGTTGAGATTAGATTGGTTGCTGACATGTTTGTTCGCCCCCTCTTTATTGTCCGTTATAGAAATTCTTTAATCCTTTAGCAATGGCTTTCGGATCGATGGTATAGTTCCCAGTCTGAACTTGATCTTTTAGGGATTCCACTCTGGCTTGGCGCTCTTTGCCGAGTTTGGAAACCTCCTGCATCTCTTTGGCAGCAGAAGAAATTTCGATCTTGTCGGAAGCCGGTTTGCCCGCTTTCCCGACCTGGTCCATTTTATTAAGATTACGCTTGTAAGGATTGATGTTTTGATTTCCGATATTGTTAATCTTCATCATTTTCCCTCGCTTTCATCACGTCCATTGTTTCTACCTAGTATATCGGATATATAGGAGATTTGTTTAGTAATAGAGCCTGGTTAGTTCTTCCTCATTTATTTTACTCTATACTAGTTCTTTTCTCTCATGGTGTAATACGTTCTCTGACCCGATTCCTGGGATTTTTTCTTCCATTCCTGTTCGGTTTCGAACTTTTTCAGACCACTGGCAAGCTCTGATGAACAGTCACCGCAGATTCGTCCCGTCCCAATAATCTTCCCACATTTATCACAAGGATAACCCAGATTCGGAAATTGCCTCGTCTGTATACGGCCCTTTTTCACCCATTTATATAGAAGTTCTTCGTCTACTCCCGTCACTTCAATCACACGTGCCATGGTCGCCGCACGGTTTTCCCGCTTCTTTAAAAATTGATAAACGGTCTCATACATACTTTCTTCTTCTCTATAACACTTGTCACATACATCACGAAATTTATTTTGCATAAAAATCGCGTTGCAGCGTGGACAGTTGATGATTTCTGACATATCTGTTTCCTCCCGGTGAAGCTTCTCTTACCCCTTATATCGGCAGAAGAGGGGATTGCTTTAACCCCTCGCGAGAGTCAGGGAAGAAACCTCGTCAGCACCCGCTTCCTTCAGTAGCTTCGCCGCCTGCCTCAACGTCGTCCCCGTCGTATAAATATCATCAAACAGCAGAATCGATTTGCCTTTCACATCTACCTCCACCAACTGAAAAACCTGCTTCTGCCGAAGACGCTCAGCACGCGTCTTCTTCGACTGCTTCTCAGAATGCAAACGGGTGAGGATATGTGAGGGACGGACCTCTGATTCTTCCAGTAGAGCGGTAGATTGATTGAATCCTCTCTCATAGAGGCGTTCATCACTGAGGGGGATTGGGATGATGTGGTCATACTCTATTTTTGTAAGATAAGATTTAATAGTATGGGAGAAGGCTTTTGCCAACGCGTGATCCCCACGGTATTTGTATCTGGCCAGGTACTCTTTCAGAAAATCATTATAGTGATAGAGTGAATCGTTTTTATGGAGGATTCCCCGCCACTCGGGATCCAGCTCCCACCGGTGGCAGTCCAGGCAGATCTCTTCTTTTACGAGATTGGATGGCAGTGCCTCCATTGAACGGGAGCACCCCCTGCAGCGTTCTCCTTCTATCTTCTCCAACTGCTTCTCACATTCCTGACACAAAAATTGAGGCTCTCTGTAAAATAACCCTCTCCACGACCACACCTCTTCGACTCGGGTAATACAATTCAAACAGTTAGTGACCATGAAGCAACCCCCTTTTCCCCGCTTCCTTATTCATTCGGTCGATATGAAGCAGCGCCTTGATCATTTCCCTTGTACGACCATAATGGAAATACACGATATCCCCCGTTGGATAGTCAGCGCTCCTTCCCACCCTGCCGGCAATCTGAACGAGGGCACTTTCGGTGAAAATCTTTTCTTCCGCTCCAAGGACGGCCACATCAATGTTCGGGATCGTCACTCCCCGTTCCAGAATGGTTGTCGTGAGTAAAATCGGAATTTCTCCCTGTCTCATTTTCATGACTTTTTCTTTTCGTTGGGCATCTTCGGCATGAACCGATTCAATGAGGGGATGCATGTCTTGAAATAGAGGCAGGGCCTTTTCCATAAGGGCGACTGTTGGAAAGAAAATCAGGGCTTGTTTCGATTGCTGAAGCCTTAATGAGGTCCATTTTTTCAGTGCAGGGGGAATTTGATTTTTCTTCAGGGATTTTTTCCAGAGTCCGCACCAAACAAACCTGGGAAGGGGAATTGGATGCCGGTGGAAACGGGCCGGGATTCCAATAAAGCTTCTTTTTCCCCGGGCACATTCCTGTTGCGTTTTCTGATCCGGGGTTGCTGTCAGATAAATGATGGACGATTTGGGCTTCCGGGCTTTTTCTACTGCCCCTTGCAGGGAGGAATCGTAGGAATAGGGAAACGCGTCGACCTCATCTATGATCATGACATCGAAGGCTTCTTTGTACCTGTAGAGTTGATGGGTGGTAGAGAGAACAAGTTGACCGTAGCTGTGCCGGTCCTCTGAGCCCCCGTACAGGGTGGTGACCCCTGTTTGAGGAAAGACTTTTTTGAGGCGGGGAGACAGTTCCAGGATGACATCGGTACGGGGTGCGGCAATGCAGACTCTCTTGTTTTGCCCAAGGGCTTCATCTATCCCTTCAAAAAGAACCTCCGTCTTACCGGCTCCGCATACGGCCCATACGAGAAGGTCGTTGTTGGCTTGAATGGCAGTTATCATTTGTTCCGATGCTGCTTTTTGCGCTTCTGAAAGGGTACCGGTCCAGTCGAACGTTACCGGTGGAGACTCCGGTCCTGGACCATTCCACCTTAGGAGAGGCGTGCACTCAGACACCCTTCCCATCATGATGCAGTTCCGGCAGTAGGTGCAGCCGGTATGGCATCTGGAACAATTGAAGGTAGCAAATAGATGAGGATTGTTATTTCCACAACGATGACACCTGCCTTTGTCCACACCCTTTTCATAGGAAATATAGCCATTCACATAGTGCTCGTGCAGGGTATGGATTGAAAATGGGATCTCGTCTACTAATAAAGATCTTCCACTTAAATAGGATTGTAGTTCTGAGGAAAATTGAAAGGATGGATTAATTGGTTGAGGCGGATTGGAAGTGAATTCCGAGATTTTTAGGAGAAGGGGAGGTGGTTCTTTTACGAGGGGCTCAGGGATTAACCTGTGATCTATTAAAACAAAACGCAAATACATCACTCCTTATGTTGGATAGTATTTTATTCTACATGGGAGGTTGAAAATCCTGCATACTAAAAAACGGTGCCAGGCACGAAACGATCGTTTCGTGCCTGGCACCGTTAGAGAGTGTGGGAGTGTGTACCTGGTACGTGACGACTAATTTGTACCTGGTACATCAAGCGCCACTTGTACCAGGTACAAATAAAAATCAGAAATCAACACCCAATCCCACTACCTGCTCATCTTTCGAGCCCAGCCCATCCCCATCGAACCCTCACCTAAATGAGTCCCAATGACCGGACCGAAGTAACTCACATTGAATTCCACGTTCGGATACTTCTCCTGAAGCTCGCTCTTCCACTCGATCGCTTCTTCTTCCCGATTGGCATGTATGATGGAAGCTTGATAGGCTTCTCCGGACGCTACCGCTTCTTCAAGGATTCCTTCCACCCGCTTCAACGCTTTCTTTTTCGTGCGGATTTTTTCAAATGGGACAATGACTTTGTCCACGAAGTGCAGCAGTGGTTTTACCTGCAGCAGGCTTCCGATGATGGCCTGTGCTTGGGATAACCGCCCGCCGCGCTGCAGATGGGCAAGATCGTCGACCATGAAGTAGGCCTGCACAGATTCTTTCATTTCATCCAATAAGCCAACGATTTCTTCTGCGGTTTTTCCTTCACGGGCAAGTTTGGCCCCTTCGATGGCGTAAAAGCCTTGGATCATGCAGCTGATTTCTGAGTCGTATGGGTATACTTTAATGCTCTGGACCATTTCACCTGCCTGCACGGCACCTTGGTATGTCCCGCTGATTCCGCTGGATAGGTGAATGGAGATGACGGCATCGTAGTCTTTGGAAAGTTTCTCGAACAGCTCGACGAATTTTCCGACCGGGGGCTGTGACGTGGTGGGAAGCTTTTCCTGGATGCTGACTTCTTCGTAAAATTCACTTGCCGTAATATCAACTTCTTCTTGATAGGTTTCTCCTCCGAAAATGACGCTGAGAGGGATCATATATATGTTGAGTCGATCACGCAATTCTTTCGGGATGTAGGCGGTACTATCCGTTACAATTGCCGTTTTCATATAGAATTACCATCCTTATGTTTTATTTTTAATAGCTTGTGCTATGCGTTAGTCTACCTTATGTATCTTACTCATTTTATATGAAAAGAAGTTGGTTTGCATTAATTTCTGGGGAGTTTCGGGACCCTGAAACTAAACAAACGTTTGACTAGTGCGCTCACCCCTTGTGGGACAAGGGATTCAACATACTAATCAAACGTTTGTTTAAAGGTCTTACCTCGTCCCTGCCGGCAGGGATGTGATGATTTTCTTTGATTTTCTGGACGATAGGAATACCCCTGCGAATATGATCAGCAGGCCTAAGATGAGATTGTGGGTCACGGGCTCCCTTAGAAGCACGAATCCCCAGATCATCGCTGTACCCGGAATCAGGTACGTCACAGTCGAAGCAAATTCAGGACTCCCGTTGGTCATGATGTAGAAATACAGAAGCGTCGCCACACCTGAACCGAGGCAGCCGAGGCCTAAAATGCCGAGGATGACCTCTCCTGACGCTAAATCACCGACAGCGATGGGATCCGTGATCATCATGCCGACAAACCCGAACGCTGCCCCGATCAACAGCTGAAACGTGGAGATGACGACTACACTGGTTCCTGCCAGGTATTTTTTCGTGAACTGGGAAGCAAACGCATAGCTCATCGTGGCCAGTATCATCGTTCCCACCCCGACAAAATCAGACGAAAAGATGCCGCTCACTTCAAAGTTCATCAAGACGAGGATGCCGATGAAACCGACCGCGATCCCGATCCATTGAAACCCCGTTAACACAACAGAGAAGAATAAAAACCCAACCAGCCCCGTCCAAATCGGAGTGGTCGCGTTCAATATCGAAGCGGTATTGCTGTTGATCTGCGTTTCACTTAAGGCGATCAGGGTCCAGGGAAGGGCCGCATTGCCGATCCCCACAACCAGGAGTTTCCATAAAGGAAGTGATTTCTTCCCTTCTCTTTTCCTCTGTATGAAAAAGATCGGAAGAAGAACGAGTGCCCCTGCCAGGCATCGTAAAAACACCGTGCCCCATACTCCTGCCGGTTCCACCAACCATTTGATGAAGACGAACGACATGCCCCAGATCAGGCTTAAGCCGATTAGCGCCGTGTATAATCGTGCCAACTGGCTCCCTCCTCTCTTTTGTATACCAAAAGTATATTTTAGTAGATGAATAGATGTTATAGCATATTTTTTATATGTTCTATCCTATCTTATTACCCCTTAAAAATAAACAAACAATTTTACGCACGACCATCCCTTTACAAAAGTTTTACATTTTTCAAATAAATCATACTTTTACACCATTTTTATTTGATGTTGATGTGCTAGCATGTAATTGTTTGACAATTAACTACATAAATAGGAGCGATTCTTTTGAAAAAAATATCCAATAAGAAAAAAGTCATTGCCGGCAGCGCTTTGGCCCTTGGCCTTCTGATTCCTCAAGCCACTCCTTCCATTACTTATGCAGACGTCATGGACAAAGATATTGTAAAGCTTCGCATACTTGAAACAACCGACATCCACGTGAACCTCGCAAACTATGATTACTATCAAGATACAGTAACAGATAAATACGGACTTGCCAAAACGGCTACCCTGATCAAACAGGCCCGCGCGGAATCGAAGAACTCTTTATTATTCGATAACGGAGATCTGATTCAGGGAAATCCGCTTGGAGATTATGTAGCAAAAGAAGACCCGCTTCAAGATGGGGAAATCCATCCTGTCTACAAAGCGATGAATCTGCTGGACTATGATGCCGGGAACGTCGGGAATCATGAGTTCAACTATGGTCTTGATTTCCTCGGTACATCATTAAAAGGCTCCAACTTCCCATATGTGAACGCCAATGTGTACGTAGATGATAAAGACGGGAATCCCGACAATGACAAGAACTATTTTAAACCGTACGAAATCCTTGATCGCACCGTAGTCGATGAAGACGGTGAAGAGCATGCAATCAAAGTCGGCGTCATCGGTTTCGTCCCTCCTCAGATCATGCAGTGGGATAAAGGGAACCTTGAAGGGAAAGTCGTTGCGAAAGACATCATTGAGACTGCGAACAAGTTCGTCCCTCAGATGAAGGCTGACGGTGCTGACGTGATTGTCGCGATCCCTCACTCGGGTATCGGTAACGTCACACAGGAAGGCATGGAGGAAAACGCAACGTATGACCTTTCTAAAGTAGATGGAATCAACGCGATTTTGTTTGGCCATTCACACGGGGTCTTCCCTTCGGATTCATATAGCGGGATTGAAGGGGTGGACGTGAAGAAAGGAACGATCAACGGCGTAGGATCGGTCATGCCTGGTTCCTGGGGAGATCATCTCGGACTCGTTGACCTTGAACTTGAATTGAAGGACGGAAAATGGGATGTGACGAATACACAGGCTTCTACCCGTTCGATCCTGAATCCCGATGGAACGCCTGCTGTCGAGGCAGACCAAAGCATCCTGGACGCAGTGAAAGAAGAGCACGAGGCGACGATTGAATGGATCCGCAGTGCAGTCGGGGAAACAACTTCTCCAATCAATAGTTATTTCGCTCTTGTAAGTGATGATCCTTCCGTACAGATCGTGACAAACGCACAGAAATGGTATGTTGAAAAGTATATCAAAGGAACTGAATATGACGGCATCCCTGTTCTGTCTGCAGGTGCCCCGTTCAAAGCGGGTACACGAGCGAATCCTGATTATTATACAGACATCCCGGCAGGTGAAATCGCCATCAAGAACGTTTCCGACCTGTACCTGTATCCAAACACGCTTCAAGCCGTGCTGCTCACAGGTGCCGACGTGAAAGAATGGCTTGAAATGTCTGCGGGTCAGTTCAATCAAATCGATCCTTCTACATCAGAAGAACAAAATCTTGTGAACGGTGACTACCGCTCCTATAACTTTGACGTGATTGACGGCGTTACCTATGAAATCGATGTAACCCAGCCTTCTAAGTACGATGCTGAAGGCGTCCTGGTGAATAAGGACTCAAGCCGGATCAAAAACCTAAAGTTTAATGGAAAAGCCATCGATCCGAATCAGAAATTCATCGTGGCAACCAATAACTATCGTGCAAGCGGAAAATTCCCTGGCGTGAAGAACTCAGAAATCATCGTCAAATCACCGGATGAGAACCGAAATGTGATCATTGATTACATCATGGAGAAAAAGACCATCGATCCAGAAGCGGATGGGAACTGGTCCTTTGCCCCTGTGAAAGGAAATGCGAATATCGTTTTCGAAACATCCCTGAAAGCTCAGAACTACATCAAGGATGCCAGAAAGTATAAGTTCCTCGGAGAACAGGAAAGCGGGTTTGGTAAGTATTCGATCAAACTGAAAGAAAGCGATGGAACGAATCCTGGACAGGAAAAGAAAGAAAACCGCGGCTTCATGACAAACCTCATCTCGAATGTGGCTAAGTCATTTGATTTCTTAAAATAACCGTTTGTCCCAAGAACCTCCAATTAGGGGGTTCTTTTTCTTATTTATAGAGTGAGATCTTCCTCCAATAGACTGATATTACCCACTCCCAACTGAAACCATTTAACTTTCATGGGTTTTCGTCATATAATGGTGGGGTAGGATTGAATAGTGTAGAGATGAAAATTACTTTATAGGACTGATTTAGAATGTACAATAAAGAAAAAGTGTTTGAAGAATTAACGAAGGTCATGCACTCGGACAATATTAAGCGTGACGAATTGTTAAGGGATCATTTGTATACGAAGCTCGGGGGAAGAGCAGACTTCTTCCTTACCCCGACCACATATGAAGAAGTTCAAAACATCGTGAAGCTTTCGAATAAAGTCGATGTACCGTTTACGCTACTCGGAAACGGCTCGAATTTGATCGTGAAAGATGGTGGGATCCGCGGTATCGTCCTTCACTTAACCAACTTTAAGGACATTAAGGCAACGGATCAGCTGATTGTCGCTCAAAGCGGCGCGGCCATCATCGATGTGTCGAGGCGTGCTTTAGCCGAGCAGCTATCGGGGCTGGAGTTTGCATGCGGGATTCCGGGTACCGTAGGCGGCGCCCTGTTCATGAACGCAGGGGCGTACGGTGGAGAGATCAAGGATGTCCTTGATTACTGCCATGTCGTCGATCGTGAAGGCAACCTTGTGAAACGGACAGCGGCAGAACTTGAGCTTGATTACCGTCACAGTAACATCTCGGAAAAAGGGGATATCGTCCTGGAGGCGACGTTCAGTCTGCAGCCCGGGGTCTATGAAGACATCAAGGCGATCATGGACGATTTGACGGATAAACGGGAGTCCAAGCAGCCACTTGAATATCCATCATGTGGCAGTGTCTTTAAACGTCCCCCTGGATATTTCGCAGGTAAATTGATTCAGGATAGTGAACTCCAAGGTACGAATTTCGGCGGTGCAGAAGTATCCACCAAACACGCCGGCTTCATTGTGAATAAAGACAACGCAACGGCATCGGATTATATTTCACTGATTGAACATGTCCAGAAGACGGTGAAAGAAAAGTTTGATGTAGAGCTTGAGCGGGAAGTCCGCATCATAGGGGAAGATCTGGAATAATGAAAAGTCGGGAATCATTGGATTTCCGGCTTTTTTACTTCCCTCTCTTTAAACATAAAAAAACAGCCTAAACGAATTTAGACTGAGCAGGGTCTCTTTTCAAAAAGGGTCCATTAGCTATCTCTTTTTAGCAACAGGAGCGGGCTTGGTTCTGCGGTATTCCCTCAATCTTATAATCTGGGATTGAGATACTTTCGCATCCAGTTCATAGGCTTCACGAGCCTTAAAATAGAGCAGTGACAAAGCTAATGCCCTCCTTTATCAATAATTAGTTTCTCTTTACCCGGAACACACCGGATAAAACCAATTCCATTAAAAAAATTTTTTCTCCGCTCAGAAATTATAATTCCACAAGATCCTCCATTCATCTTCTTCTACCGCCACGAAGCAGGTTTGAGTAATCATCAGCTCTCCGAATTGGCTATCGAAGTACATGTTCACTTCCGCTTTCCTCACATTTTTGAACTGAAGCCCTTCCTCGTTAAACGTAAACTCCTTCACCTTTTCGATGCTCCCTATTTCCACATCGAACTCGTCTACCCCCATATGCCCCATGAATACATGATTCTTCGTTTGGATATAGGAGGATTTGGGGAACTTGTTTTTCATTTCCGAGTGAAATAGCTCCCACGCATTTCCGAAGTCCCCATCTTTTTCGAAGTCATAAAACTCCTTGATCACTTCTTCAGGTGTATCTGGTTCCTGGGTTTTTCCGATAAACGTGAACAGAGCGACCACCAGGATGATTGCCCCGACTGCACCGATCATCAGGGGAACCGGGCTTTTCCTTCTCATACATCCACACCCCTCACTTATAATCCATCTTATGAGGGACATGCAAGTTGTATGAAATAAAAAAAGCTTCACGAACCATTTAAGGTGTCACGAAGCTCCAACGAGGTTTCTCTAAAAAAAGGTACACAGCTGTTTTATAAGACTCCCATTTTACGTGAAATGTCTTCCCGTTTTTTTTGAAGGTACTGGTGATACCGGTTATCTTCATACATGTCAAATATTAAAATGGATTTATTAATATAAGATAAGGCTTTTTCCAGCTCTCCCTCTAGTTCATAATTGTACCCCGTGTGATAATAAAGTTCGCCTAAACCAAATAAATGTTCCTCTTCTAAACACCATTTAATAGCCTGGTCACAGTAGGAATTGGACTCTTTATACTTACCTAATCTGGTTAAGGTCCTGGCAATATAATAAAGCAATCGTGTTTTAATCGATTTATCATTAAGCTGGGTACTGGATTGTAAAGCAGATTGAACTTCCTCATAAATAGCCAAAGACTCCTTCAAATTTCCTTGTCCATGTTCAAAAGCCCCTAATGTCATATGTATTTCGATTTCACGTTCTGTCATGGCCCTCTTTTTATTCAGTGTTAATGAAAGCGCCTCTTTCAAAAGAGTCAGCCCTTTCTTCTGGTCTTTTTCTACTTCAAATAGATAAATACTTTTATGCCAATACAGCAATTGCAGATTGGTTGGG
Organism: Rossellomorea sp. LJF3; assembly: GCF_037046045.1. Classification (NCBI taxonomy): domain Bacteria; kingdom Bacillati; phylum Bacillota; class Bacilli; order Caryophanales; family Bacillaceae; genus Rossellomorea; species Rossellomorea sp. LJF3. Next base: position 66,228 of record NZ_JBANLY010000007.1, on the reverse strand, counting down.
CTTCTAAAGAAGAGGGGATTTTTTTCTTCTGTCTTTACCATTTCAATCATTTCATCATATTTCAACCTTACTCTGAAGTTTCTTAATTGACGCTCGACTTCTTTCACATAGTCTAATCGTGGGGTTGTTCCGATTTCAAAGAAGTAGTTTACGTCTACTCCGAGTTTTTCGGAAATTTGATAAAGAGCAGTAGCACTCGGGTAAATGTCCCCTTTTTCTATGCGGCTGACTAACGCCTGCGTACAGATTCCTTCGGCAAGGTCCCCTTGCGTTAATCCAACGACCTTTCGCAACTCCCTAATTTTTTTACCAATGATTGAGTAATCCAAAACCCCACCTCCCAAAATATTAATATCTTTATATTTCCAATGAAAACATGCCATTTTCAGCAGAAAATCAGTTTCTGGTTAGCCTCAATAGCCGAGAACACAAATACATGAATTTCTTCCTTATGATTTAATAAACCTAACGACAAATTACAATACCTTTTGATAGTGCTTCTCCTAGCGGGAAGTGCTCTTTTTTTGTGAAGATATCTTCCCTGATTCATTCCTGAGTTGGTCTATTTTCCCTCTGATAAACCGCACAAATTCTAAATTATTTTGAATTTCAAAAAAAGTGGCAGCCTTCTCAAAATAGGGAAAAGCTTTTTCATATTCACCTTGAAGCTCCAGGTTATATCCTAAATGATAATGAAGTTGAGCAAACCCATATATATGCTCTTCTTTAACGATCCACTTGATTGCCTTTTTACAATATCGAATGGATTCCTGATAATCTCCAAGCCTTGTGTAAACTCTTGCCATATTGTACAGGAGCTTCGTTTTGATCGATTTATCCTGCAACCATTCTGCAGTAGAGATTGCAGCTTTTACTTCAGAATAGTGACAGAGTGACTTTTGATAGTTTTCATTACTGAAATGGAAAGCTCCCAGGGTAAGAAGGATTTCCATTTCTCTTTCTGACAACACTTTTTTACTATCAGCAGTGAGTTGAAATGCCTTGTGTAAAAGGTCAAAAGCAGTATCCTGATCTTTAACAACTTCAAATTGATAGATCCCCTTATGCCAACAAAGAAGTTGAGCATTTACGTGGTCCTTGAATAATGAATTGTTCTCTTCGTTTTTGACCATTTCCATCATTTCGATATATTGATGATTAATCCGCAATTTACGAAGTTGTCTTTCCACTTCTTGAATGTAATCGAGACGGGGAGTCATCCCGATTTCAAAGAAATAGTTCACATCCACTCCAAGTTTTTTCGAAATCTGATAGAGGGCTGTGGCGCTGGGATAAATATCCCCTTTCTCCATTCTACTGATCAAAGCCTAGGTGCAGATTCCATCGGCTAATTCACCTTGAGTTAACCCGATAGCTTTTCTCATTTCCCTAATCTTTGTCCCAATAATCGAATAATCCACTACCGATCCCCCCTAACTAAAAATATTAATATATTTATATATTATCAGAATCCATGCCATTTTCTTAGGTAAAATACCATAAATTCACTCAAACAAACTCAGACCGCCAATACAAACATTTCTAATCTATGTTTTAATAATTGTAACGACAAATTACAATACCTTTGGACAGCACTTCTCTTAATGGGAAGTGCTCTTTTTTTGAGGGACGGACCTCTATCAGATTTCATAGAGCTCCAACGGCAGTCCATCCGGATCTACGAAAAACGTGAACCGTTTATGAGTATACGGATCTATTCTTATTTCTTCTGCTTCAATCCCTTTTTGATTTAACTCCTTTACCGCCTCCTCGATATCCTCCACTTCAAAGGCTAAATGACGCAGTCCTTGTGCTTCCGGATAACTCGGACGGACCGGGGCTTTAGGGAATGAGAACAATTCGATGATATATTCACCATTCAACGCGAGGTCGAGCTTATAAGAATCTCTTTCTTCCCTGTAAATCTCCTGCTTTATATCCAAACCGAGTTTGTTGACGTAAAAGTCTTTCGATTTGGTGTAATCTGAGCAGATGATGGCGATATGGTGGATTTTTTTGAAGTTCATGTTGGATCTCTCCCTTTATTGATATAAAAAAGAAGCAGCCAAAAGACTGCTCCCTTCCAATTTTTCCTTATTTCATTGCATCCGTCAACACAGGTACGATCTGCTTCTTACGCGATACCACGCCTTTTAATAGAGCCGTGTTGTTTTGAAGCGTGACGTTGAACGCCTTCTCCACTTCAGCCGCTTTGCTTCCAAGGGCAAGAGCCGTCGAGTCGTTTTCCAGGATGTCTGTCACGACCAGAAGGAATAAATCCAGACCTTTTTCCTTGATCATCGTTTCCATTGCCGCCTCTACTTCAGGCTGACGTCCGAATACGTCATTCGTATCAACAACGTTGATTTGAGCCACTTCCACTTTCGCGTTACCCATGGAGAATTCTTTCGCATCAAGGGTCACAAGTTCAGCGACTGATTTCGTGCTCATGTTGGCCCCTGCCTTCAGCATTTCCAAGCCGTACACTTTCGGGTCGACCCCGGCAATGTCAGCCAGTTCATTTGCTGCCGCTACATCTTCATCCGTGCAGGTTGGAGATTTAAATAATAGGGAGTCAGAAACGATCGCTGAAAGCATCAACCCAGCCATTTCCTTCGTGACCTCCACTCCTTTTTCCTTGTAGATCTTGTTTAAGATCGTTGCCGTACAACCAACCGGCTCAGCACGGTAGTACAGGGGATCTGCCGTTTCAAAGTTCGCGATGCGGTGGTGATCGATGACTTCAAGAACGCGTACTTCCTCGATGTCCTGGGCGCTTTGTTGGCGCTCATTATGGTCAACCAGGATGACCGTATCCGTCTCAGTCGCAACCTTCTCTACCAAACGTGGGGCATCGACTTTAAAGTAATCAAGGGCATACTGTGTTTCTCCATTCACTTCACCTAGACGAACCGGCTCCACGTCCATCCCGATTTTTGATTTCAAGTCAGCATAAACCAGTGCCGATGTGATCGTATCTGTGTCCGGGTTTTTGTGTCCGAAAATAAGTGTTTTACTCATTGATCATTCTCCTAACTCTATGTAATGTGATTCGTTTGTTATCTCTCTTTACATTTTCTTATATTACCATATTTAAAAGCAAAACCGTATGTCCGGATAAGATTTTTTCCAGTGATTGTGAAGGTAACATTCCCAGATTTTGTGTTAGAATTAATTGAAGGAGGTGAAAAATACAATGGATCAGATTTTACAAGCCATTAAAGAGTTAAAGGAACAAATGACCCGATTTGAATCCAATGTGAATACCCGCTTTGAGCGATTGGAAACACGCATGGACGGGTTGGAAAATCGTATGGACAAGTTTGATAACCGCATGGACAAGCTCGAATCCAGAATGACCGTACTCGAAGAAAACCAGCAGGACACTCAGGATAGCATGACGATTTTTGTAAAGGAAAACTGGGAACATAAAAGAGAACTTCATAAAGTGAAGCGGCGGGTGGGGATGGAGCCGTAGCCTTATTACCCTTATATGAGACTATAATTTACATCCCAATGTTTACTCCCCTTATACTACAACGATGATAACCCAAGGAGGAAACCTATGCTAAATCGTGAAGATCTCCTGCAAAGCCTCATCACTAGGCTGAAAACCTCGGAAGAATACAGAGCATTGCCACCTCAAGATCAGAAAAGATTTGAAACTACGATTATCGAACAATTCCAAGAACCAATATTGACTCAAATTTTGCCAAATGGAACTAATCCAAAGGTAGAAAGAGAAGTAACACAACCTGTGGAGAAAAAAACCTTTCAGTTGAAAATTTCTTTAAAAGGGGCAAAACCACCCATTTGGAGACGGGTACTCATTCCTAACACTGTTTCCCTCCATCAATTTCATCATGTAATCCAAGCAGCAATGGGTTGGTCTAATTCACATTTATACTCTTTTGATACTCGACATGGTGACTTTGAATATCCTGGCGAAGAGTATGAATTTGATGCAAGTCGGACTTATAACTCCAGTAAAGCGATCCTTGGAAATGTGTTGGATGAAAAGAATGATAAGATATCTTACACCTATGATTTTGGTGACAATTGGCAGCACCAGATCCTCCTCGAGAAAATATCAGAGGATCAAAAATTAAACTTTCCGGTGTGCCTTAAAGGAAAACGAAATTGTCCTTTAGAAGATATCGGGGGCATACATCATTACAAACATGCTCTAGAGGCATTATCAAATCTGATGAAAAAGATGAGGAAGTCATGTTCTTCAGAGAAAGGTTTGCGGATCACAATCCCGAAGAATTTGACTTGGAAGGAACCAACGAAAGTTTAAAAGAAATACAATTCTAATACATAACGGCAGACATTTACCGACTTAAGGGTAAACCGATGAACAAAGAGATCAATATTCCCAATTAAATGAGGTGGATGGACATGGATTTCGGTTTAAAAGATAAAGCAGTCATCGTGACCGCATCAAGTAAAGGCTTAGGAAAAGCCACGGCCCTGGAACTGGCGAAAGAAGGAGCCCGCGTGCTTATTTCCAGTAGAAGTGAAGAAGAGCTTCAAAAGACCGCAAATGAAATCATTGATTTAACAGGGAATCAGCATATTCATTACACGACATGTGATATGACGAATCCGGACGATATCCGGTCCCTCGTAGAAACAGCGGTATCGAAACTGGGTGGAGTGGATATTCTCGTCAATAATACTGGCGGTCCACCGGCAGGAGGATTTCAAAACTTCGAGGATGACGATTGGCAGTATGCCTTTGAATTGAATCTCCTCAGCTATATTCGAACGATCAGAGAGGTCCTTCCTCACATGAAAAGGAATAATGGTGGGCGGATCGTGAATATCGCCTCCTCTTCCACGAAGCAAGCGATCGACGGTCTGATTCTTTCCAACACGTTCAGGACCGGAATGGTCGGGTTATCAAAAAGCTTATCAAGGGAACTCGCCCAGGATCATATTCTCATCAACACGGTCGGTCCCGGAAGAATTGCAACGGACCGGGTGGCGGAGCTGGATCAACTAAACGCCGAGAAGCGAAATATGACTGTTGACGAGCTCAGAAGTAAGAGTGAAAAAGCGATTCCCCTGGGACGATACGGGGAGCCGGATGAGTTTGCCAGGGTGATTGCTTTCTTAGTCTCTGACGCGAACACCTATTTAACCGGACAGTCATTGGTCGTTGATGGTGGAATGGTCACTGCATTATAGTAAGAAAGAGGCTGGGACAAAAACACTTTTGTCCCAGCCTCTTCTTCATTTATACCATTAGTTTTCCACTAGTCTCCCCAGATCCAACACGGATGATCATTTCGATCGTCTCGTCCGACATTTCCAGGTGTGCTATATCCGTCCCTGCAATCAGCTCTTGAGTATTGTGGTCCTCAAACGTCAATGCCCCTGCCAGGTACACCTTGAACACTTCAATCAAGCTGTTTAACTTCATCTCTTCTTCATCCAATTCATATTGATCCGCGTTTTCCACTACCGATAAGTTTTCGAATTGAAGTGCTTCTTTTAGCTTCTTGAGCAGTTCAATATTTTCCGGTGGATTTGGATTGGTAATATGATAGATTGTGTCCTGTCGGGCTTTGAGAGGAGCAAGACTTAGGATATCTGCAACGTAATCGACAGGAACCAGATTCGATGTTCCATTCTTAGCAGCAACCAGTCTGTAGGTACGCTCTCCATTCCGTCTCTCTGTCTTACGCTTAAATACTGCGAGAGCACGCATGAATCCATACAATGTAAACTGTGAATCCGCCTCACCCGTCTTGGAGTCGCCAACAATGATGGCCGGTCTGAAGATGGATACGTCCATTTTGTCACGGTACGAATACACAAGATGTTCCGATTTCACTTTACTTTCCTCATATGGATTATGGAACTCTCCATCCGTTGGGTAAAGCTCCTCTATACCTTTTGTCAGCTTTCCTACTGTGTAAGCCGTACTCACATAGTAAAATGCCTTCACTCCCAGGGATTCAGCCAGTTCAAGAACATTCTTTGTGCCATCGTAGTTGGCCGCAAACAGTTCATCTCGCAGATCCAGGTCGAATTTCACAAGGGCTGCAAGATGATAGACAGCATCTATTTTACCTGTCAACCACTCCAGGTCTTCCCCACTCAAACCGGCATGTGGGAGAGTGATGTCTCCTTGAAAAATATGAATTCTCCCTTGGTCGGCGGTTTGCAAAGAATCTCGCAACCTCTCAGCTTTTTCTACATTTCTCACTAAAATATAGAGTTCATTCTGTTTATCTTGTAAAAGGTTCTTGATCAGTTTCCCACCAAGAAATCCTGTCGATCCTGTTAAAAATACGTTCACATTGATCACCCCTGTTGATTTTCAACCTCGTTGGTCATTCCGTTTATCATATCACAATTGAAAGCGTAATCGCAGTGGGATGAAAGATGGTACATGATGACAAAAAAAGAGAGGGGCATCTTCCCCTCTCTTTCTCTTTATTTCCAACTATCATAAAACTTCTTGGCCACTTGAACGGTATGGGTGCTCCCACCCTCATCCTGTACATCTTCAAGGAGCATGGCAAGGACCATAGACGGGTCATTCTGGTCATAGGAAACGAATACTCCATTTTCCTTGCCTTTCGTTCCCTGCTCCGCTTTGATCTCTGCCGTTCCGGTCTTACCGGCGATCGCTTTACCTTCTACACTCGCTTTTCCGGCGATGCCTTCTGTAACCACTTTTCGAAAATTCGTTTTCATCATGTCTGCCTGTTCTTTTGAAAGCAGGTCTTTCTTCCACACTTTTTGTTCTTCATCCTTCAGGAGTTTTGGTTCCATCATGGTGCCATCGTTGATGATCCCGCCGTATGCACTTGCGATGTGAACGATACTCATCAGCACTTCCCCTTGACCGAAAGCAGAATCGGCCAGCTGGACTTCTTTGGAGATTTTCCCGTCGTTTGAAACCTGTGATTTATAGATCGGGTAAGACATAGGAATCTCTTCGCCAAAGCCGAAATCCTTCAAGCCTGCAATAAACGTCTCGGCACCCATGTCTAGTCCGACCCGTGCGAAATAGATGTTATCCGAGAATTTAAGGGCGCTTTCCAGATCCACTTTGCTCTCATTGTCAAAGACACGGACTACTTTATAATTCCCCCATGACTCATCCTTTTGCCACTTCTTCCCCGGGATATCATAGATTTTTTTGGGGTCCAGCTTACCGGATTTCAGGCCGACGGAAGCCGTGATCCCTTTCATCGTCGATCCTGGTGAATAAGCAAGCGGGAATCGGTTCCGGAGCGGCTTTTTCGGATCATCCGCAAGTTTCTTATATTTATCTGAAGACATCCCCAATACAAACTCATTCGGATCATAAGCAGGGGTGCTCACAAGGGCGAGCGCTTCTCCCGTCTGGGGATTGATGGCGGCTGCCGTACCCGCCTCATCCTTCATCTGTGCGTATATTTTCTTTTGCATCTCGGCATCAATGGTGAGTGTAATATTCTTTCCGTCCTCAACGGGTTGCTCGGCCACGGTTACTGGGTCTTCTGAATCTTGTTTCTTCAGATAGATACGCTGTCCGTCTTTACCCCGCAGCTGATCTTCATAGACTTCTTCTGCTCCGCTTAAACCCATCAAAGACTGAGCGGTATAGCCTTTATCTTTCAGCTTCTCCAGTTTCTCGGCCGTAAGCTTTCCGATATAACCGGTGAGATGGGCAGTGGCTTCTCCGTACGGATATTCCCTGGCAGGCACCCGCTTGGAGTAAAGCCCGTCCAGTTCAATTACTTCCAATGCGAGAGGACGCTCTTTTAAGGCAATTTTTTTAATGGGAACAAAATACTCAGGCTTCACCCAGCTTGCGTCCAATTTACTCTTTATTTGTTCTGGTGATAAATCCAGTAAGGATGACAGCTTGCTCAAGTCATTATCATTGAACTCTTTCGGGACAATCCCGAGCTCAAAGGCTTCCCCGTTGACAGCAAGGGGCTGCTGATTCCGGTCGAGGATCTCCCCGCGTTTGGCAGAAATGCTTTCCACTCCGACCTTGTCTCCCTTTTCCATTTCCGGCAAGATGAACGAAGGGTCCCAATCCACGAACCAGTTTTCATCGTCGTCCTTCTTTTCTTTTGTCAGAGTGACATCTTTTTTATACGAAACTTCACCAGCAAGGGTGTTATATGAAATGGTCATGGGAAACTCCGCTTTCGATTTTTTGTCCCATTCCACTTCTTTGTCCGGCTTTTTAAAAGATACTTTGACATCCTTCACTTCCAGGTCTTGATAAATATCTTTATATCTTGTGACGAAATCTTCTTTTTCGAATGTTTCTTTTGTAGAGGAGTTCGCATAGTCTGAGAACATTTTTTCGAACTTCCCTTTATTCCAGAGATCCACGTATTCCTGCAGGCGATCATCCGGCTGGGCCTTTTCCTGACATCCTGCGAACAGTAGACTGAGAGCGACGAAGGTACAAAGCAGCATGATTTTTTTGATCATATGTAGTGACAACCCCTTATATATTCTTATACTCATTGTTTCAAATCGTATCCAGATTTACAAATTTAATGTATTGATAATTTTTGTTTTTGTGTGGTATGTCCTTAGGGAACACGCGTGCAAAATTTGTCGGATTTTAGCGAATGGCAGATATATTGGATTTTCAGCAGATAAACTTGGGATATGGCATGTAAATCCGAGGAACGGCACGTAAATCGTGAAAACGGCACATATCCCACCAGCTCGTCCAAAACCACACTCTCCAATACCAATTTTCACCACGATTTCCTCACAATCCCCAGTGTTTCTCACTCTCATATGATGCAATTTCGTAAAAATTTGTTATAATAGTACATCGTAAGAGTAATAAGGAACTGAATCCTAAGATTATATCTTGCAAATATATATCGATAGGTGGAAATAAACATGAAAGATTATCGAGTACTACTGTATTACAACTATGTAGACATTGAGAACCCGGAGGAAGTCACTGCTCAGCACAAACAACTATGTGCGGACATCGGCCTTATGGGACGTATCCTGATTTCGTCTGAAGGAATCAACGGGACATGTTCCGGTACGATCGAACAGACTGATGCTTATATGGAAGCGATGAGACAGGATCCACATTTCAAGGATACTGTATTCAAGATCGACGAAGCAGACGAGCATGCGTTCAAGAAATTGAAAGTGAAGCACCGTCCAGAGCTTGTGACACTTCGTCTTGAAGATGATGTGAATCCGAATGAGGTTACCGGTGAATACCTTGAACCAAAGGATTTCTTTGAACAAATCCAGCAGGAAGATACGATTCTTCTTGATGCACGTAACGACTATGAATATGAACTTGGACACTTCAGAGGAGCCGTGAAGCCGGATATCAAAAACTTCCGCGATCTTCCGAACTGGGTCCGCGATAATAAAGATAAACTTGAAGGCAAGAAGATCATCACCTATTGTACAGGTGGGATCCGCTGCGAAAAATTCTCAGGCTGGTTAGTGAAAGAGGGCTTTGAGAATGTGGCCCAGCTGCACGGCGGAATCGCTACCTATGGAAAGGACCCTGAAGTAAAAGGTCAACTATGGGACGGTCAGCTTTATGTGTTCGACGAGCGCATCGGTGTTCCTGTCAATCAGACCGAGCACGTTGTTGTAGGGAAAGATTTCTACACAGGCGAGCCTTGTGAGCGCTACGTCAACTGTGCACACCCGCCTTGTAACCGAAAGATCCTTTGCTCTGAAGAAAATGAGCATAAATATATGAGAAGCTGCTCACATGAGTGCCGCACGAGCCCTGAAAACCGCTATGTTATGGAACATGGTTTGACGGAGGAAGAAGTGGCAGAGCGTTTGGCAGTGATTGAGCGGGAGAAGGAAACGGCTACAATCTAAATAGTGAAAAAGCACTGGCTGAGGACTCAGCCAGTGCTTTTTTGTCTTTTTACCGAATTACGGTCTACCGCATAATCCGAATAATGTACATAACCAGTTTTTCAATTTCTTGATAAAGTCGAAGAAATCATCTTGCCAGTCACCATCACCAGGTTCATCTTGTTGTTCCTCTTGAATGATTCTGCCTTCAACTTTTGGAGAGACATTTTTATGTTTAGCTAAATAGTCAGTGAATACTTCATAATCCACTTTGAATAACTCTGTCATCCGACCTTCGTCTTTAGCCGTTTTAAACATGCTGTAACCGTCTCCGCCATCTGCTGTAAAGGCATTGGTGGCAACTGTGTACATCTTTTCAGGGTCAATTTCTTTGAACCCTTTATCCGTTTTCACTTCAACAGACCATACACGCTCTCCAACCGGTTTGTTGATGTCGTACTTAAAGTTGATTCCAGATACTTGAAGGAAACGTCCTTCTCCGGTTTCAACGCCACTTACGCTGTGCTCGAGAGCATCCAGAAGTTCTTGTCCAGTTAAGTCCAGTGTCACGAGATTATTACCGAACGGCATCGTCGTTAACACTTCACCTAACGTAATTTTCCCTTTATCGATGGAAGCACGGATACCGCCGCCGTTTTGAAGTCCGATATGGGTCTTAACTGATTCATTCGCCTTTTCTACCATAGCGTCTGCAATCAGATTCCCTAAATTGGTTTCTTTCGTACGGACGTCTGCACGTTCACCGTTTAGAGCTACCTTCGTTTTACCTACGACTTCGTTTTTAATTTCTTCCAAAGGTGCCTTGAATTCATTTACTTTCGCAAGCGCTTCAGCGTCTTCATCATATTGCTCAAGATCAAGTACCTTACCGTCATGGCTGGTTACAACACCTTCAGCATCAAAAGTGACGTCCAACAAACCAAGAAGGTTTAAATACTCACCGGCTTGAACGATGATAGTAGGTTCTTCTTTATCAATGACTACAGGCTCATCCAATACAGTATGGGAGTGGCCTCCGACAATGACGTCAATTCCATCAACTGCTTCAGCAAGTTCCAGGTCATGTGAGTAACCAAGATGAGAAAGAACGATGATCTTGTTTACACCTTCCCCTTTAAGCATGTCGATTGTAGCAGCTGATTTTTCTGCAGCATCTTCAAATTCGATATTTTCTCCAGGACTTGAAAGAAACTCAGTTTCAGGAGTTGTCAGTCCGAAGATCCCTACTTTTTCTCCGTCCACTTCTTTAATGATGGCAGGGTAGATGTTCCCTCCTTCACCCGGAGTCCCGACCTCATTTTTCTTCAACGGCTCCAGGTCAGAGTCTCCTGTCATCTGAATATTTGAAGAAACCATCGGGAAGTTCATTTCTTTAATGAAATTTGCCAATGTCTTAGAGTCTTTATCAAATTCATGGTTTCCTAGAGTCATAGCATCATAACCCAACTGATTCATGAACCATAAATCTGCCAGACCTGAGTATTGACGGAAGTAAAGTGTTCCAGAGAACACATCCCCTGCGTCCAATAGAAGAGAATTTTCTTTCTCTGCACGAACTTCCTTAACTGCTGTGAATAAGCGCGGATATCCCTCCACGTGGGCATGGGTATCGTTCGTGTGCATGATGGATAAATTGAAATCTGTATTTTCTTCAGGAGCTGCTTCTTGGACGATGCGCCCTTCCACTTCTGGCGAAACAGGATTATTCTTTTCAAGATATGAAGTGAATACTTCAAAGTCGGCTACAAACAATTCCGTTTGACGGCCTTCTTCTTTTGCTTCTTTGAACATCGTATATCCGTCTCCGCCATTTGCAGTAAATGCGTTGGTGGCAACAGAGTACGTTTTTTTAGGGTCAATTTTTTCATATCCATTGCTTGTTTTCACTTCCAGGTACCATACCCGTTCCCCGGCAGGCTTGTTAACGTCATACTTGTATTTGATTCCTGATACTTGTAGGAATTCACCTGGTGCATCCTGGCCTTCCACTCTTGATACACTGTGTTCAAGGGCGTCTTTAATTTCTTGACCAGTCAAATCAAGGGTCACAAGTTGATTTCCGAAAGGCATTGTCGTTAATACTTCTCCAAGCGTGATGTCCCCTGCATCGATCGAGGCACGGATTCCGCCGCCATTTTGAAGTCCAATATACGTTTCTACTGACTCATTGGCTCTTGCAACCATTCCATCAGCAATTAAATTACCCAGGTTGGTTTCTTTTCTGCGGACATCGGCACGTTCTCCATTCAGAGCTACTTCTGAGCGTCCGACTACTTCACTCTTTAATTCTTCCAGAGGAGCTTTGAATTCCTCCACTTTTGCAAGAGCATCCGCATCTGCTTCATAATTTCCAAGGTCAAGCACTTCACCTGATTGATTCGTGACAACACCGTCATCATTGAATGTGACATCCAATAAACCAAGCAGGTTCAAGTATTCCCCAGCCTGTACGATTACAGTCGGCTCTTCTTTATCGATGACAACCGGCTCTTCCAATACGGTATGGGAATGTCCTCCGACAATTACGTCGATACCATTGACCGCTTCAGCCAGTTCCAAATCTTGAGCATAGCCCAGATGAGACAGGGCAATGATCTTATTGACTCCTTCATTTTTCAGCATTTCAATTGTTGAGGTTGCTTTTTCAGCAGGATTTTCAAAAGAAATATGCTCTCCTGGATTTGAGATGAATGCTGTATCAGGAGTGGTCAATCCAAAAATCCCTACTTTTTCACCGTCTACTTCTTTGATCATGGCAGGGTAGATGTTTCCACCTTCACCCGGAGTACCGATTTCATCCTTCACAAGTGGCTCTAAATCTGTATCGCCAGCAACCGATACATTGGAAGATACCATTGGGAAGTTCATTTCTTTAATGAAGTCTGCAAGCGTCTTGGAGTCTTTGTCAAATTCGTGATTACCAAATGTCATGGCATCATAGCCAAGCTCGTTCATGAACCACAGATCTGCAAGACCCTTATATTGACGGAAGTAAAGTGTTCCGGAGAAGACATCACCCGCGTCTAATAATAGAGCGTTTTCCTTTTCAGAACGGACTTCGTTCACCGCTGTAAAGAGTTTAGGATAACCCTCCACGTGTGCGTGCGTATCGTTCGTATGCATAATGGAAAGGTTAAACCCGTCTTGACTGTCAGCTGATAAGTCAAATTGCCCGATATAGGCATCATGATCGCTTGCCCGTCCATGTTCTTCCATATATGGTGAGTTGATATTGACGATATCATATTCTGCACCTGCAGCAAGGCGATTGGAAACCAGCATATGATCCAATACCTGTGCATTTCCTTGGTACGTATACGTGTATCGCTCGCTTGCAGGAAGGGTTTCAACAAGGTTTGTCAATTCTTCTCCTTTAAGCTTTTGTAAAGGAGCGGAGAATTCAAAGTCGTTTAAGTCTCCCATTACGACCACGTTAGCGTCTTCATTCTTTTTCTCAATATCAGATACGAATGAATTCACAATTTCAGCGATTTGTAGACGTTGCTCTTCACTTTTCAGTACAGGTGGCTGATTTTTACCGAAAATGGGTTGATCTCCACCTTTAGAGTTGAAGTGATTGTTCACGACGATAACGTCTTCGCCTTTAAAGTTGAACTGTGCAGCCAACGGCTTGCGGCTGTCATCGAATGCTGGATTCGTCGGATCGATTCTTCCCGGATTCAATGTCAAGGAGCCGTTTTCATATGCAACAGCTGTTGTAGCATCCCCTTTTGTGCCTTCAGCCAATGACACACGATCTGGATTATAGAGGAATCCTACCCGGATATTCCCTCCAGGCACTCCGCCATCTTCTTTATCCTGCGGAGCGATTTCTGTCCATGAATAGGTAGGTCCGCCGAAACCAGCAATGGCGTCACTCAGTGCTTTATAATTAGCATCCGCCTTCACTACCCCATCATCCGTGGTTCCACTTTCATCCAATACTTCCACTAGACCGATAATGTCAGGAGATTTCAGATTTTCAACCATTGATTTTGCAAGCTTATCCCGCTTCGCTGTATCGGATGCTGCAAAGTTTTCAATGTTGTAGCCTGCAACCGTTAATTTATCATCTGCTTTTTCGATTGTTGTCACTTCCGGAGTGTAGTCACGCTCTGTTAATTCCGGCAGACTCTCTTCTTTTACGAGTAGTTTAAAGTTACTGAAGCTGTAACTGACAACCCCTGTTACTGATCCATTAAACTGGTCACCTGTTTTCGTAACAAAATCTCGGTTATCCAATAGTAGGAACATTCTTTCAGGATTTTGGTTTTCTTTTGTTAATAATGGTGCTCCTTCTTTCGTATATGCCTTTCCTTCCACTTGTTCAGTAATGACTGGGACTTCCCCATATTTCTGTGGGCCTGTCACAGTTGGATGATCAAGTGAAACACGCATTCCTTCAAGGCTTTCGTAAAAATCGATTCCGTCCTGTTCAGGATCAAATTCCCCGAATTGATCGTTATCGACCACGTTTGTAGGAGGATTTACACCTTCTCCCATCACAAGCGCTGCCGGGAGGTCATTGTTACCTGAAGCAACGATCACATTCCCATACTGTGCGTTTAATTCGGTCATCGCAAGGTCTGTTTGTAATTTTTCGTCATATCCATCCAGTACCCATTCTTTCACCTGACCATCAACAGCCACTTTATCACCAAGCTTCACTCCATGAGCCGGCTTATAGACAAGTATTGCTTCTGATGTTTTATCATTATCATCTGCTTGGGCATCTTGCATGTAGAAATTGCTGGCATCCACGACGTGAGTGACGATCCCCTCTACGCCTTTTACCTTTTCTGAATTATATGGTGATGTATGTGCTTCCCCTTGGATATCGTGGATCCTCAAACCTTCAATGCCATCATATGGTGCAGGCTCATCAGGTTCTTCCCCTTCAAAAGTCATGGTAGTAGGAGATTTCATTCCCGGAACGCTAAAGTAATCTTCCAGACTTCCAGTAATAATGACTTTTTTTCCTATGATCTCCGGGTTTGTTAGCAGACCGAATTCCGCTCTGAAAGCAGATGGAAGTTGGACCGGAAGAATCTTAGAAGGATCCGTCTCATCCGGACTATCTGCAATGGCATAATTTGTATCTCCTGCGAAAGGAGCTTCAAAATCATAACTGTTAGTAGCTTTTGTGTGAGCTACAATATACCCCGTAACGGTACCTGTACCACTATTGTTCGCGATCGCTTCCTGGACAGTTAAATAGTCTGCTGCAGAAGCCGTTGAACTCATCGGAACAATATAACTTACAAGCATGGCTAAAATTGTTGTTAATATGAACAACTGTTTCTTCATTACCTTCAAACTGGTTCCTCCTCAAATTGTTGTTCCACCTGCGAAATAAGCCTATGTATCTATTCATTCGCCTATTTCAAAAACCTGTCCTAGTCCCTTTGTCTATGGCACCAATACCTTCTAAGGTTTTGTAAGCGCTTACTTTATTGGATAGTTGTTTCCCCTGGAAAGTTCGATTCATGCCAAAAATACGTAGATTTACGAAACATAATCATTAAAATCTACCTATTTCCAAACACCCCCGCTTTTTTATTACACTTAGTTCATATTCTGTTGAAAAATGTAAACCAAGCACTCTATAAATATATCATTTTTTTGTCGAGGATTATTGAATTATATAAAAATTTACAAAAATGGGACAATAGATTCATATTTTCTTAAAGAAACATGTCGAAAAGGAGGGATACCCGTCCCTACAGGATATCTTTAATGATGTGTAGAATTTGACTGCCATTTGGATTTTGACCTGTCCATATAATGAAGACTTTTACCTATAAAAATAAATAATAGTATTCCCACACTGTCATAACACACGTCTAATAAACAACCTGTCCTGGAAAAAAATAATTGTGCGATTTCAGTAAAAGATGCGTACGCAACAGAAAATAAAAATACTGTATTCAGCCTTTTAAATATCCAATGAAAAAAAGCAGCCAGCCAAAAGAAACAAAAAGCATGACCCGCTTTTTGTCGTAAATATCCCGGGCTGCTAAATGGATAGTCTGTAAGGTTGAAAAACGGTTTAAAGTCAGGTTGACCTGTCCATTGAAATCTCAAATCATAGTAGTTGAGTAAGTTGTGGATATTTTCGGTACAGGTTAAACAAAATAGTATTCCCATGTATGTGACTATTGCCGCCGTTTTCATCAGTGATCCTCTCCTTCGTTACCATTATTGCCATTAGGGGACTCGTATAAAAGTCAACGGTAACGTTCCCTCTGGGTCAGCCTCTTCATGTATTCGTTGCATTCGAATCGAAGCTGCTTGTATGTAGAGGTCCGTCCCTCTTCCCTTTTCCCCTCCCACCCATTACACTGAAGGAAATACGATGATAAAGGATGGTTGGATGAACCGTTTTGTTGAGAGGGTCGAGCCTTATTTTTTGAGTGAGGACCCGTTTGTGCAGAGGTATGCGATTGAGATGTTGGAAGGTTCCTATTTGGTTGATGGTGATACATTTTTAACCGGGTTAAAAGCCAATGACCGGGGACAGGTTTCGGAATACTCTTCGCCTATTCTTCCTTACTTAATGTACATGCCGTTGAATGAGGAAGGGATGAAGAAGGTAGTCAATCGGTTGAATAGACTGAGTAAAAAGGATGCCGACGTACTCTTCTACATTCAATTAATTGCGAATGCCGATACAGATTTACTGATTTCATACAGAGATGAAGTAAAGCCTTTTATAGATGAAGGACAACTGAAGAAAATCGCGAAGCTTCCTGATTTAAAAGATGAGGAATTATTCATGGAGCTTGCTGACATCATGTTTTACTTGAATAGTAATGAGTATGACCAGGTGTATTTTGACCAAGGGAAAAGGATCGTTCACGAGCTGGTTAAGAAAGGCGAAATAAAAGGCTGGGAAGTACAGATTGAGGAAGATGAGCTGGACGGCTTCAATCTAGTATACACGGTATATATGGCTGGGGAAATCCGCGAAGAGAGCGTAATCCCGCAGTTGGTGAACCTTTTCAAAAATGAGGAAGCAGAAGATCTGCTGTTGGAGGAAGTGGCCAATGCCCTGGTGAAGATAGGGACAGATCAGGTGGTGCGTGAGGTTGAAAAAGTAGCTCTATATGGTAACACCTATTTCTATACCCTGGATGTATTAGGCAGAATAAAGAGCGTAGAGGCGGAACAAGCACTGTTACGATTATTTGATCAAACAGATGACCTTACCGCTAAAACACTGATCGCTGATTATTTATGTCAGCAGTTATCAGCTGAGGCGATTCCCAAAATCGAAGCACTCATCGAAGGAGGCTATGATGAAAACATGCTTTGTCTCGAAGAATCCCTATACGTGAACTGCGTCATGAATGGGATCGATCACCCGAAGCTTTCACAGTGGAAGAGTTTCATCGAAGAAGTGGAAAAGCATTCATTGGATGAGCAACCACTCCTCGTAACTCAACCCGTCCAAATAGGAGACAAAGTCGGACGCAACGACCCCTGCCCGTGCGGAAGCGGAAAGAAATATAAGAAGTGCTGCCTATAATAGTTGAGGGACGGACCTCCGCATTTTCATGCGGAAGCCCGTCCCTATCACGTTCTGCTATTTGATTACGGTGAAAATGGAGGTCCGTCCCTCTACTCCGTCCCTCTACTCCATCCACTCCGGTTTGCCGAAGCCTTTGAATTCTTTGTCGATGGTTTTTTCGAATTGGTTTGCTTCGACGACTGCTTTGATGTCTTTGGCGAGTTGTGAGTCAACGTCTTTTGTGTTCATGACTACTCGGTTTCGGTATTGGTCAGGCATGTCCTCCAGTTGCAGGGCATCGAGAAGGTCCATGTCCGCTGCCAGTGCATAGTTCCCAGGTACTGCTGATAGATCGACACTGTCGACAGCCCTTGGAAGCTGTGCCGCTTCGATCGGTTTGAACTGCAGGTTTTTCACGTTTTCATCAATGTCTTTTTCGGATACGGTCAATGGATCTGTGTCCGGCTTCAACGTGATCAGCTTGGCATCTTCCAGGATTTGAAAGGCACGTGCGGCGTTCGTCGGATCATTCGGGATCGCGATGGCACTGCCTTCTTTGATGTCCTTGATGGAATTGAACTTCTGTGAGTAGATCCCCATCGGCGCCGTCGGTACGACAATCACTTCAGATAAATCCATATTATGTTGCTTCGCGAAGGTTTCCATGTAGATTTTGTGCTGGAACAGGTTTGCATCCAGGTCCCCTTCTGAGAGTGCGTTGTTCGGCTGTATGTAATCACTGAATTCCTTCACTTCAACCTTATAGCCTTTTTCTTCAAGACCAGGCTTGATTGCTTTGGTCACCATATCACTGTATGGACCTGATGTGGCTCCGATGGTTACTTCTTTTTTGTCTTCCGAGCTTGCCTCTTCTCCGCCGCAGGCAGCCAGTAAGCTCACTGTTAATCCTAATGCTGCTACTAGAATCCACTTTTTCACTTGTTGTTCCCCCTATTTATCGTTTATCCACCAGTCTTGCAAACACATCACCCGTATATTGGATGAGCTGAACCAAACAAATCAGAATGACGACGGTGGTGATCATCACCGTGTTATCGTACCTGTAATATCCGAAGCGAATCGCCAGGTCACCGACTCCTCCTCCGCCTACAATGCCGGCCATGGCAGAATAGGCGACTAAACTGATCGTTGTAATCGTAATCGCCTGAATGACGGCAGGCCGCGCTTCCGGTAACAGCACGTCCTTGATGATCATCCATGGACTCGCCCCAACGGAAACCGAGGCTTCGATGACGCCTTTATCAATCTCCCTGAGGGACGTTTCTACCATTCTCGCAAAAAACGGAATGCCCGCTACCGAGAGTGATACGGATGCCGCTGTCGGTCCGATCGTTGTCCCGGTCAATAGTTTGGTTAAGGGTAAGAGTGCGACTAATAGAATAATGAATGGAACAGAACGGACCATGTTCACCACGAATCCGACGACTTTTTTAATGAAACTATTTTGCAGGAACAGTCCCTTGTCTGTGACGAATAGAAGAATCCCCAACGGCAGTCCCACTATGATCGCTACAGCCAGTGAAATCCCCACCATATACACCGTTTCAAAAAAGGCTTTATTCAATTCTGGCAATATAGAAGTCAATGAATCAGGCAGCATCCTCCAGCACCTCCAGGCTTTGCGTCTTCGCCGTGATATAACGGATCGCCGCTTCGATTTCATCAGCTGATCCTATCAGCTCCATAATGAAGATCCCGAGTGGGACATCCTGAATATATTCGATCTTGCCATGGAGGATATTCCCCCGCACCTTGTAGCGCTGAAACACCTCTGATACGACGCTTTCCTCGGCGATGGATCCTTTGAATTGAATCTTGATGAGCTTCCCTTTTCTCGATTCTACCAGGTGCTGCGGCAGTTCGAATTGGAGAATCGTTTCGATGAACTGCTTCGTCAAAGCCTGTTTTGGTTCGGCAAACAGATCATACACGGGACCTTCCTCCACGATCTTCCCTTCCTGCATCACGGCCATCCTGTCGCAGATTTCCTTCACCACTTCCATTTCGTGGGTGATGAGCACGATCGTCAAGCCCAGTTCCTTGTTGATTTTTTTCAAAAGTTTCAAGATCGATTTCGTTGTATTCGGATCGAGGGCCGACGTCGCTTCATCACACAGTAATACCGATGGGTTGTTGGCAAGCGCCCTTGCGATCCCGACTCTCTGCTTTTGTCCCCCGCTGAGCTGGGCCGGGTAGGCGTCGGCTTTGTCTGAGAGGCCGACCATCTCCAGGAGCTCGACGACCCTTGGTTTGATGTTCGCTTTCGGTACATGTGCCGCTTTCAGAGCAAAGGCGAGATTATCAAACACCGTCTTCGATTTGATCAGGTGAAAGTGCTGGAAGATCATGCTCGTTTTTTGCCGGGCAAGTCTTAACTCCTTGGATGTGAGCTTCGTAAAATCCTGTCCATCGATGATGATTTCCCCTGATGTCGGGGTTTCTAATAGATTCAGGCAGCGAATGAGTGAGCTCTTCCCCGCTCCGCTGTATCCAACGATCCCGAAGATCTCCCCTTTTTTGATGGTGACAGAGACGTTGTCGACACCGACCACCGTTTGCTTTTTCGTTTTGTACGTTTTTACTAGATTCCGAATCTCGATCAATGTGCACACCCCTTTTTCTCCAATAAAAAATGCCTCTTTCAACTGAAAGAAGCATCGCCTGTTTATCTCGACTTATCTCTCAGAATGAAATCATCCTGCAGGAATTAGCACCGTTCCAATACTGGAGGTTGCCGGACGTCATAGGGCCTGATCCCTCGGTCACTCTGGATAATTGAATGTATGTAATTTTCAAAAATTTATCTTATAGAGGATAATACTGGGTATGGGACGGGAAGTCAATAGTGGATTTCGGGAGTATTTTTATGTAAGCGTTATCTTTACTGCCGCAGCAACGAAAGATTTTTAACATACAAAAAAACGACCTCTCCCATGCAGGAAAGGTCAAGTTCTTCCACTCAGTCAACGACTTTTCACCGAATCCCTCTCTATCAGCTCCGTTGTGAGTTTGTAATACGAATCGACCTCTTCCTTCAAGAGCATCTGAAAGATCAGGTGAACGGCAAGCGCACCCGCTTCATATTTCGGCTGCCGCATGGTTGTCAGTGGCGGGGACACGTATTCTGACAGTTGGATGTCGTCAAAGCCAATGATGGAAATATCCCCTGGAACAGAAATGTTTTTTTCGTTCAGTGCCTGCAAGCCGCCGATGGCCATCTCATCGTTTGCATAGAAAATGGCCTGTGGGACATCCCGTTGCGCGATCAGCATTTTGGTCGCCTGGTAGCCCCCTTCTCGGGTGAAGCCCCCGGATACTTTCCATTTCGACTTATAGTCGATCCCGTGTTTGTCCAAAGCTTCACGGTAACCCTGGAAACGAAGCTCGTTATCATGGGAGTTGTAAGGTCCGCTGATAAACGCGATGTCACGGCTCCCACTCTCAATCAAGTGTTCCGTTGCCACGAACGCTCCGTGAACATTATCGACTTCGATCTGGGTGACGTAATCGCTTTTGAGGCTCCGGTCCAGGACCACGATCGGAAAGCCTTCCCTTGCCGATTCCAGGATGGTCCCGTCATCGATATTATGAGCAAGGATGATGACGCCATCGACCCTTTTTTCTTTTAAAAATTTCACGGCGGTGGACTGTGCTCCCCCGATGGAACTGCAGGCGATCAAATCATATCCGTTCGTGGAGGTCACATCCTGTACGCCCTTGATGAGTTCAGAATAGTAAGGTCCTGATAGATCGCTCAGGATCAAGGCGATGGTATTCGTGCTTGTCCGCTTCAAATCGGAAGCAAGCCCGTTTTTTTGGTAATTCAATTGTTTGGCTGCCGCTAACACTTTCTGTCGTGTTTCTTCACTGACTTTCTTACTGTTGTTCAAGGCATAAGAAGCGGTCGAAACAGCGACTCCGGAAAGCTTAGCCACATCTTTGATGGTTGCCATAAGTTCACATCCTATTGCTTCTATAAATGAAGGCATCCTTTTTGACTGATTTCTTCTGTTCATTATACATGAAAGCGCTTCAAGTATTGGGTTATTTTCCTAACAAATAGACAATCGCTTCATAGGGACGCAGGAAGTTGATGTCTGTCGGTCGATCACTGTTCTTCATCCCGATTTCTTCCCCTTGATAAATAAAGGGTGTGCCCTGCATCATGTGGAGGACCGTTGCAAGCATCTTGGCGGATTCGATCCGGTATTCCTGGTCGTTCCCCCCACCTGGATACGATACGGGACTGATCGTGATTATTCCAGTATAAACTGTACCATCCCTTCTGAAACAGGGATGTCTGCCACTCACTCAATACTCTTATTCATAAACCTTTTTCATTCAAAGAAATGTACCAGGTACATTCATATAGCACTGTACCTGGTACACTTCTACCATTCATTACTTGATGCCTGACATCGTAAACCCTTCGACGATGTATTTCTGGAAGAAGGAGAAGATGATGATGATCGGCACAACCATGAAGGCTGCACCCGCCATTTGCAGGCCGAAATTGTTGGCATATTGACCCTGCAGCAGGGAAAGCCCGACCGATAATGTGTAAAGACTTTCATCGTTGGCGATGATCAACGGCCATAAGAAACTGTTCCACGCACCGATAAACGTGAGGATCCCCTGCACGGCGAAGATCGGCTTGGCAATCGGTACGATCAAGCGGAAGAAAATATAGAATTCCCCTGCTCCGTCGAGTCTGGCTGCTTCGATCAGGTCAGTCGGGATCGTCGTCATGAACTGCCTGAATAAGAAAATACTGAAGGCCGCGGCCAGTCCCGGCAGCACAATCCCCGTCATCGTATTCGTCAGTCCCATTTCATTCAGGATCAAATAGACAGGGATCATCGTCACCTGTGCAGGAATCATCATCGTGGCTAGCACGATATAGAAGATTTTCTCCCTGCCTTTAAATTGATATTTCGCAAACCCATACCCGGCCATGGCATTAAAAAATAGGCCGACAAAGGAAAATAACACAATGACAAGCGTGTTCCGTAAATACACTCCGAAATTCATGCTTTCAAATAAATTCACGTAGTTTTCAAGCGTCGGATTTTCCGGTATCAAGCTTGGCGGTATTTGAAGCACTTCACTTTCAGGCTTGAACGAGCTTGAGATCATCCAAATGAATGGCACGGAAACAATGATTCCGCCGAGTGTCAGCAAGAGGATGATCACCAGCTTTTCTGCTTTACTTTTCGTCGTTTTGGTTTTCATATATTCAGCCCCGATACTGTATAGTTTCGTTCTTAATATTCTGTATCAGATTTTCTTAACTTAAATTGAAGAAGCGTGATGATAATGATGATGACAAACAGGATGAATGAGCCTGCGGCTGCATATCCAAATTCACTGAACTGGAATCCTCGTTGATAGATGAATAACGCCATTGAAATCGTTCCATCAAGTGGTCCACCGTTCGTCATGACGAATGGCTCCTCGAAGAACTGCAGCCATCCGATCAGCGTCGTGACCGTGACGAAAAACGTGGCGTAGCGCAGTAGCGGGATCGTCACATTCTTCAATACCTGCCAACGGTTCGCCCCATCCATCTCCGCCGCTTCGTAATAGGACTTTGGAATTCCCTGCAGGGCTGCAAGGAAAATGATCATATTGATCCCGATCCCTTTCCATACGGCTAACACAATCAACGATAACTTGGCGATCGTTGGCTCTCCTAACCAAGGAATCTTCTCGACATCCAGTAAAGACAGTAAGTAGTTAAATAATCCGTATTCGGTATTGTATAAGAACCCCCATATCACGGCAACGGCAATGATGTTGGTGATCGAAGGCATGTAGTATACCCCGCGGAATACGGTAAACAGTTTACTTGTCCCATAATTCAGCAGCAAAGCGATCCCTAATGAGAAAACAATGACAAGAGGAACACCAATGACCACATAGAACAAAGTGTTGAAGATCGACTTATGGAACAATTCATCTGAAAGTAACGCTGAGTAGTTGTCCATGCCGATGAAGCTGACATTCGACCAGTCGGCCAGCCCTTTTAAATCAAGGTCTGTGAAACTGATCAAAAAAGCTACTATAATAGGAACAATACTGAAAACAGTTAAAATGATCACTGCAGGAGCAATAAACACATAGGGATGCTTATTTTTGCTCATACTGTTTTTCCATCCATTGCTCATGATATCCCACCTATCTAAACCTGACACAAAGTGATGTTAAAAATGGAGTTCAGGCTGTACACCTGTAACTCCATTTTATTCTTATGCCAGCGTCAGTTATATTTATTTAGTCTCTCTTACTTCTCTACGATTTCATTTGCTTTCTTGTTGAATTTCTCAAGCTCTTTGTCCACATCGGCTCCACCGACCGTGATTTTCTCGATGGTAGATAGGAACTCCTGTGCAATCACTTCAAATTCCTTGATTTGCGGTGATGCTTTAGTATCTTCCAGTTGTTGACCGAAGACAGACAGCATCGGATCTTCTTTTAACTTAGGTTTCTCCCATGCATCGACGCGTGAAGGAAGGGTATTGGATACGTCCAGCCATTCCATTTGAGTGTCCACTTCATTCATATAGGAAATGAATTTCAGGGATTCGTCCACATTCTCAGAATTATGGAAGACAGAAAGATTGGAACCGCCCATGCTTGATGTATTCGTTTCTTTCTTCGGCATTACCGCTACTGCCCACTTATCCTTCAAATCAGGTGCCTGATCGTTGATGATATTGATCATCCATGGACCGCTGAAGAACATTGGTTTCACGCCATCTTTAAATGCCTGTACGATATCGATCCCTTCTGTTGTAGGACTGATTCCTTCCTCGAAGAAATCTGTATAATACTCAATCGCCTCTTTGAATTCAGGAGAATCGAAGTTCATCTTATCTTTGCCTTCAAATTCGTACCCATTCTGCCATGCAAAAATGAATGGTGTGATCTGGTCATTGCGGTCGATATCAAGACCATATACATCGTCGCCTCGATCATTCAGCTTACCGGCGGCATCCTTCAATTCATCCCATGTAGCAGGAGCCTTGTCGTACCCGACTTCTTTCAATAGATCTGTACGGTAGTATAGTACGCGTGTATCGATATACCATGGAACTCCAATGACTTTATCATCATACTTCATGGATGTGACGGAACCTTCAAAGAAGTTTTCCGGCTTGAATTCCGGATAATCTTTCAAATATGGAGTCAAATCAAGTAGCGCGCCTGCATCTGCAAATTCCGGCACCCATGTTGTCCCTAGTTGAAGGACATCAGGTCCATTCCCGGAAGCTACTGCCGTAAGCAGCTTATCATGAGCATTCCCCCAAGGGATCGCTTGGATCTTGACAGAGATATCTTTGTTTTCTTCTTCAAACTTCGAAGCCATTTCCTTCAGCTTCTTACCTTCTTCACCCATCGCCCACACGGTGATTTCTTTCTTTCCATCCTTCGACTCACCATTGCCTCCGCAGGCGGTAAGAATCGTGGATAAAGCCAGAATACCGATTAGTAGTAAGGACCACATTTTCTTTTTCATTTCCCCATCTCCATTCCCATTTGATTTGACACCTTTAATAATGATAGAGCGCATTGAATGAATTCTTCTGTTATGAAAAATCATTCAAGTTATTGAAACGTTTCGATGACTATATTATAATCAAACGTGAATACGCTTTCAACACTTTTTTAGAAATAACTTAATTCAACCTATCCCCATCCAGACAAAGGCACCTATAACTCCAGTAAAATAACGATATGAAGCAATGAAAGGTAGTTTATGGATAAGAATGGACGGGTTGACTACCCGCTGAAACCCGCTTATAATTCAACTCAATTGTTTATCGAAACGTTTCACTAAAAATTAAAAAATATACAAATGAATCGTCATACGGAGGGTCTATCAATGAGCGAAAACAAGCTGCTTTCACTATTGAAACAAATGACATTGGATGAAAAAATCGCCCAGCTTATGCAGTTGGCCACCCCTTTTTTCAAAGGAGCGAAAGAACAGGGACAAATCACAGGACCTATGGCTGAAATGGGTGTGACCGGAGAAGTCGTTCAAAACAGCGGTTCCGTCCTCGGAGCATCGGGAGCAAAAGAAATCATCAACATCCAGCGCACGCACCTGGAAGAAAACCGGCTGGGGATCCCCCTATTATTCATGTCCGATATCGTCCATGGATTCAAGACGATTTTCCCTGTCCCACTCGCCATCGGCTGTTCCTGGGATCTGGAATTGACGGAGAAAAGCGCGGCGATTGCAGCAAAGGAAGCTTCCGTTTCAGGTGTTCATGTCACGTTTGCCCCGATGGTCGATCTTGTCCGGGATCCTCGTTGGGGAAGAGTGATGGAATCAACGGGAGAAGATCCTTTTCTGAATAGTGAATTCGCGCGGGCCTTCGTCCGCGGTTTCCAAGGTCAGGAATTGACTACGGAAGTCGAACGGGTGGCGGCATGTGTGAAGCACTTTGCTGCTTACGGCGCACCAGAAGGCGGACGTGATTATAATACCGTCGATATGTCTGAAAGAGAGCTTCGTGAGAATTATCTGCCTGCCTACCAGGCTGCCTTGGATGAAGGCTGCGAAATGGTGATGACAGCCTTCAACACCGTCTTCGGCATCCCTGCAACCGGAAACAAACGGTTGATGCGGGACCTCCTCCGGAAAGAGATGGGATTTGACGGTGTGCTCATTTCTGATTGGGGAGCCGTGAAGGAAATGATCCCACATGGAGTGGCGGAGAACGAAAAGGAAGCGGCATTGAAGGCGATTACGGCCGGTCTGGATATTGAAATGATGACCACCGCTTATGTAAGCCACTTGAAAGAGCTTGTAGAGGAAAAAATGGTGGACGAGTCACTTATTGATGAAGCCGTTCTACGAATCTTACAGCTGAAGCAAAAGCTGGGACTGTTTGAAAATCCGTATCGCGGGGCAAACGTGGAGCGTGAAGCTGAAGTCGTCATGAGCGCAGAACATCGAAACGCCGCTCGGGAGCTTGCTGCCAAATCTTCCGTCCTATTGAAGAATGAACAGATCCTCCCTCTTCATAAGGTGCAGAAAGTGTCCCTCATTGGCCCGTTTGCAGAGAACGGGGACATATTGGGGCCATGGTCGTGGCTTGGTTCAAGGGAGGAAGCCGTCACAGTGAAAGAGGGAATCCTGAAGAAAACCACCGAACTGACTGTCGCCAAAGGCTGTGACATCGAAAGCATCACAGACGCCCAGGTGAAGGAAGCAGTGAAAGCCGCCCGTGACGCGGATGTGATCGTATTGGCCTTAGGGGAAGATTCGGAAATGAGCGGTGAAGCCGGGTGCAGAGCGAATATCCAGCTCCCTTCTGCTCAATTACAACTCATCGGGCATCTGAAATCACTGGATAAGCCGATGGTTGCCGTTCTGTTCAACGGACGCCCCCTTGACTTACACGGAGTTTTGGACGAAACAGACGCCGTGCTGGAAGCCTGGTATCCAGGTACGGAAGGCGGGAATGCCATAGCCGATTTATTATATGGAGACGTGAATCCTTCAGGACGTTTAACCATGTCCTTCCCTTATCATGTCGGCCAGGTGCCTGTTTATTATAACCATTTCAATACAGGCAGACCTCAAGGGGCACCCGATGCACAGGAACGGTATGTATCACACTATCTCGACATCCCGAACGATCCGCTGCTGCCATTCGGTTTCGGCTTAAGCTACACCACTTTCACCTATTCCGGCGTGACTCTATCCCGGGAAACGATGAGCGAAGCAGACTCCCTCGATATTTCCATTCAGGTAAAGAATGACGGTACAGTTGCAGGTGAGGAAGTCGTACAGCTCTATATCCGGGATCACAGCGGAGAAGTGATTCGCCCTGTAAAAGAATTGAAGGATTTCAAAAAAATCAGCCTGAAGCCGGGAGAAACGACAAATGTTACGTTTACGATTTCGGAAGAGCAATTAAGGTATCATCATTCTGACCTTCAATATAAAAGCGATCCGGGTACGTTCATCGCTTTTATCGGTAGAAACAGCAAAGACGTCACGGAGAAAACATTCACACTGACAAAATAGAAGAATCGAGGGGAAAACGATGCATTCACATGTTCAAGTAACATCAGGGGATCTTCAATTTGAATTTTTAAAAACAGGTGACCTTTTCACCGTCACACATAAACAGAATATGATCAATCAGTTAATGACAAACCCGATCGACGGCTCACTCAATAATCTGTATCTGCGTATTCATGAGGCTGCAGGAATCCACTCCATCCCTCTGATCGGCGTGAAGTCATCAAGCACCGTGCAATTCGCGGAATCACAGGTCAAATGGACGGGATCATATGAAACGATTTCCTATGAAGTCACCTTCACCTTAACAAGTAAAGGCGTATGGTTCTGGGATGTGAGGCTTGATGGGACGGACGCTGAAGTGGACGTCATTTACGGTCAG
Organism: Rossellomorea sp. LJF3; assembly: GCF_037046045.1. NCBI lineage: Bacteria > Bacillati > Bacillota > Bacilli > Caryophanales > Bacillaceae > Rossellomorea > Rossellomorea sp. LJF3. Next base: position 38,427 of record NZ_JBANLY010000007.1, on the reverse strand, counting down.
GACCTCGGTCTTGCAGACATGGGGGCCGTTCGTTCCAACGAAGCCTATATGTCACAGTACATCGACCATAAAGTGTTTCAGGATGAAGAGAAAGGCTACGTCCTTTGCTCCCGGCAAAACCAGCCCCAATCAAGCGGATTCCCCTATATTCAACAGGGATCACTCGGCAAGACAAGCGGCTACTCCACTGACGGGTTTCAATTTTATGGACTGACATATAAAGATACGAACGAACCTGAAGCGTTAAAAAGCGCCACCCTTGCAAACGAAGTCTACCAATATGAATTTGCTTATACAGCGCTTCAATCAGAAAAAATACGACTGAACGGGTCGACGCATATTATTTTCTATGGCGCCTTCAAAGAAAATCATGAAGCGGCCATTACTGCATTGGAGTTTCAGGAAGATATAGAAGCCGCACGGAAAGAAGCGGCACAGGTTCAATCTGAATTCGCTCCATTAAAAGAACAAGTACGTTTGAACCCTGAATTCGGTGATCCACTTTCTTCTCTATCCATGACTGAGGAAGAAGTCAGCATCTATTTCCCTACCAGACATAATGAAGAGCGCGAAGGAGATTCACTCCTCTCCTTCTTCACAGAGACCCATGAACATGTCGTATTGAAAGAAAAAGAATTGATGACCGAAAGACCCCATGGGCATATCCTGATGTCAGGACAGAACCATCAGCTGAAAGAAGATACGATCACCACCACTTCATTCATGTATGGATTATTCAATTCACAGCTCGTTGTCGGCAACACGTCGTTCAACAAAATGCTGACGAATCAACGAAATCACCTGAACGTGATGAAAACGTCCGGTCAGCGGATTTACATCGAGTCGGGCGGCACATATCGATTACTTGCCATGCCTTCCATGTTTGAACTCGGATTCAACTATGCGCGTTGGTACTATAAAACGGCTGATGATACGATCATCGTCACCAACTCTACCGTTGTGGACTCACCTGAAGTCAGGCTTCATGTCGAATCAAAAAACAAGCAGCACCACCGCTACCTTGTCACCAATCAGGTCACGATGAACAATCATGAATATGAAGTCGGGTTTCATGTGGAAGATGAGGAAAACGGGTTGACGATCTCAGCTGACCGCCAGTCAGAGAGCAGTGAGGTTTTCCCGCAGTTACACTACCGGATGAAAGTGGACGGCGCTTCCATTAAAGTGGGGAACGAAGAAAGAATGGCACAGAACGTTGAAAAAAATTCTGCCTCCTTGATTGTCATCGATGTAAGTGAAACGCCCGAATGGAAGATGACGATCCAGGGCTTGATCGACGGGGAAGAGCAACCGTTTAAGACACGGGATATAACGGAAGAAATCGAAAAGTATCGTGCCTATTATCATACGGTCATGAACGGATTCAGGCTATCCTTAGGCGACGATGTTCCTGCAGAATTGGAAAAAGTGAACTCCCTCGCCTGGTGGTACACACATAACATGCTCGTTCATTATTCCGTTCCCCACGGATTGGAACAATACGGCGGAGCAGCCTGGGGAACCCGTGATGTCTGCCAGGGGCCGACAGAATACTTCATGGCGACTCAAAATTATCAATCGATCAAAGAAATCATTCAAACCGTCTACTCCCATCAGTATGAGGATGACGGTAACTGGCCGCAATGGTTCATGTTTGACCGGTACTACAAATTCCAACAGGACGACAGCCACGGGGATATCATCGTCTGGCCGCTGAAAGTCGTCGGCGACTATATCGCAGCTACGAACGATTACAGCATTCTGAACGAAAGAATCCCATATACAGAACGGGACGGATTTGGTTTTACTGAGGAAAAAGAAACACTGCTTCACCATATTCAAAAAGAAATCTCTTACATCAAGGACAATTTCCTCCATGACACGTTCTTGTCTTCCTATGGTGATGGAGATTGGGACGATACCCTGCAGCCCGCCAACGCTCAATTAAAAAAATATATGGCGAGCAGCTGGACCGTCGCCCTCACCTATCAGGTGCTTGAGAAGCTGGCAACCGTTCTTGAAGGTACATTTGATCAAGAGGCGCAGGAGATCCGTGCATTGGCTCAAGGAATACAGAAGGACTTCAACACCTATATTCTGAAGGATGAGGTCATCCCAGGGTTTGTTTATATGGAAGAGCCGGGGTCCCCAGAGTTCATGGTACATCCGACAGATACAAAGACCGGTATTCATTACCGCCTTCTGCCAATGAACCGCAGCATCATTTCAGAGTTATTCACACCTGAACAGGCGGACACTCATTACCAATTGGTCAAAGAACATCTCTACTGTCCCGATGGTGTGCGGTTGATGAACCGTCCCGCCAAGTATGAAGGTGGAGTAAGTACACACTTTAAACGTGCCGAGCAGGCTTCGAATTTCGGCCGTGAAATCGGGCTTCAATACGTACATGCCCACATTCGCTATGTGGAAGCCATGGCGAAGCTCGGTAAAACCGATGAAGTGTGGCAAGGACTGCAAATCATCAACCCAATCGGCCTGAAAGACGTGGTGCCGAATGCCGAAAGAAGACAAAGCAATGCGTACTTCAGCAGCTCTGACGGTAAATTCAATACCCGCTACGAAGCACAGGAACGGTTCAGCGAACTGCGTGACGGAAGCGTACCAGTCAAAGGCGGATGGAGAATCTACTCAAGCGGTCCGGGAATCTATATGAACCAGCTGATTTCAAATTGTTTGGGTATTCGTCAGGAAGGGGAAGATTGGGTCATCGATCCGGTATTACCAGACAATCTCGACGGATTGAGAATGGACTTCGAGATCATGAATCGCCCTGTCACCTTCGTCTATCACCTTGGCGACCCTGGATCACAACGGGTTTCCGTGAACGGGAAGGAAGCATCTTTTGAACAGCTGTCCAACCGTTACCGCCGAGGCGGGATCAAACTGAAACGACAGGAACTTGAAAAATGGCTTCATGAAGAATCAAATACGATTGAGGTATACATCTAATCTCTAAAAAAGGCAGTGGGAACCAATTTGGTCCCCGCTGCCTTTTTTATATATATGTAAGGGCTTCACGACGTGATAAAAAAGTGCCCCCCAACAGAGGACACTTCCACTCACTACATCACATCATAATCCGTCACATTACGTTCCACCACCCGGGCACCTTCCACACTCACGAATGCACCCGTCGCACTTGCGAACACGTTGGTCGCAATCAGATTGTCCATCGCGGCTTTCACTGCCACTGTATCGATCGGCTCGATCGGGTCATTGATGGATAACTTCGCCGATTTCCCCGTTTCCGTCTTAAATTCCAGTTCCAATACTTTCGCCATCGTTTATACCTCCTTCCCATGTGATATCACTCACTTTCTATTACTCATTAATGTCAAAACTCTGGAGCTTCTCAACGTTGAAAAGCGCTTTGGATGAAAGACTTGCGATGGATAACGCCGCACTGTTCATTTCATCGGCTGATGCCAGGGCATTGATGTAGCTGTACGATTTGTACGCGAACTTAGGCTTTCCTTTCTCATCCTGGCCGTCATTGTAAGCGAGACGAATTCTCGTCGACTTCAGATCCGCTGTTGCCATGTGCCTCACCTCCTTTCACCCTATATATAGGGGAAGGGGAGAAGGAAGGACACCCTGCATAAAAAAATGTAGAGGGACGGACCTCGACTCCTAGCACCAGCTCCTAGGAAAGAAGGTCCGTCCCTCAAATATTAATACAGTTTTCCCTGTCGATATAGGACCGTCGAGAGTTTCATGACGGAGTGGATGTAGCAGTTCTGGCGGAGGGGGAATGGGTCTCCGAAGAAGAGTGGCAGGACGGTGTCGAGGGTGGTCTTCATTTTGTCGTAGAGGAGGTTGAAGACTTCTTCCTCTGTGTAGAACTGGGTTTCCCTGCCCTGCAGCCATTCAAAGTAGGAGACGATCACCCCTCCGGCATTGGCGAGGATATCGGGGATGATGATGACCCCCTTATCACTCAAGTACAAATCCGCTTCTGTCGTGATCGGCGCGTTCGCCCCTTCCACGATGATCCCGGCCTTCACTTTCCCTACATTATCCTTATGCACCTGATCTTCAAGGGCAGCAAGCATCAGAACGTCCACGTCCAAGTACAGGACCTCATCACGCTCTTGAATTTCCGCCTTCACGCCGATTTCCTTCAACTGTCCATCCTCAGCAGGCAGGTCTCCCTTATTCTTCATGGTGAACTCGACCAGAGCCGGAATATCAAGGCCATCCGAATTGTACAGCGTCACATTCCGGTCGCTCACCGCCACCACTTTATTTTGCAGATGTGTGGACTGATGGGCCTCAAGGGCTGCAACCGATCCGACGTTCCCGAATCCCTGGACGGCGATCGTCAGGGGTCTGTCCTCATAATCAAGGGCTGTTTTCGCGAACACATTATCCGTCTTCGTCAGCAGGCTCTTCTGTTCCTTCACGAAATTATGAACTAGATAACGGAAGGTAAAGAACACGCCTTTCCCCGTCGCTTCCCGGCGGCCAAGGGAGCCTCCATTCACGACGCTTTTCCCGGTAAAGCTTCCTCTGTAAGCCATTCCGGGGCGAATGCTCTTGTACTCGGCCATCATCCAGTCCATTTCCCGTTCACCGGATCCCATATCGGGAGCCGGGATATCCTTATCCGGTCCGAGGATATCGCTGAAGTACTGTACATATTTCCTCGCGATCAAATGAAGCTCCTTTTCGGAATACTCGCGGGGATTCAGGATGATCCCGCCTTTCCCGCCTCCGAATGGTACGTCATGGAGGGCATTCTTCAACGTCATCAACGACGCCAGATTTACAACCTCTTCTTCATTCACCGACTCATGAAAACGGATCCCTCCCTTATACGGCCCAAGGGCATTGTTATGCTGAACCCGGAACGCCGGGATCCGGACGACCTTCTCATCATCCAGCGGAATCCGCAAGTACGATTTATGTACGTGATTCGGCGTCGACAGGATCGATGTCAATGACGTAAACGCTTTCTTTCTGTTCTCACCTTTCACTTCCGGCAAAAATGACTCGTCCTCTAGTAACGCATCCAATGATTTCTGAACGATATCTCTCGTTTGGCTAATCAAATTCGGTCCCTCCTATTGGTATAAAAGAAAATTTTGGTATTTAGTATAGGGTTACCCTCTTTGGTGTGGTTAAAAACGACTATTGGAAAAGTCTAGACTTCAGTTCGGGCAAAAATTACATGATAAAGGAAACCTTGACAACCTCCCCCAATATACTATAATTGTATTATTTATATTCCGACTAAACTAATAAGAATTATGAGATAAGGGGTGATGAGATGTTCATCGAGATCAACCATTTAAATAAGCAATATCTTGATAAGACGGGTAAGCCCACTGAAGTGTTAAAAGAGATTAATCTCGGGATTGATAAGGGCGAATTCGTATCCATCCTGGGACCCTCTGGTTGCGGGAAATCCACCCTCCTTTCGATTGTGGCAGGATTGACCGGCTCTACATCGGGAGAAGTCCTTGTAGATGGAAATCCGATAAAGAAACCCGGAAAAGACCGGGGAATGGTCTTTCAACAAGCTGCCCTGTTTCCGTGGCTGAATGTCCGGGACAACGTCACATTCCCACTGAAAAAAGAAATGTCCAAGAAAGAAGCAAGAGCCCAGGCCGCCAAATACTTACATATGGTCCAGCTCGGAAACTATCAGGATCATTATCCTCATGAGCTGTCCGGCGGGATGCAGCAGCGGGTGGCCATCGCCCGTGCCCTTTCCATGAACCCTGAGATCCTTCTGATGGATGAACCATTCGGCGCCTTGGATGAACAGACCCGCTCCCGTCTCCACCACCAGCTTGAAACGATCTGGATGGAAACGAAAAAGACCGTCCTCTTCGTCACTCACAGTATCTCGGAGTCTATCAAGCTATCAGATCGGATCATCGTCATGGGGACCCGGCCCGGAACGATTTTAGCAGATATCAAAGTGGATCTCCCTCGTCCACGAAATGCCCATAAAGAAGAAATGGTAAAAATCGAAGAACATATCATGAGCTATTTAAAGAAGGAAATCGACAAAGTGATAAGTGAGGAATTGGCCTATGAACACAGCTCTTAAACGCATCATCTTCTTTGCTCTCATCATCGGCCTTTGGGAATCCGGTTCACGGTTTGGATTATGGACAGAGGTTGTCCTCCCTTCTCCCACTTCCGTCTTCGATGCCTTATATACAGGAATAGCCGATCAAACCTTGATCATCGACCTGATCGCGAGCTTCAAACGGCTCTTCATCGGTCTTGGGATTTCGTTAGTTATCGGCACGAGCATCGGAGTACTTCTGGCAAAATCAAAAACCGCCGACGATACGCTGGGGTCATTGCTTCTCGCTTTCCAAAGTGTTCCGAGCATCGTCTGGCTGCCACTGGCCATCATGTGGTTCGGGCTCAATGAAAAAGCCGTCATATTCGTGGTCATCCTTGGGGGAACATTCGTCATGGCCCTGAACATCCGGATGGGGATCAAAAACGTCTCCCCCCTCTTTTTGAAAGCCGCCCAAACGATGGGCTCGAGGGGATTGGACTTATTCATCCGGGTCATCTTCCCGGCGTCGATCCCCTATGTGGTCACCGGATCGCGCCTTGCGTGGGCATTCGCCTGGCGGGCACTGATGGCAGGCGAACTCCTCAGTACAGGTCCGGGGCTTGGATACACTCTCCGCTACGCCTCGGATTTCGGTGACATGAGCCTTGTGATCGCCGTCATGATCATCATCGGTGTCATCGGGGCAATCGTCGATCAATTGCTTTTCCAGCGCATCGAGAAATCCGTCATCAAACGCTGGGGATTAGAATCTTAAATAAATCGGCGGGTACACCCGCCGTTAGGAGGATAAATAATGAAAAAAACGTTTTTACTTCTCACCATTTTCTTCACATTCCTTGGGGTTCTCGCCGGGTGCGGGACAGAAAAGAGCTCCGGTGGGGACGTCAGCAAAAAAGTCGTCATCGGCTATTTCCCGAATATTAACCACGTCCCGGCAATGGTTGCGAAAGACAAAGGATTTTATGAAAAAGAACTGGGAGACGGCACGAAGGTGGAATACAAAACATTCCCGGATGGTTCTTCGTTCATGACCGCCTTGAAAACGGGTGAAATCGATGCAGGTCTTGTGGGACCTGGTCCAGCGATGAATAACTATATGACGGGTGCCGACGTGAAAATCATCGGCGGCGGATCGACGGGTGGAACCGTGGTGCTTGCGAGTAAAGAAAGCGGTGTGAAGTCCGTTAAGGATTTTGCAGGCAAATCTTTCATCACTCCGGCAGTCGGCTGTACCCATGATGTCCAGGTGGAAACCTTCCTCAGCGAGCACGGGATCGAGTCCCAGCGCATCGGCGGCACGATGAAGCACGTTACCGGGAACCCTGCCCAGTATGCGAATATGCTGAAATCCGGTAAAGTCGACATTGCTGTCGCTCCTGAACCTTGGGCAGCCGTGATCCAGCAGGAAACAGGCGCCAACATCATCATCAACTATGATGAAATTTCCTTCGGGGAAACACTACCTGCTTCCGTACTCGTGGCGTCAGGAAAATCGGTAAAAGAAAATCCTGACACGATTCAAAAGATCGTTGATGCCCATAAAGAAGCGACGTCATTTATAGAAGAAAATCCTGAAGAAGCAAAAGAAATCACGATCAAAGATGTAAAAGAAGTCACCGGTCAGGAACTGAGTAAAGAAGTCGTCGACCAGGCATGGGAACGAATCGGATTCACCTATAAAGTGGATTCAGACGCCGTCCAGGCATTCGCCGACTCCTCCTACGAACTCAAATTCCTGAAAGAAAAACCAGAATTCACCGATCTCATCGACAAACAATTCATCGACTAACGAGCAAGGTCCGTCCCTCCACGCTAGAGGGACGGACCTCTATTATAGAAGGAGGTAGCACAGTGGGTGTAAAGTCTATGATTTCAGTTGTCGCCTTGGGTTTTCTGTTGTTGGGCGGATGTCAGAGTCAGGACGTGGAGGAGTCGTTTCCGATGAAGGTGGAGGTTGGGGATTTGGCCGTGATTGATCAGGGTGGGGAGAAGACGTCATTGGCCGCTCTCAATAAAGAGAAGATCCTCATTGCCGATTTTATTTTCACGAATTGTGATACGGTCTGCCTCCCGATGACGGCGAATATGGCTAAGCTTCATAGGAAGATTGCAGAGGCAGGACTTGAAAATGAAGTCCAATTGGTTTCGATCAGCGTCGATCCGGAGCATGACACGCCGGAAGTGCTGAAGGAATACAGCAGCCGATACGAATTCGATGCCGGGAACTGGAGCTTCCTGACGGGATACTCCCGTGATGAGATTGAACACTTCGCGAATGTGTCGTTTAAAACTCCCGCGGCAAAGGTGGAGGGGTCGGATCAGTTTGTTCACGGGACCTCTTTTTATCTGGTGAGCGAGAACGGCGTATTGTTGAAGCAATATGAAGGGGTGTCGGATCCTCCTTATGAGGAAATGATTGAAGATATTGAACGATTGAAGTGACCTTCCGGATGGTTCGGGGAGGTTTTTTTGTTTTGTTGAGGACTTTTTGGGATTAAGGGAGGTTATTATTTAATAGAACTTGGACTTTTCCTTATCCTTCTTACGGCTACTATTGGAATCATGCCACTTATGGAGAGAATCAAGCGGGAATTCGGCTTTTCATGCGGTATGAAAATGATTCATGCCCCATACACGGAAATCATGCCCCATTTCAGATAATCATGCCAAATTGTCGAAAAATCTTTAAACGCTTCCCCCTCCCAAGTGTTCGGAACCCCCGAAGCAGTTCTAATCCCTTGTCGATTAAACGAAGAAAAACTCAAAAAATAAGAAAATTCCGTCGAAATAAGTGATATACTGTTATAAATAGGTATTTTGACGGAGGTATAAATGGCTGATATTCTAGTGATTTTTATAAATATAGCATTGAGTGTTCTATTATCGGCCGGCTGCAGCTATCTGGCGTTGAAGGAAGCATTCAAGCGAAATGGTCAAAGGCAGGTTGTAAGCAAAAAGGAATTATGGCTTCCTTCCTTTATTTATACGATTTTTTACTGTCTGCTTCACGCTTCCGTGATGTGGATGGTTTCTTATGATATTTTTATCGAGCGGTTCGTTTATTTCGCTCCGATCTTTTTGGTGATTTGTTTTTTCAGTATTTATTTGTCTCTCCGGCTTTTTCAGGATGTGAATACGGATAAGGTGAATTTCATCAAGGGAGGGTTCATTTTTTCCCTGATCATGATGGCGGGGAATTTCGCGACGTATACGGAGCTGATTTATCCTCATGTCGCATTCAAACCGATGTACATAGGGTTGACGATTCTGATGACCCTTGGTGTGACGTTTCCCTTTTTCCGGATGCTCCTGCAGCTTAATAATCAGGAAAGCAGTTCATATCAAGGAAAGCAGCACATCTTTTGGAGCATGGTGATGGGTCTTGGTTTTTCCGGTATTACCTATCTGACGGCTTACTCCCTCCTTTCACCCGAGAAATATAGCTCCTATCTTTTCATGGTTGAAAATAATCATATGGCCCCTTTCATCATAGAAATGGCCATCCTGCTGGCACTATGGTTCATTCCGGATCATTTGGCCAATGATTTACATAAGAAGCAGATGAGGGAGATCTATGAGAAAGAACAGGAATACAAGTCTTTGTATGAGAATAACCTCTCTGCCATTTTCACCTATAACCGGGACGCCGTCATCGTGGAAGCGAACGGGCGGGCGGCGGATATGACGGGGTATCCGATCGAGATGATTATTGGACAGGGATTCCGTTCATATGTACTGGAAAGGGATCTGGATCAGATTCAGTCCGCGTTCCAACAATCATTGATCGGGAAGGCCTCGAAGTTCGAAATGAAATTCCCCCACCGGAAAGGGCACATCATGTCCATTCAGGTCATCGTGGTGCCGATTCATCTCGACGGGGAAGTGACGGGGGCCCATGTCCTGGCGACGGATATTACGGAAGCGATCCGGGACAAGGAGCAAATCCAGTACCTCGCCTATCATGATGAACTGACAGGATTACCGAACCGGCGCTATTTTAATGAAGAGTTCGAGAAAAAAGTGCAGGAGGGTCACGAACAGATGGCCATCCTCCTCCTCGACTTGAACCGCTTTAAAATCGTCAATGACACATTGGGCCATGGGTACGGAGATGAGCTCATCTCCCGTGTGGGGAAAAGATGCGTGAAAGCGCTGGGAACGAAAGGCTTCATTGCACGGATGAGCGGCGACGAGTTCATCGTCCTTCTTCCTTCCATCGGATGCCGGAATGACGTCCATAAGGTGGCGGCAGCGATTCATGAAAGCCTGGAGACCCCATTTGATATCGGGGGACATGACATCATCACATCCACTTCCATCGGGATCTCCCTCTATCCGAATGACGGACATGATCTTTCCACACTGTTGAAAAAGGCTGACATCGCCATGTATACGATGAAAAAGAGCGAAGGCGCTTATCAGCTTTTATTTTCCGATCAGCTTGAGGAGAAAGGGATCAACCCGATCGAGCTTGAGGAAAACCTGAGAAAAGCGCTGATCAACGAAGAGTTTGAGCTGTATTACCAGCCTCAGCTTTCCCTAAAGACCAATCGGATCGTCGGGGTGGAAGCGCTGGTCAGATGGAACCATCCGGTCAAAGGGCTGATTTCACCCGTGGACTTCATTCCTTTAGCTGAAGAAACGGGGCTGATCATTCCGCTCGGACACCGCATCCTGATTGAAGCCTGCAAGCAGCTGAAGATCTGGATCCAGGAGGGGCATGAGTTCAAGATTTCCATCAATGTTTCTTCCCGGCAATTTCACGATGCTACATTTGTCGACATGGTCAGGGATGTTCTGAACACATACGACGTCCCCCCTTCCCTCATCGAACTCGAGGTCACGGAAAGCACGACGATGCACCATGTGGAAGAAGCCCTGGCTAAACTGACGGCCCTGCGGGAAATCGGCGTGTCGATCGCCATCGATGACTTCGGCATTGAATACAGCTCGTTAAGCTACCTGCAGAAATTCTCGATTCAAACGTTGAAGATCGACCGGAGCTTCATCATGGGACTCGACGATCATGAGTCCAATAAAGCGATCGTTTCCGCGATTCATGCCATGGCCAAGCATTTGAATCTGACCATCGTGGCAGAAGGGGTGGAAACCGAATCACAGCTGGCATGGTTGAGGGAGTTGCAGTGTGAGTATGCTCAAGGGTATTACTTTAGCAGGCCTGTGCCGGCTGGGGAGCTGAATGACTATATTGATGGTCGGGAAGCTGAAGCTGTCATAGGTTAATAATGAGATTGGAACAAGATACGTGAAGTAGGTCCCGGCAGGAGTTTTGTCGGGGCTTTTTTCATGAGAGAGAACGTCTTAGGGTGAAAAAATATGGTTTGAACCACTAGTTTCGAATGAAATGGAAGAGATTAATACCGGAAACCCTTGTGGAACTGAAGCTGAACCTAACACCCCGCCTCTTTCATGCCTGTTTCATGCATAATCATGCTACTTTTCAAATCATCGTGCGAATTGAAAAATATTCATGCGGGAATCAGGATATTCACGCGGCATTTCAATTAATCGTGCCGCCGTGTCGATAAATCTTTATTTCATATCCAAATATCACCTATCACCCCACATCACTTCTCTCCTTTATACTAACCTCATGTAAATTCCACGTAAAACCAACCTTTCCCAAGGGCTATCCCGCCCCATCCTCTGATAATATAGAAGAAGATACATATTTTCGGAGGTGAAGAACGTGAATCAACCTGATCTGTCCCTACCCAAGAAGAAAGTAACGAAAGCCATCATCCCGGCAGCTGGACTCGGTACTCGATTTCTCCCGGCCACGAAGGCTCAGCCGAAGGAGATGCTTCCGATCGTGGATAAACCGACCATTCAATACATCATTGAAGAGGCTGTCCATTCGGGGATTACGGATATAATCATCATTACGGGTCGCGGCAAAAGGAGTATCGAGGATCACTTTGATAAATCGTATGAATTGGAAGCAACCTTGGAGAAAAAAGAAAAATGGGACGCACTTGAGGAAGTCCAGTCCATTGCGAATCTGGCAAACATTCATTATATCAGACAGAAAGAGCCCCTCGGGTTGGGCCATGCCGTCCTTTGTGCACGCTCCTTCATTGGGGATGATCCCTTTGCCGTCATGCTGGGGGATGATATGATCCTTTCTGAACAACCGTGTGTCAGTCAGCTGATCGAATCCTTTAATGAGTTTCAAGCACCTATCATCGGGGTCCAGAAAGTGAAGGATGAAGAAGTATCGAAGTACGGGATCATCAGCCCTTTCCCAACGGAAAAAACCGAAGAGAATCCTATTCATCGCATCCGGGGGTTGGTTGAAAAACCCCTTCCACATGAAGCTCCTTCTAATCTGGCAATCATGGGAAGATACATTCTAACTCCTGAAATCTTCTCTTACTTAGAACGCTTGCAAGTCGGGGCGGGCGGAGAGTTCCAGTTGACCGACGCGTTAAATCACTATAATCAAGAACACTCTATGTATGCCAAAGTATTCGACGGGGACCGCTATGACATCGGAGATAAGTTCGGCTTCATTAAAGCAACGATTGAATGTGCGATGAGAAGGCCGGAACTGCAATTGCCTTTGATGTCATACCTGAAAGAGCTGCTTGAAAAGGTGGAATCGGAATGAATATAACAGTAGTTGGCGCCGGCTATGTCGGTCTTGTCACAGGGGCTTGCCTGGCGGAGATTGGTCACCACGTTATTTGTCTGGACTCGAACGGGGAAAAAGTGGAGGCGTTAAAGAAGGGTGAATCCCCTATCTATGAGCCTGGATTGAAAGAATTACTGCAAACGAACATCCAATCCGGCCACTTGTCCTTTACCACAGACTATCACGCTGCCTGCAGGAAACCCGAAGTCATCATCATTGCCGTGGGAACCCCTTCCCGTCCGGATGGTTCTGCCGACCTGTCTTACCTTCAGGATGTCGCGGAAAACATCGGCTCCCATGCCCGGGAAACCGGCACGGTTGTGGTGACAAAGAGCACCGTTCCTGTGGGAACCAATCGCAAGGTGAAATCCTGGTTGGACTCTCATTCTTCCTCAGCCGTCACGTTCAGAATTGCTTCAAATCCTGAATTCCTGAGAGAGGGTTCCGCCATTCATGATACGTTCAACGGTGACCGGATCGTCATCGGTACGGATGATGAAGAGACGGCCAAAAGATTAGAACATATGCTCGCACCGTTTGGGGTACCGGTTTTACACACCTCGATCGAAAGCGCTGAAATGATCAAATATTCCTCTAACGCCTTTTTAGCAACCAAGATCAGCTTCATCAATGAGATCGCCAATTTATGTGAAAAGCTAGGAGCGAACGTAGAGGATGTGGCGAAAGGAATGGGCATGGATCAGCGCATCGGCTCTTCGTTTCTACAGGCCGGCATAGGCTACGGGGGCTCATGCTTTCCGAAAGACACGAATGCCCTCGTTCAAATGGCAGGGGAAATGGAGCACGAGTTCGAATTATTGGAATCCGTCATCCACGTAAATGCCAAACAACAAGTGAAATTGGTTCAAATGGCTAAAGAATGCATCCATGATCTAAAGGGGAAGCGGGCAGGGATATTAGGCCTTTCTTTCAAACCAAACACAGATGATATCAGAGAAGCCGCTTCCTTGGAAATGATCAAACAGTTACTGGATGAAGGGGTCACAGTAACGGTATATGACCCGGTGGCCATGGAAAAAGCTAAGTCTGCCCTTGGGTCCACCGTGAGGTTCGCAGTCGATTGCTTCGATGCCATCGAGGATCAGGACATGTTGTTCATTGCGACCGAATGGGAAGAGTTTAAAGTGTTACGGTTGAAAACCATCGCCAGGCTCATGAAAACCCCCTTCCTCTTTGATGGTCGTAATTGTTTTTCCCTGGAAGAAGCGAAGGATGCCGGAATTCATTATTATTCCATCGGCAGACCTGCTGTCACTCCTATCACTATGAAAAAACCTCATTCCTGTGAATGAGGTTTTTTCATTACAATATGACATTTGATTCAACAGGAATACCGATCGTAAAGGTCGTCCACTCATCATTCGACCGGCAGAAGATATCCCCGCCATGTTTTTCAATCAGCTTTTTACAAATATAAAGGCCGATCCCCGTCCCGAGGTCCTTCGTCGTGTAAAAAGGCTCAAAGATCGCTTCGATGGTTTCTTCTTTGATCTGGGGACCATTGTTGGAAATCATGAGATTCGTCCTGCCCTCTTTCACATCACAGGAGACATTGATCTGCCTGTGCCCGTCCACTTCTTGAAGGGCATCGATGGAGTTCATGATGAGGTTGAGAAATACCTGTCTTAACTCATCACGATTTCCGAGCACCCTGATATCAGGCTCACATTCGAAGTGAATCGATACATCCCCGTCCAGAAGACTCGGATACAGGAACTCGATGGTCTCTTCCAGATGATCGGTCAGGAGGATTTCTTCCCTTGTACTATCGATCAAGTCTTTTCTCGATACGTGGAGGAATTGAGAGATGCGGTAATTCAATTGTTCGAGCTCATGCTGCATGATATCCAGGTAGGGGAGATCAGGGTAGCCGTTCTGCAGGAGCTTGGTGAAGCCGATGATGGACGTCAGGGGGTTCCGGAATTCATGAACGAAGCTTGAACTCATCTGACCCAGGATCGTCAATCGTTCCTTATGGGTCTGATCGATATACAGTTCCTTCTCCTGGAGCTGCTGCTCTTTGATTTCCGTATATTTTCTGACGGCAAGATAGGAAAAGCGGTCAAATAGCGAATTGATATCTTCAATCAATGGCTGCAATTCCCGCAGTTCGATCCCGGAATTACTTACCCATTTGATGATGATGCTCTTACCTATATTCACGTTATATACAAATTCGCTGATATTCACGTTGGCATTGACACGTTCAAGGGCTGTCTTGTTGGCAAGTGTGGTGATTTCTTCTTCCGTGAGGGGCATGAGGATTGCACGCTTCACTAATTGAAACATCTTCACACCGTTGTTCAGCACTTCTTCTTTATATAAATCATTATCTGAAATGACGATACTCTTGCGCCAATTATGTAGAAATTCGTCTGAATGATCTTCCAGGTATTGAATCAGCATGGTTGAAGCAGTAGTCATTGAGTGGCATTCCCTTCATTCCGGTTATGGTCGAAATATTTGTTGTTAATATCATAACAGAAAATCAAGGGCAGGATGATAGTCATTTGACAATTCAGGGAATTAAGAGGGTAACAATGAACCGGAAAAGAAAGAATATGCGTTAAATGGGGATTAATCAATGTGCTTGGAGCGCTTTAGGTAGTGGAAATATTCATCTAAGAATAACTGCGTACACGGTAACTGGCTGGCATCGTCTCTACGACGGAAGCCCCTGTAGCTTTGCGTCACCATTTTTCAATGGGTTTGCCTTTATCGTACGCTTTTTTAGAAGTATTTAAAATATTGGTTTTAGAAAATACGTTTCCTTGGTTTTTGGAAGACTTTCATAAAGATACTATTTTCTTCTGATCGGAAAATTTTAATTCCTACTATCTTTAATGGTGTCCATATCTCTTTCATATAATATCCCGGCATTGACTATACCCCCTTTTTAAAAATTCAAATCCTAGAAATAACAGAAATTACTTATATTTACATTATAAAAGAAAAATCAGAATAGTCTATCACTTAGAGGAAAATTCTTATCGACAAGTTTTTCAATGGAGGGACGAACCTCCACGGGAGGTCCGTCCCTCGAATTACATGAGTCCTTCTGTCAGGATTTTGACGATGAGAGGTCCCAGGGATACGATGAAGATGGAAGGGAAAATGAAGAATACCATGGGAAAGAGCATTTTGACAGGGGCTTTCATGGCCTGCTCCCTGGCGGATTCCCTCCTCTGTTCCCGGATTCGGATGGTCAGGTTTCGGATGACCTTGGACATTCCCACGCCTAGATAGTCGGCTTGGATCATGGTGGTCAACGTACTTTGCAGGGAATCGGAAGGGACCCTCATCCTCAGTTCATAGAACGCTTCCCTTCTTGATTTTCCTCGTTTCATGTCTTCGAGAACGAACATGAATTCCTCGGAGAGCGGTCCTTTCTTCTTTTGGCAAACCGTTAAGATAGCGGCATCCAATCCTAGCCCGGCCTCGATCAATAGGTTCACTGTATCGAAGAAATCAGGCATTTCCCTGTTAATCTCGGCAATTCTCCGCGTCCTTTTTTTACTTAAGTAGAATGTGCAGTATTGAAAGCCAAGAAAGAAAACGCCAAATGCCAGAAGCATCGTCATCATCACATTATCCGCAATTGGAGCAATGAGGAAGAAAACGGCCACTCCCCCTCCGATGCTTAGAAGCAGTTGAATCAGCCGGAATTCCATCGCTGTCAACCTGCCCGAGTATCCGGCATCGCGGATGAGATGATCGAGCTTCTTTTGTTTCGCTTTGCTCGTTTTTCTACTGATCAGCTGCAGTCCACGGTTCCATAGTGGAGAAAATGGACGCTGGGATCTCTTTTTCCTATTGGCCTTTTCATCAAAGTCCACCTGGTGAATATGGGTGAAATAGTGATTGATCCGGTGATCAACGGCAATCCTTTTGCGGTTAATGGTAAAGAGGACGGCTGCTGATAAGCATGTAAAGGAACAGATGGTCATTAATAGAAAGACAATACTCATGATCTACACCTCAATCCGAAGTATCTTCTGAATGGCGAACCAGCCAAGCAATACGAGGAAGCCTGCCAGTGCAAGCATGGCAATACCCATTGGCTCATGAATGAGTGGACCGAAATATTTGGGATCCACAACGTATAAATAAAAGCCCAGCCCGATCGGGAGCATGGTGATGACCAAGGAAGACAGCTTACCTTGAGAAGTCAACGTATTCAGCTCTCCCATGATCCGCACCCTCCCCCTGATGGTATCCTCCATCGTTTCCAGTAGTTCGGCTAAGTTCCCCCCGCTCCTCCTTTGAGCAATGATGGCTTCGAGGGCAACCTCCAATTCTTTATTAGGTAAGCTGAAAACCATATCCTCAAACACTTTTTCGAGTGGTACCCCAAGCCCAGCATCACGGACCGCCCGTTGGAATTCGGGACCGATGGGAGAAGGCATTTCCTTTCCGACAAGCTGCATCACCTGCATGAAGCTGAAGCCCGCCCTCATGGAATTCGCCATCATTCCCAGAGCATCAATTAACTGTAACGGCAATGCTTGTAGTCGTTTTTTCCTCCTCCTCGCCATGATCAGCTTTGGAAGGAGAAAGCCAACAACCAGACCCATCACCACAAGCACCCAATGCTGCTGCAGCAGGAAGAGCAACAAAGAGAGGGAGAGGGCGCTCATCAGCCGATACGCGAGAAATTGTTCCGGCGGCATGGAGCTGCCTGCCTGTAAGAGAAGGGCATTCGTTTTCTTACTGAACTGTACACCTTTGAATATCTTGGCAATCGCCATACTGATTCTCTCCAAAGTTGGATCCTTCTTCACCTCAGCCTTCTCGCTTTGCCGGGAGGAAGCGGTGCCAAAAAAGCGATCAATTCGCTTTTGCACCTGTCTCTTTTTCATCATCACTGAAATAACAATATAGAAGATACTGGTTGTCAGTATGAATACGCCTAAAATCCACACACCTTTTTCCACATTACCATTCCCCCTTGAACCAGGAAGAGGATACAGTTAAGCCATTCCCTTCAAGTTGGTCGATGAATGCTGGGCGAATCCCTGTCGATACAAATCTCCCCTGTACTTTTCCATCAGGGGACCATCCAGTTTCTTTGAAATGAAAAAGGTCTTGAAGGACAATGGTTTCTCCTTCCATCCCCTGCACTTCTGTAATATGGGTGATTTTTCTTGACCCATCCTTCAGACGGACCTGTTGGACGATGACATCGAGGGCATTGGCAATCTGCTCCCTGATTGCCCGCACCGGCAAATCAAACCCGGCCATCATGACCATGGTTTCCAGACGGGCAAGCATATCGCGGGGCGAATTGGCGTGCCCCGTACTCAAGCTTCCATCATGGCCCGTGTTCATCGCCTGAAGCATATCAAGTGCTTCTGTCCCCCTCACCTCTCCTACCACAATCCGGTCGGGGCGCATCCTCAACGCATTGCGGACGAGATCCCGGATCGTGATTTCCCCTCTCCCTTCAATATTGGTCGGTCTGGATTCAAGAGAGATAATATGGTCCTGTGAGAGCTGCAATTCTGCCGCATCTTCAATGGTCACGATTCTCTCATCCTGAGGAATGAACGAGGAAAGGACATTAAGGGAAGATGTTTTCCCTGAACCTGTCCCCCCACTGATAAAAATATTCAAGCGTCCCAATACACAGACCTTAAGAAAATCGGCCATCTCCTGATTCAATGTCCCAAATTGGATGAGATCTTCTATTGAAAAAGGCGTGTCGGAAAACTTCCTTATCGTCACGATCGGTCCTTTTAAAGATAGAGGCGGGATGATGGCATTGACACGTGAACCATTTGGAAGTCTGGCATCCACCATGGGAGAACTCTCGTCTACCCTGCGGCCGATGGGGGAAACAATTTTTTCGATGATTCTTTGAACGTGCTGATCGTCCCTGAAGGTGAAGGAGCTTCGAATTAGCTTTCCATGGCGCTCGTAGTAGATTTGATGGGGTCCGTTGACCATCACCTCTGAAACAGATGCGTCTTCCAGAAGGGGGGTGATCGGTCCGTAACCAAGAAGCTCATCTTCCACCGCTTCGATGAGCTGATTTTTTTCTTCAAAGGTCAAACGCCCCCCTTCTTCATTAATAAATTCTTCACTCCATTCTTTTATTTTGCTCTTTTCCTCTTCCTCACTCTGACCGGGATATTTCTTCAATTCTTCTATTATATAAGTATGAAGCCTGGAACCCATTTCCCAGAACTCCTTTGTTTTAGGGGTTACATTGGCTTCAACCTGATGCTTCCCTTTATGATTTTGATCTTGAGCAACTTTGCTGAAAACGGCCATCCTACACCCTTCCTTTCATAGGGACTAATTGTTTGACGCCTTTTTTCGTTTTTGGTGGGATCTCTTGTTTTAATTGTGCAGCCGGATCGCTGAGTTTCTTGGCTAATGTGAGAAAACTCTTCCCGATCGGTTTACGGGGATGGGAAAGAACAACGGGCACCCCGAGGTTAACCGATTGAGAAACCATCTCTTGCGTTGGTAATGTTCCGAAGACGGTGGTTTCAAGAATTCTTTCCATCTTACTCGGGTCCACCTGCTTATTCTTCTTATCCTTCATATGAATGATCTTTATCTTTTCACTGAATTGGAATGAATCCAGCGCTTCCATGTAGAGCTTACTTCTTTTTAAAACCGGCAGGTCATTCGTCACCAGCAAAAGGCATTCTTCCGAGCGTTCCAGACACTTCAAATGAACTTCTGACAAATAGGAAGGGACATCGATGATCAAAATGTCAAATCTCATCTTCATTTCTTCGATTACTTTCTCTATGTGGGTTTCCGTGATCATTTCGAAAAATTCCGGTCTGAGGGGTGCTGGGAGGATGGAGACTCCGCTGTTATGTTCAAATAAGTATTTATCCAGAGAAAAGCTATGTTGTTCATACTCTTCCTTCACCCACTCGTAGAGGGTCCCATTGGGTCTGATATCCAAATGCATGTTGAGATCACCAAATTGAAGGTTCGCGTCAAGCATCCCTACCTTTTTCCCCATCTGGGCATATGTCACTGCCAGGTTGACTGCCGTAGTGGTGCGACCGATCCCTCCTTTAGGACTGCAGACCGATATCACTTTACAATTTTTTGAAAGATGAAAGTTCACTCCACTTTCACGGAGCTTTAAGTATTTAACGGCTTGATCGATGACTTCCTTTTTCTCCCCTTGTTCGGAGGAATAACGGAGGATGTTTGAAGCACCCACATTCATGGCTCTCCTTGTGCTATCCAAATGATCCGGCACGATTAATATGATATAGAGATGAGGAAACATAATCGAGATTTCCTGACACAGATCGAATCCGTCATAGATGGCATTGGCTTTAAGGAATAGAATGGAATGATCCGTTTCCTTTATTCGATAGATCAAGTCCTCCCACTGTGGAAATTGGTGGAGCTCATATGATTGTTTCTGAAGGAGTAACTCCAGATCCCCCGGAGCCGTGTCCGTATCTGAGTAATAAAACCAGTTAATCACTATTCCTCACTCTCCCCTTCTTTAAAGACTTCCCTTGAAAATGAGATGGGATTTTTTTCAATATCCGCATCTTCTTTACCACGGAGCATAAAGTAGAATCCGTCCTTATCCCTCGAGGCCAGACTGAGTTCCACCCCTTGAGCCGGTGTCACTTCCACTGTCACCGTTTCATATCGAAGGGCTTCGTCGGTACCGTCCGCTGATTTCCCTGAAGCGAGGACCTTGATATTTTGAAGGACGAGCTTAGACGTCCGCATCTCCTTTTTCGAGTTTTCATCTCTTGTTGATTCGTAGGCAACGATATCGATATGTGAATTTGGCTCAATATACCCTGAGACTCCCTGTTCGAGGGTCGTTACTTTAAGGGAGACGGCTCGCATCCCCTCCGCAACGGGAATCATTTTATTATTCATTTCCCTGCTTGGCACTTCAGGATCTTTTTCGTCCTGCTTCTCTTTCCCATCGTCCTTCACCGCCGTAGTCGTGGAAGCAGGAACCGGTGCAGGTGCCGGAATGACGACGACATAAGCGACAAGTGCCGCAATGATTCCAAATACAAAGGACCACATCCATATACGCTTCGTTTTCATAACATCCTCCCGCTACTAGTAATAAAGAGTTTACTCAACCAATTTCACACCATATAACCCATAATCAGGGGCCGATTCATCAATATCTCCTTGAATGACCATTTTGAGGAACTTACCTGTCACCCTTTTCTTCTCAGGCATGCCTTCCAGCCAATAGGCCGCCAATCCCACTGCATTTACTGTATCCCTGCCTTTGACCCCTTCCCACGTATCGATGACCACGATATAAATGACACGGGCACATTGTTTGTCGGCCGTAGCAGCGCTTTGACAATGGGGCTTGCCTGCATCACGGCTGATCAGGGTTTCAAAGGCATCCTGAACGGGTCCCCACTTCTGTCCCGGTTCGGTCTCAACCGTTCCAAGTTCCCCAACCGAAACTTCCACCCCGTTTATGATATTGTCTTTAAGATTGCTTGCCCCCCTGCCATCGAAGGCTAAGTAGCCGCAGTTCCCATGATTTTTTCCGGTATTCTCACATTTCAATTCCGTGTTATGCGGCAGGGAATCCTTCTCCACCGCAATCGGGGTAATCCTCATCCCTTTCTTCAATGGGGCTGCAATGGCTTTTGCCGATGCGGAAACTTCCGCTTCGCTAAAACCCAGAAACCTGGCAAATGTGAGTGGCACCTTCACTTCCTGACTGACTTTTATCGATTTGCCCGTAGTGGAAAATGTACCTCCATCGAGGGAATGGCCGTTTTTGGCTCCCAGGCTTTTCGCCACTGTGATCGCCTCTGCTTCACCTTTACTGGCAATGACCTGTACTCCCCCTAAAACGGAAGCATCCAGGGCTTTTTGCAGGGAGCTCTTTTCGGCATAAATCTTTCCCCCATCCAAAGCAAGCCCCACCACCCCTAACAAAACGATCATAAATAAGGCTGCCGTCACCGCTATATTTCCCTGTTCATTCATCAATAAAGATTTTAATCGGCTCATCATCATTCAATCCTCATCACTGTGGTATCTTCCACTTGTAAAGTCCCAACAAGGGATCCTATAACAGGCGTAATAAATGTGACCGGGTAGACGATGCGGACGGTAGCCTCCTCTGTGGATTTCGAAAACTGTACCTGCCCGGCACTCAAACCGATGCTCGAACCGTTCCTCACAGCTACTCCCACCACATCACTCTTTCCTACGCTGGCAGCCCTCGCCGCTTCACGGCCGGCATGGTCCACCGTCAACGCAGCGTGGAAGTACCTTCCAAAATCAACAATCCCAAAGATAAGCAATAAAAGCAGAGGCAGAACAAACGCAAATTCCACAAGAGACTGGCCTTTTTCACTTTTCAAGAGACAACACCCCATACTACTGTCAATAATGTTCCAAGGACGATCGGGACACCGTAAGGAAAGGCAATGGACGATTTCGCGTCAGGCTTCAAATGAATCATGCCTTTTGTCCCCGATAACAAAACCGGGAAGATGTATAAGCTTCTAAGAGAATGCATGAGACCATTTTTCTTCAAGATCAGGATCAAAGAAATCAAACCCCCTATAAGGGCCACGACAACAAATGCTTTCAGAGTGAAGGCCGATCCCATCAGGGCCCCGACCGCGCCCATCAGCTTCACGTCCCCTGCACCCATGCCGCCAAGCAAGAACGGAATCAGCAATGTCCCAATCCCCACCAGTAAGCCCGCCCCGCTAAAAAAAAATCCATCCCATCCTTGTGTAATGGAATGGAATAGGAGGCCAAATAGGATAGTGGGGAAAGTGACGATGTTTAGGATTTTTCTATTTTTGATGTCCGTTATTAGGGATATGCCTAATGCTAGACTGAGAGTGATATAGATTGTGATCAATTTCATCGACCTCATTTTTTAATTTTAAGCCCTACTATTTTACAAGATAGTAGGGCTTATTTGTGTACCTATAACGTACCTGCCCCACCGCGTAAACTATTTAGTACTGTGTTAAACAATGTTCTAAGCTCTGGTCCTAACAAGGCTACAGCAGCCGCGGCTACAACCACTACGCCCCCCAAAATCATTCCATACTCCGACAACCCTTGCCCTTCCTCTTCCATCACTAACTGCTTCATTTTGTTTACCATTTGTATTTCCTCCTTGTGTTTGTTCATTATATTTTACTATTTGTTCTTCTTTAAGAACCACCTTGTACATTCATAATAGTTCATTATAATGAACATGTAAATAGTCTTAGTGTATAAAAAAATCGACATTATTCGCTATTGAGAACCATCCGTTTTCTGATGTATAGTAGGTCTATCTTATATATTTAAAGGAGTGATAGGATGAAAGACTTGGAGGAAACCACCTTATATCGAACAATTCCCTATTCATTAAAGATGGCCGATTGCTTTTCCTCCAGATTAAAGGGGTTGATGTTCAGGAAGCGGCCCCTGGAAGAAGAAGGGCTCTGGATCATTCCGTGCAACTCCATTCATATGTTCTTTATGAACTTTCCCATTGATGTAGCGTTCCTCAATCGAGAACAAAAAGTGATCAAACTCGTGCAAGACTTACAGCCCTGGAAAATAACCTCACCCGTTAAACAGGCACATTCTGTTTTAGAACTCCCTGCAGGCAGTATCAAGCTACTTGGAATAAAGGAAGGACACATAATTAGAAACACGAGAAAAGAGCCGGTCTTATGAGACTGGCTTGGTATCCATGTCATAGCAACTGAAGGCAATGCCTCCTGGGGACTCATCCCCTATCACCCGGTCACGACATTCTTTATGGAGTTCAACCGGTGGAAGGCATTAAACACTCAATAAACATGGGGGGAAAACAAATTTACATTCACATTGATTTGTTTATTCTTTACCCCTTTATTTTTTTTTGTTACAATTGTTCTCAATACAGAACAAGCGCATTCTCCAGGTATTCCGTCAAGATGTTCTTAATAAAGGGAAAATATCCTTATTCTCTTAAAAGGGGGGAGTACGATTCGATTAATAGCGGGGATATTATTGGCGATGCTCACAGTCTCGGGTTGTTCTAATCATGAAGAAGTTCTTTATTCCATTAAGAAAAAGCTCACCATATCTGAGGGGGGGACAAAGGAAAGTGAAGTGATAAAAAGGGAGGTGGAGCTTCCTCCAAAGGCGTTATCCGCAGAAGTTAAAGAAGAAAGCCCCTGGTCATTAGTATGGAACGATGATTTTGACAGCTATGATTTCAAACGCCGGTGGAACTTGCAGGATTGGGCTTCAGATAAGAATGAAGAGTTGCAATACTACTCTCCTGACAATCTGAAAATCAGGGATGGACATCTGGTTATACAATCAAAAAAAGAACGGTTCAAAGAGAGGAGCTACACATCCGGGGCCATCACCACAGAAGACCTCTTTGAATTCACTTACGGAAAAGTGGAAATACGGGCAAAGATCCCTGAAGGAACAGGAATCTTCCCTGCTTTATGGCTCGTAAATTCCAATAATGAAAAATGGCTTCCTGAGATTGATATCATGGAAAATATCGGGCAGGTGCCGAATGAAATTTATTTTGTCGTTCACTGGACAGATTCAAATGGAGAAAAACAGAGAGACTATTCTACCTACACCAGCGAGACCAATTTTTCTGATGACTTTCACACGTATGGATTGATTTGGGAGAAGGAGAACATTTCATGGACGCTTGATGGTGAAGTCGTTTTTGAAACGAAGATGTATTCACCTGACACCCCCTTATTTCTTTATATTAATACAGCCATTGGCGGAACGTGGCCCGGTCCACCCGATCCAAATGATAGCTCGACGAAAGAGTTTCTTATCGACTATGTAAGGGTCTATCAAGCAAACAGTAAGGAGGGATAAATGCTATGTTTTTTCTCTATCTCACATTCGCTATATTTATCGCCTTTGTGTTGTTCCAGACCATTTATATCATCATTCCCATTTTCAAAAATGAAAAGAAGAAGAAAAAGGCCGTCTTTAAGAATCACAGCTTTTCTGTCATTGTCCCCGCCTATAATGAAGACAAGGTGATCGGGAATTGTATACAGGGTTTTCTTCATCAGGATCATCGTGGGGCCGAGCTTGTCATCGTCAATGACGGTTCCATAGACAAAACCCTCGAGGTATTAGCTCAAACCCTTGATTTGAAGGCATATTATCGACCTGTAGACAGCAGATTGAAGCATAAGGAAATACTTAATGTCTATCGTTCCACTAAATATCCCAGCATCTTCGTCTTGGACAAGGTAAACGGCGGGAAAGCAGATGCACTCAATGCCGGCATCAACTTTAGTAAAAATGAGATTATCATTACTCTCGATGCAGACAGTATGTTAGAAACGAATGCCTTATCGGAAATGAATGATGTGTTCCAGGAAAGGGAAGTCATCGCTTCGGGTGGAAACGTCATGATCGCTCAAGCATTCAAAGGTGAACTGCATCAATTAAAACCAACCTTTCAGGTAAGCGGCATTATAAGATACCAGTTCCTCCAATATTTAACGGCATTCTTCCTTCATAAGCGGGCTCAGGCCACTGTCGGTGCCATAACGGTGATTGCCGGAGCGTTTGGAGCATTCCGGAGAGGGACCCTCTTTAGAATCAAAGGGTTCCGGAGCACAATCGGAGAGGATATGGATATTACCTTAAAGCTCCATAAGTGGATAGAAGAGAATGGACGAAAAGAGAAGATCGCCTTTGCCCCGGGCGCCATCTGTTATACGGAATGCCCCAGTACATTCAGGGATATGTTCAAACAAAGGGTCCGGTGGCAGAAGGCCTTTATTGACTGCCTCGTTCACTATCGCAGATGTTATTTCCACAAATTCTCAAAACGTTTCTCAATCTTCTTTCTCCTGGATCAGTTTCTGATCGGCACTCTGAACGCCTTCCCTGTCATCATCACCCCCTTTGTACTTTTTATGAACAGGGGAAACTTTATTTTATTGATCCTGCTCGGGTTTACGGCGGTTTTCCTATTCATGTATCAAAGCATCACGACCATTTATATTTGTCATCTGCATAACATTACATTTTCAAAAAAGGATATTGGGCGCATCCTGCTCTTCCTTCCTTTTGAAATCTTTATTTACCGGATGATCAATCTGGCCTTTGTTGTGTACGGGACATTATCGTATTTCTATAAGCCCCAGGCGTGGGATAAGCTGGAGCGGTCGGGATCTGTAGGCTGGGAGGGAGAAAAAAGGGCATGAAGCAGTTTATCATGAAAGTCACTTTTGCCTTTGGATTTCTCTTTCTTGTCAGCTTTATCTTCTTAGGATTCGGGTTCTTCATCAACAAATATGATCTCCTGGCCAAAGAATACAAAGATGCCTACCCTGAAAACAAGGAACTTGGCATTGATGCCTGCATCAAGGGGTCAGAGCAGGAAATACGTTCATTTACTGTAAAAGGAGAAGGAGCAAAAAGCATTCCCGTCCTGACGTATCACCGTATTATAGATAAAAATGACCTGTCAAAACGCCACTACATCGACGGAGAAATTAATCCGATGATCGTGACAACAGAGAATTTCCGTAATCAAATGAAATACCTTAAAGAAAATGATTTTGTGGCATTGACGTTAGAGGAGCTTTATTCCTTTTTATCCCGGGATGTGAAGATTCCCGAGAAAAGTGTTGTCATAACCTTTGACGACGGGTACAAAGATAATTATGTCGAAGCCTATCCCATATTAAAAGAGTATGGTTTTCAAGCTGCAAGCTTCTTGATCACCGGATCCATTTCCAACCGTATTCAGCCATACACCCCGGAATATGTCCAGTACTTCAGTACAAAAGAACTCACAAAGGCATGCGATGTATTCCATTATGAGAGTCACACCTATAACCTTCACAAACGGGATCATGAAAAGAGTGGCGCACTCACACCTTATTTATTGTCCAAATCGGGAAAATCAGTAAAAAAAGATTTGGGTATAAGCCTCTTTCATCTAGAAGGTGAGAATCTCGCCTTCGCTTATCCTTACGGAGAATATTCACCCGACACCATCGATACCCTGAAAGAACTCGGTTTCAAAATGGCATTCACCACCGAAGAAGCTTTAGCTACCCCTGAATCTCACATATATGAGATTCCCAGATATCAAATCTTCCATTCTGTCACTCTGAAACAATTTAAAAGCTATGTTGATCAATAAAAAAAATCCTGTCTCCATTGGAAGACAGGATTTTTTTATTTTCATCATTCAACTTTTATGAGTCTAATCTTTTGACCCGGTTGGAGCATGTCAGTCAATGACAATTCTCCATCACAAATCCTTCCCAGCACGTTCACAGCCGGATCTCTCATGAGGTCATTTCGTATAATCTGCATTTCCCCTCTATACCGCCCATACAGATCATTATCCTGTGTAATCGTACCACGTGGCCGCTCCCCGGTATGTTGTGGAGGAATCCCGCTTTCTGTCCTTGTATCCAATAACCGAAACACATCCCGGCCCGGATCCGGTCTGAGCCCGTACTCCCCTTCAATTTCCCCGGTTCCACTGTAAGAAAGCTCGATGATATCTTCCTGATCAAAGCGTACAAGTTTTCCCAGCAGTTCCTCAGAACAGCCCGGATCGCCAACGAATACACCCGCGACGCCCCATCGCTTCAATTGTACGGCGCTGACATAAGGACTTTGATCGCGATGGTCTTCCAAAGTGGGAAGTCCCAAGTGCAGAGGGCCGCGCTTCTTTTCATCGCCTGGTATGAACGCATAGACGGGAATACCGAGCGTATCATACAGATGTTGCTGATCAAGAAAATACTCCTGATCCAGCCCCGTTTCCAGTTTCGGATAAAAATTATGCCAGGCAATCATGTTTTCTGTTGCTATCCCGCTTTCAATCCAACCCTGAAGTTCTTTTTCCCCGACGGTACTGGCATTGATGGCAATCCGAAACTGACGGGATAACTCGAGCATCTCATCCGTCGTGAATCCATCATCGAGTCTCAGGCACGTGACGCCTAATTCCTTCAGTTCTTCAAATTGATGAAGTCCAAGCATACTAGGTGTTTTCTTCGATACATCGGCGAATACCTGGAATCCTTCCCTTTTAAAAAGGGAGAGGAGATCCCTCACCCGCTCAGGGCTGATACCTGATTCTTCGGGAATATGAAGAGAGGTAAAAGCGAGTTTGACACCTGATGAAGAGGCACGAAGGATCCTTGCCTCGGCATCTTCATCAGACAGGTAGACGGAAATTCCGATCATTCAAACTCACTCGCCATTTCATCCTTGAATCCAAACAGGTACGTCAGAGCGAATCCTGCCGCATAGGCAATCAATAGTCCAAGGGTATAGTAGAGAATCTCCCCTGCGTTGACCAGGAAGATCAACGGCAGACCGGAAACACCGATGGCGAACGTCGCCACATCGAAGTACGCTTGGAATGCTCCACCGAAGCCTGCTCCTAAACAGGCCGTCAGGAACGGTCTTCCCAATGGAAGGGTGACACCGAAAATCAATGGCTCACCGATTCCAAGCATCCCGGCAGGAAGCGCCCCGCCGATCGCCCGCTTCAGCTTCTTCTTTTTCGTTTTCATGAAGATGGCAAATGCCGCCCCAACCTGACCGGCTCCACCCATTGCAAGGATCGGCAAGAGCGGGTCGTCCCCGATCGTATTGATCAGTTCCAAATGCACAGGTGTCAATCCTTGATGTAAGCCTGTCACAACGAGTGGCAGGAAGGTTGCGCCAAGGACGAATCCGGCCACAATGCCACCCATGTCAATAAGAGAAAGAAGACCATTGGTAATAATGTCTGAAATAAAACCGCCGACCGGCATAAATACGGTGTATGTCAATAAGCCTGTAACCAATAACGCAATCGTAGGCGTCACGATGATATCGATCGCCTGTGGAATGACCTTTCGAACGTTCTTTTCAACAAACGCCATGAAGATGGCGGCAATCAAGACACCGATCAATCCGCCCCGTCCAGGCAGCAGATTTTCCCCGAACAGTGTCACATCACCAATCGCCGGATTGATGATCAGGATTCCGGCCAAGCCACCGAGTGCCGCCGATCCGCCGAATTCCTTTGCCGCATTCATCCCGACAAGGATGCCGAGATACCCGAATAATCCACTTCCGATGATGGAAAGCATCATGACAAGCTGGGATTCCCCGCTCAACCAGCCCGCCTGCACGAAGAACTTCGTGAACCCGGTGATCAACCCTGACGCAATCAGCGCAGGGATAAGGGGAATGAAGATATTTGCCACTCGTCTTAGAAGCAGCTTGAAAGGCGTCGCGTTCTTTTTCTTCAGATCAGCCTTTTGCTCTGCAGCCCGCGCCTTCAGGTCAAGATCCCCTTTTGTAGCGGCAACGAGCTTCCCGAATTCTTCCGTCACCTTGTTGACCTTGCCCGGCCCCAGGATGACCTGGTACGTTTCATCCTCCACAAACCCAAGGACACCCTCGGTTTTTTTGATTTCTGCTTTCTGAATGAGGTCTTCGTTGTACACTTTCACTCTTAATCTCGTCATGCAATGTTCATAGCTTGCGATATTATCAGCACCGCCAAACCGTTCCAATAGGACTCCAGCCAGTTCTTTATTCGTCACTTTCACCTTCCCCTTTCTTTCACTCTATTGATTGCCCCTCCCATTCTATTTCTATGAACGGATCGGGACAGGTACCCCTATACGATAAGACTATTTTTCAATGGCCAGCCGGACATACCCGTTGGCATCTTCCAGGCGGCTCTTCGCTTCTTCGTACCCGCAGCCAAGTGTAATCATCACAATCGAAGGTTTCACTTCATTATTCGCCTTCTTCAATGTCGCTGCTGCCGTTTCTTTATCAGCCCCCGTGATGCTCTCGATGATGCCGATCGCCCGCTGCTCAAGCTTGTAGTTACTGATATTCACATCCACCATCAGGTTTCCGTAGGCTTTCCCAAGCTTGATCATGCTTGCTGTTGAGATCATATTCAGGACCATTTTCTGAGCCGTCCCCGCTTTTAAACGGGTGGATCCCGTCAGCGCTTCGGGACCTGCATCCACTTCGATGGCAAGCTCCGCTTCGGCAGAAATTTTCGATCCTGTATTACAGGAAAGAGCCACTGCCGTCGCGCCTAACTCCCGTACATATTTCAAGCCCCCGATGACATAAGGGGTGCGTCCGCTTGCTGCGATCCCGACAACCGTGTCAGTAGGAGTCAATCCGATCTCTTTCAGATCCGACTCGCCTAATCCCTCATCATCCTCGGCTCCTTCTACCGCTTTCACGAATGCCTTCTCACCGCCGGCAATCAATCCAACGACGACGTCACTGTCCACGCTAAACGTCGGCGGGCATTCCACTGCATCCAGGACACCGAGCCTACCGCTGGTGCCGGCTCCCATATAGATCAATCTTCCGCCTTGAGAGATGGATGTCACGACCTTATCGACGACTTTTTCTATTTGTGGGATGACGAGCCGGACTGCTTCCGCCACCTTCTGATCTTCCTCATTCATCATGTGGAGAATCTCGCCGGTACTCGCTGTATCGATCCCGAGCGTATTCTGATTCACCTTCTCTGTTGATAATTCAAAAACATTATCTTGTTTCACAAGTCATTCCTCCCAGAAATCTGTATGCGGTTTCATTAACTTTATTATACTCGTTTTTAAAATAATATTTCAATTGCATTTTGTATTATATGAAATTATATTTTAGAATAGACCATTGTTTTTGGTGGGAATGGTGGGGAAGTTTTCTAATTTAATAGTTATTTTGGTAACCGACCGTTGTTGACGAAAGGGAGAGTGCTGGTTGATTTCCGCTGCAGGTGCTCGCTTTCCGCGGGGCTGGCGGTGAGCCTCCTCGGCTGCGAGTGGTGTCCTACCTTGTCCAGCTCCGGCGGCTAGCCCCTCGAGGTCATAAGCTAAATGGTCCAAGAAGGCAAAAAACGCCTTCCAGGCCCATTCATCTTATGTTTGTCGGGGCTGAGCAAGCCGCCTCCGCTTTTCGTAGTTTCCCGCAGGAGTCGAGCACCTTCCGCTCCAATCAACTTTATTAGCATAATAAAACAGTCAAAATACTTACGAGTTTCAGAGTTCATCCACTCAATACTAGTTAACAGAGGATTCAATTGTTTAATACTCTCTTTTTTATTTAAACAACGACAAATAGGAGTTGGAACATGTTTCCTACTCCTGTGTTTTGATATTCGGTTGTTTGTTGCTTTTAGAGGTCCGTCCCTCAAAGTTGGGGGCCGAGTTCGTCCAGGTTGTGAAGGTGTGAGTGGAATCCAGGCAGGTGGAGTCCGGTTTCGATGCGGTTCATGGATGAGATGGTCGGGATGGTGGAGAAGTGGGTCATGGTGATGGCTGCCCTCTCCCTTTGTTTGGTGATGACATTTTCTGAACAGTTGATTTCAAGCTGTTCTCCGTTCGTGAAATGTACATAGGCTTTTCCTTCTATGGTGGAGGTTGATTCAATATGCTGGCAGAACAGCCAGATGCAATCATAATCGGTCGGGGCCTTGGTGGGTATCGCATAGATGTATTGCTGCGGGCAGATCATGAGAGGTGTTTTTCTAAGGTAGTCGAATGCATGCCGGACGGCTTTGATCCTTCCGTCGTAGGTGGACCTGTATGCCATACAGGAATCGTCCAGAATCTCCATGGAGGATTTTTCACTGTACGTCTTTCTCCTGTTAAAGTCATAGACGACCGACTGATGAACCCCATCATACGCCGGACAAATTGCCACAGTCCTTCGAGTAACCATCTCTTTTAAATCTTTCAAACAAAACACCATCCTTTTTTCTTTTTATCATAAGCCTCTATTATCAGAATCTTCTTAGATATGAGACTTTATTACTATTATATACCAATCCCAGGATATTTCCATTTATATTTGTTATTTTTTAAGAAAAATCTCATAATTTGAGGAAATGGATTATTTCCTGGGAGATAGTGTCGAATGAAAACTTAAATAAACTGCTGATCTCATTAAAATAAAACAGCCTCCCATAAGAGAGAGGCGAAAAATTTCAATCATATAATGGATTGAATGATCCAAATACCATGAAGACAAAATACAAAAATATAGATGATCCCGGCAATGTAAGCCATAGATGTGATCCACTTTACACGTGGGATTTTATCGTAAAATACAAGAAGGAGCAAGAGGAGAGATAACGTCATTTTAAATCCTAAGAATAGTACGGGGCTTGTACTATATAAAGCATGCATAAAAGGATTGGCTTCTACCATAAAGGAGCCGTTGATCCCGATAAAAGAAATGATCCCATCCAGCAGATTCAGAACAGCCACACCCAGGAACAGTTTCTTCATACTTCACCCCCACCAATCTTTTTAGAATAGCATTCTTAAAAAAGGAAGCCTTGATTTATTTTTCATCAAGGCTTTATCCATTTACCATATTCACTCTTCTTCGGTATTGGTAAACATAAACCCCAAGCCCGCTAAAAAATAATATTCCCCCTATCAATAGAAGTTTATAGATGAATGTTCCCGTATTCGGAAGGGTCATTCCACCAACCGGAAGAGATTCTCCCACTATACCTTCTGCTTGAAAAGTAAATTTCACTTCTGACATGAGTCCTTGAAATTCATTACCCAGATGTTCAGGAAACTCAATCTTAAAAGTCAGACCTTCCTCTTCTGAACTGGCTAGTTTACGGCCATCAAACCCTTTGAATCCAGAAACATTTCCCTCATAGAGGACCCCTTTAGTATCGGATACCGTCATTATTAATGCGTTATATAATTGATCCGAACCGGATTTCAGTTCCGAAGACATCGTATATTGAAAATCCTTCAAACCCTGATTTTGGACCTTGATGGTTTTCGTTGTCCAGTCACCAGGCTTCATATTAGCCACTTGAAAAAACACTCCAGTTGGTGATGTTGCAATATCTACTTCATTCGCCGCATCCCCTTGATCCGCTTGCACTTTCTCCATTGAAAAAACAAAGAATCCAAGCAGGAATACTGCACATATCGTTAATAACGTGAATCGCTTATTTCCCATAAACTCCACTTCCTTCTGGACATTCTTTACGACACATTTTTATCAATAGGCTCGGATGTTTTCTTTATCTCAATCTGAGAAAGGGCTTTACCGATGACAAAGCCTGAATAGCAAAGAAGTAAAATTCCCGGGATGATGAATAGGAAGGCTCCGTTTTTGGAATTCATGATGTTCATGAAATAACCTAAATAAGGGATGGTGAAGCCTGTATATTCACCTACAACATTTTCTGATAAGACAGGCTCTAAGTCTGCAGCATCATTATTGTCTCCTTTTGTTTTATACATGACATGATCCCCACTCTTCTTTACCTCGACCACCCTGTGAGTAACAAGCATGTTCGCTTCTTGTTTAAAAGTGATCACGTCTCCCTTTTTGAACCGGGTCATATCGCCGCCTGGTTTCACTGCAATGATGGAACCTGTTTGAATACCAGGCTCCATTGATCCCGAAAGGACAGTTTTTATCTGCTTCCCGAATATTTCAGGTTCTCCTCCAGCTGCTTTTGAAGATACGACCACGATGATCATCGTGAAAAGGACCAGGTATAATACGACCGTAACACTCGAACTGATGAATTTCTTAATCTTCTTTGCGTTCACCTGTAATCATCCTTCCTTTTGCATTGGCGCCTCTGATTCAGTTGTTTCTGGTTGAGAAGGTACTTCTATTCCTTCACTCTTATCTTGTTCTGAGGTTTCATCCTTTTTTTCTAATTTTTTATCAGTCTCAGGACTTGGGCTCACTTTATCCGGTGTCTCTACTTCTTCCTTGACTGGTTCAGTTTCCGGTTCAGATACTGCCTTCTTTGGTTCTGTTTTCTCCTCTTTTTCTGCTGGTACCGATTTTTCTTCTACCTCTTTCACAGGTTCAGATTCGGATTTCACTTCTTCTTTCTCTTGAGATTTTTTAACTTCCTCACATTTCACTGTAACGGTTTCACTCCATAAGTCTTGTCTACTATCATCTTTGTTGCCATGCCCCGGCCTTTGAAGAGCTCTAAATTTGTAGTTACCCGGATTATTCACCTCAAATGTGAGAACATCGACCTGTTTTGAGGCAATAGGCTGTATAATCCCATCCCCTATCTTGTTACCTTTCATAGGGTTTCCACTCTCTTTGTAAAACACTTCAAATTCTGTTGTCCCCTTCATTTCACTCCCATTATTTTTGATTTTTGTAGAAATGCTGACTGGGGGACACGCCTTCATTACGATCGTCTGGTCTTTATTTATAAAGGCCAACGAGCTTTTATCCCATTGAGAAGACTCCACTTCCCATGTTCCTGCTGTTATTTGCCCTGTCACCTGATCATGGTCATTAAAGTATGCATCTGTACCCGAACTGAGATACGTTCCCGTAATAATAACCATGTACCAGATGGCAATAAGCTGTAATGCCATACTCCAACGCTTGGAATTCGTTTTATACTTTCTTGACCTCAAGAATCGAATGGGTATCACGTCCTTTGGAGAGGGTAAGTTAATCCTGTTCAGGTTGCATAACCCGTTTATAAAACCTGAACAGGATTAAGAGTTTGATAGTATTAAGAAAGGTGGATTTCTCCACCTTTCCTGTTTTCCTCTTACTTAGCTACCCCTCTGCCTTGCTTACCTTCGAAGGTCCATTTAAGTTCTAGAGTGTCACCTTGGAATTCATTTTGGTCTTTATCGTTCTCTACAAATTCATATTGTACATAGAGGGTATCAGACGTTCCTGCTTTTAATTTCCCTCCTCTTTCTGCAAACCAACCGCTGAAAATATTCCCTTCTATTACATCTGGAGTCATGCCTTTAAGTTCACTTAGAGTAGTTGAAAAAATCGGGGTATCTATTTTGTCTGCATTATATAAAAAGTTCACTCGAATATGCTCGCCGAAATCCGCACCAGCATTATCCCCTTTTGCATCGGAAACAGTGTAAGAAGTAGCTAAACTAAGCTTAGCGATGTCAAGCGTACCATCATTTTTCAGTTTAAATGAGCGAAGCATTGTGTCACCTGGCTTAATATTATCGATATCTATGATTGTTGTAGGATCAGCATTCAATTCGATTGTCCCTGAAGCAAATGTTGCTGAAGTTTCAGCTGTATCACTAAAATACGCATATGTACCCCCACCAATCAGTGATACACCTAAAACCGCTGAAGCAACACCCAAGCCCAACTTTTGTTTAATTCCCATCGAAATTCCTCCTCGTTTTCAACTATTTAGGTTCGTTTCAAAGATTTTTGTTCTTTTTAACGAACTTACAATTGAAGTATATGACAGAGTACCCAGTTTTAAAATGGTTAAAAATGGTCATTTAACCAATAAAATGAACAATTATTGTTCTTTATCTCGAACTTCCTCCTTATTTCTTAATCTTTTGCTTTTCACCAAGAAAATATTTTCTTTATTAAGAACAAATGATTTGAACGTTCATAGAACCTGATACCCATTAAACAACGTTTATTACAATTCAAGTGTTTATCAGTGGGTTTGCATCATTTAAACAAACGTTTGATTAAATGATAAGTCTGCGTTCACTCAAATATCCTCGACATTTTATGACAAACTCATTACCATCCTCCCATAATAATCGTTCAGGACACCAAACGAATAATCCATTGGGTACGATTGCTCTTCATTTTCCAATAATTTTTTAAAAAATGACGGCGAAATTTGTTAGAAAGATACATATCATTCCCTATTCATTTTGATGAGTAAATAGTACAGAATGAAGGTAACAATCCATACGATATTTAAAGAAGCAGTCGTGAGTCTTATTATGAAAAATGGAGGTACGTTATGAAACTATTTCATAAGCTTCTTGCTACTTATTACTTTAATCTTATACAAAGTTGTCTGGATGAAAAAATGAAGAAACAGTATGAGCGAAAGCTGAAATTTCATGAATCTAAGTTCACAGTTTAAATTGGTGTCTTCCATCTAAAAAAGCCCTCAAAATATGAGGACTTATCAATTTTATAAACGTAAAGTCGTGATTACTCTTTACCGCCACCCCTCACAAAATACTTTTTCAAGTACGCAGCCCACGTTTTATTCCCTTTCTCATTCGGTACATTCTTTTCAGTCAGAAACTCTTCAATTTCCTTCTTATTATGGTTCGGCCACGCTTTCCAATGATCCACATATATATAGTCGTTTTGTTTAGCATATCGTTCTAAATCTTTCTCTTCATTTGGATAATAAGTGGCTCCATAGATGGGGTTTGCAGGCTGAATCAAGATGATCAGGTCCGGATTTGCTTTCTTGAAAGACTTAATGATCTTTGAAATGTTTTTCAGCCTTTCAGACATCCTGATTTCTCCATTATCATAGAGTAAGAATGGTTCCAGCAAAAGAATGTCTGGCTTCGTCTTTACCATGTCATTATATAGATTTTCTTTCACTACCTGTTGGGATGTTTTTCCGTCAATTTCCTTAATCGTGACTTGGATTAACGAATCCCCATATGTATCGACTAATTGCCTTTCCAGCAATTTTGGCCATGCTCCGTCCTTTTGTGAAGTGGAGGACGAACCGGTGATCATAAGGTGCACAGGACGGCTCTCTTCTATTGCCCTTCGAAAGGCAGGCTGTAGTTCCTTAGGCAAGAAGTTGACCTTATCAAGCTTTAGTAATCTATCTTTTTCCCGTGCTCTTTCCACCTTCTGATTCTCAATGGACTTCAATTCTTCTTCGCTACTTACCTTACTCTTTTCTTCCGTTTCATTCAGCTTTCCTTGAACGGCACTAACCTTTTGATTCCAATGGTATTTCCCTCCTATTACTGTTGAAATGGTCATAATGGCTAGAATGATTAGCAGAAACTTCTTCAACTGGACTCCCCCATAATCTATCATTTTGTAACTCTATGATACAAAAGGAGTCTTACATATTTTGTATATATATGTAGATGACCGTCCACAAAGTTCCGACAAAAAATATGACGGAAAATAATTTGGGTTATTGTTATTTAAGAACGAACTTATTAAGGAAACAGAGTAAGAAGTCCAGGCGGCAATTACCCGTTTACTCTTTCAATCATTTCAAAAAAACCCCTTTATCACTGTCTGATAAAGAGGTTCTGCCATTCATTATTCAATTAACCTGACTACCGGTGTTCCACACTTCTCACATTTGCCTTCCTAGTTCACTTATGAATCCTTCGAAAAAGTTTGTCGAATCGCTTTCTCAAATTCAGTATCGGGAACGCGCGACCTCGCATACCTCTTCGTTACGTTTATGTCCCTATGTCCCGCCAATTTAGATACCACTTCAAGGCTGACTCCTTGATCGATAAGATGCTGACAAAATGTATGACGCAGTTTTTGAGCATTTACATGGAACTTCTTCAGCATATATTGTACCGAGCGCTCGGTTAAACGCTCATTGTTCTTAGAAACGAAAACCGCTTCCTTTGGTTCGAAAGCATTCAGATATAAATATAGATGTTCAATCAATTCTTCAGACAAAGGAATGATCCTATTATCTCCATGAGTATCCAGAACGTTTACCTGTTTCCCCTTAAAATCTATATGGGATATATTCAGTGCGCAAAGTTCTGAAACCCGAATACCCGTATGAAGTAACATATAAACAATCGCTATGTTTCGTTCATTTTCACTTTCCCTTACCTCTGATAAAAGTGTAGTACACTCTTCTTTTGAAAGGGTTTCAATTTCATCCTTTTTAATTCCCTGTTTGATCTTTATATCAAACGTAATGGCCGGCCTCTTTAAATATTTCCCAAAGGTTCGGATCACGCCAAGAACTTTATCCGTCGTGGTCGGACTCTTCCCCTTTTCCTCCAAAAATAATATATAGTCCTGAACATCCTGCTGAGTAATGTCTTCAAGTGTTTGATTCTTATCCTGAAGCCATTTCTCATATTTCTTAAGTTCCTGATGGTAAGTCGAGATGGTATTTGATGATTTCCCTTCATGTTCAAGCCATGTTAAAAATTGATCAATAGTAGCACTAGAAGACTCCTGCAAGTGTACCACCCTTTCGAGTCAAACCTCTGTTTACTATTATCGTAGAACTTATTGAAGAAGAAGTCAACTTCTCCGAATATATAATGGAGAAATGAGGAAGCAATGGTTTCATTATATAGATTCGACTTTAAACAACCCAAAAAAGAGTAACCCTAAGAGTTACTCTTTTTCCTATTTGCCTGGCGACGTCCTACTCTCACAGGGGGAGGCCCCCAACTACCATCGGCGCTGAAGGCTGCGGCTAGTGATGAGCGGCGAATCTCTTCGTCCGCTTCGCTCGTTCAGATCCTCGTGTGGGAACCTTAACGAAGGTCTTATCTCCCTCGCGTCCTCGACCTTCTTGTTCCTCCCTACCCTCGCACTGCGGTCAAGTAGAGACCTGATGTTCTTCGAACAAACACAATAAAAACAAAGAAAGAGTAACCCCTAAGAGTTACTCTTTCTTCACATTTGCCTGGCGACGTCCTACTCTCACAGGGGGAGATCCCCCAACTACCATCGGCGCTGAAGAGCTTAACTTCCGTGTTCGGCATGGGAACGGGTGTGACCTCTTCGCCATTATCACCAGACGAATATTCAATTGAAGGATTGTTCCTTCAAAACTAGATAAAGAATTGATGTCAAGAAAGCCGAATATCGACCAATTGTTGTTCATATAAATATGACTCTTTGTGGTTAAGTCCTCGATCGATTAGTATCAGTCAACTCCACATGTCGCCATGCT
>NZ_JBANLY010000006.1:0-181395 GCF_037046045.1 Rossellomorea sp. LJF3 | reverse complement strand
TAAAATAAAGGTTTTTCCTTCTTCATAAAAGCGAAGAAGGAAAAACAAAATGAAAAACTAAGAACAAGTAAGCCCCTTGGAGAAAACGTCAGTAATTAGGGGGTCAAACCGATAAAAAGTGTTTTGACGCAATTGTGGTGTGAAATGACGCCATTACGAGGAAAGAGCAGATGTAGTCACCCAAAATCCTTGTTAAAAGAAGGATTCAAACGGGAGGTGAAAAGAATTTGCCAGCTTCAAATGCCGTTTCACTATTAAATTGCATGAATCGAACACAAAATGAACCTGCCACCAGACAGGTCCACCCAACAAATCTAATCATCCTCATACCTCAACTCCAACGTAATCTGCGTGGTCGTATAGAAGTACATTTCCTTCACTTTCAATTTGAAATTTTTATCATTCAGCTTAACGGTTTTATTTTCGATGATCTTCTTGATGAGTTCCTTATTTCCGTACACGGTTTCTAAGTCCTTGGTCAACAGGCTCCGCAAATCTTCACTCAGCTTGTCTTCGGTTTCGTGAATACTGAGCAGCTCCACTTTTGTTTTCGTGTTGTTGATGATCTTCACCTTAACTTCCTGAATGGTCAATTCGTTTTCATTTTCATTGTTCAATTGTTTATATTCTTCCTGTAAGTAGGACAGGGTGTTCTTCAATTTACTGATGTCATTTTTCTGTTCTTCGATTTTCAGGGCCTGTTTTTCATGCATGGTGCCGAACATGAAGAGGAAGATCATCCAGCTGATGATGCCTCCCACGACCATTCCGGCGAAGAACCGCTGCCAGGAGGGGAGCCGGTAGAAAGGGGGGATCCTCATGACGGCATATGTTCCTGGGTGAGCCAGGTGATGATCATGGCAGCCGTGTTCGCTCCGCCGA
The DNA here is from genome assembly GCF_037046045.1 of Rossellomorea sp. LJF3. NCBI lineage: Bacteria > Bacillati > Bacillota > Bacilli > Caryophanales > Bacillaceae > Rossellomorea > Rossellomorea sp. LJF3. The sequence goes on along the minus strand of NZ_JBANLY010000006.1, from coordinate 180,513 downwards.
GGGCAGAGAGGATCCACAGGAATTGTTTGAAGAGTTCTTTCGTTTCCCCGTTCAGAAAGCCTTTTTCAAAGCTGTACACTGTATCGAATGTGCCGCCGATCGCTGCGATGATGGCCCAGATCCGCAGAAAATCGGATAGTCGTCTCATTTCAATGAATAGGGGCTGCCCCATGGCAAACGAGGCCAATCCGCCGAGCAGTGATCCACCGAGCAACACTCCCATAGCGATAAAGAAGCTTTTGAATAACTCCGGAAAGAAAGCTTCTGCCATTTCATCATCTCCATCTATTACGTGTCTTTACGATAACTATATGGGATTAGAGGACAAGATATGAGGGAGAACATATTTTCTTTTTTGCAGTTTCTTACCTATAATAAAGGTATATTGAGAAAAAGGTTGTGCATAACATGTCATTTGTTCATTTACAAATAGCGAGTGCCTATAGTCTCCTGTCTAGCACGATATCGATAAATGGACTTGTACATAAAGCGAAGGAATCAGGGTATAAGGCGCTTGCCTTGACTGATAAAAATATGATGTATGCCGCGATCCCTTTTTATAAGGCATGTGTAAAAGAAAACATCAAACCGATCATCGGATTGACCGCAGATATTGCCTCGGAGGAAGGTTCCCACCCCCTCGTTCTCCTCGTGAAAGATCAAAGCGGCTATCAGAATCTATTAAAAATCTCCAGTGCCATCGGGGCAAAGTCGAAAGAAGGGTTACCGCTGAAGTGGCTCTCTTCCTACAGTAAGGGATTGATCGCCATCACTCCAGGCGTCAAGGGCGAGATTGAGAATCTCTTATTGAATGATGAAAAAGAAAAAGCGAAGGAGTGCATCCACACCTATCAACAGATATTCGGACGGGATTCCTTTTACTTAAGCATTCAAAAGCACCGCATTGCCTCTGAGGATGCCCTTATCCCTTTACTGCAGCAGGTGGCGGAAGAGACCGGGACGGAAATGGTTGCCACCAATGATGTGCAGTACCTCGAGCAGGAAGATCATTTTGCCCATGAGAGCATGGCAGCGATCAGGGACGGGGTAAAATTGGCTGAGGATGACCGGGACGTCCTTGGATCCCAGGAATATTATTTCAAGAACAAGGATCAGATGGTGGAGCTGTTTTCTGATCATGTTGAGGCATTGGAAAATACGATGAAGATTGCCGACCGCTGTCATCTGACCATTCCTTTCCATCAACAGCTCCTTCCGAAATATCCTCTGCCTGAAGGAGTCACCGCTCTCGAGGAATTGACGCATCTTTGTGAAAAAGGATTAAGTGAGCGGGTCGAAACGGTTTCAGATGAATATATCAAACGTTTAGATTATGAGCTTGAAGTCATCGGCAGGATGGGGTTCAGTGATTACTTCCTTATTGTGTGGGATTTCATGAAATATGCGAAGGAAAAAAAGATCCTGACCGGACCGGGACGTGGATCTGCAGCGGGTTCCCTCGTATCCTACGCCCTTAGGATTACGGACGTGGATCCCCTCGAACATCATCTGCTGTTTGAACGATTCCTGAATCCTGAGCGGGTGACCATGCCGGATATCGATATCGATTTCCCGGATCACCGGCGCGACGAAGTGATCGAATATGTGGAAGGGAAGTACGGCAGCCTCCATGTCGCCCAGATCATTACGTTCGGGACGTTTGCAGCGAAAGCGGCCCTCCGTGATACGGGCCGGGTGTTCGGACTCAATATGAAGGAGCAGGAGCAGGTTTCGAAGCTCGTGCCGAATCAACTGGGGATCACTTTAAAGGAAGCATATGAAAAGTCGAAGGGGTTCCGTGACTTTGTGACGAGCTCTGATCATTATAAAAAGTTGTTTCAGACGGCTCTTAAACTGGAGGGGCTTCCGAGACACACCTCCACCCATGCGGCGGGGGTCGTGATGAGTGAAGCTCCTTTAGTGCAGTGGGTACCGATCCAGGGGAGTTCATCGGGCATTCATCTGACCCAGTACTCTATGGATATTTTAGAAGAAATCGGATTGTTGAAGATGGATTTCCTCGGGCTTCGCAATCTGAGTATATTGGAAAGAATCGTGAAGAATGTTCAAATGGGCGCGGATAAGTCATTCGCCGTCGAGTCCATCCCCATGGATGACGCCAAAACATTCGAGCTGTTGAGTAAAGGGCAGACGAACGGGATCTTCCAGCTGGAATCGGATGGGATGCGGAATGTGTTAAAAAGGCTGAAACCCAATTCCTTTGAAGACATCGTGGCGGTGAACGCCTTGTACCGTCCGGGTCCGATGGAGAACATCCCGATGTATATCAATCGGAAACATGGGAAAGAGCATGTGGAATATCCTCATCCCGATTTGAAACCGATCCTTGAAATGACGTATGGGGTCATTGTGTATCAGGAGCAGATCATGCAGATCGCATCGAAAATGGCCGGGTTTTCCCTCGGGGAAGCGGACCTCCTCAGACGAGCCGTTTCCAAGAAGAAAAAGGATGTCCTCGATCAGGAGCGGGAGCATTTTGTTTCCGGTTCGATCCGTAAAGGCTACAGGGAAGAGGTCGCCCATACGATTTATGACTTGATCGTCCGCTTCGCCGATTACGGTTTCAACAGGTCACATGCCGTTGCATACAGCATGATCGCCTATCAACTGGCTTACCTGAAAGCCCATTATCCTGCGTTCTTCTTATCATCCCTCCTGACATCCGTCGTAGGGAATGAAACGAAGGTGGCTCAGTATATACGGGAAGCCACACAGTATGACATTGAGATCCTGCCTCCTTCCATCAATCGCAGCCAGTTTGTTTTTACAGTTGAAGGAAAGAATGTGATCCGCTACAGCATAGGCGCGATTAAAGGAATTGGGGCTGCGGCTCTTAAGGAAATCATCCGAGCGAGAAAAGAAAAACCGTTTCAGGATCTATTCGATTTCTGCATGAGGGTGTCCTCAAAGACGATCAATCGGAAGATCTTAGAGAATCTTGTGCTCTCCGGTGCATTTGATGAATTCGGGATCGACCGCGCCACCTTGCTTGCAAGCCTGGATGTGGCAGCGCAGCATGCAGAGCTTGTGAACCCTGATGACGATCCTGACCTGTTCCATGAAGAAGAAGCGTTTATGTTAAAGCCCAAATATGTGGAAGTGGATGACATGACGATCGATACGAAGCTTCAGTTTGAAAAACAGGTGCTTGGCCTATACTTATCGGATCACCCTGTTTCATCTTACCGGCCATTATTTGAAGGAATGGGATTGCAGCAGATAGCCGATCTCCAAAAAGGATCGAAAATCTCACTCGGCGGTTATATCACTGGGATGAAATCGATCCGGACCAAAAAAGGGGAAGTGATGGCTTTCCTTGAAATCGGGGATGAAAGTGGAGAGATGGAAGCCGTTGTGTTTCCGAATGTGTACAAACATAATATGCCGTTGCTTAAAGAAGGGAATATTCTCCTATTTGGGGGCAATGTGGAAGACCGCAACGATAAGCTGCAGTTCATCGTTAATCAGTTGGAAACGATGGAAGACGTTCAGGCAAGGGTGAAAGAGAGCAGCCAGAAGCTCTATTTGAAAATCGCCGCGGGTCAGGATGAAGAGGCCTGTATGGAGGGGATCCATCGAGCCATTAACCGGTTCAAAGGGAAGAATCCGGTCATCGTCTACTACGAGCAGGCCAAAAAGAGTATAAGGCTTCCGGATCATCTGCGCATCAGTCCTTCACAGGAGGCTCTTAGGGAATTGTACCGAATTCTTGGGGAGTCAAATGTAATATTGCAATAACATACTTTACTAAAACCATAATTTATATTATTGTTTAATAGAAAAAGGTGGTCTGACCACCTCTGAACTTATTATTTTATTATCCATTTTTACATTTAGAAGAGTCGTCTTTGGCACGATTCGATCCATAGCATGTAAAAGAATCAGAAGGAGTGAGTCAATTTGTCATTACGCGAAGAAGCTCTGCATATGCACCGAGTGAATAAAGGGAAATTAGAGTCTAAATCCAAGGTGGAAGTCCGAAATGCGGATGACTTGAGCTTAGCTTACTCCCCCGGGGTGGCGGAACCCTGCAAGGTGATCTATGACAAGCCTGAAACCGTCTATGATTACACGATGAAAGGGAATATGGTAGCGGTTGTTTCCGATGGTACGGCGGTACTCGGTCTTGGGAATATCGGACCTGAAGCGGCTCTTCCCGTCATGGAAGGAAAAGCGGTACTATTCAAAAGCTTTGCAGGAGTCGACGCATTCCCGATCTGTTTGAACACAACGGATGTGGACAAGATCGTTGAAACCGTCAAGCTCCTTGAGCCGACGTTCGGAGGCGTGAACCTTGAAGATATCGCCGCTCCGAATTGCTTTGAAATTGAAGAGCGCCTGAAGAAAGAAACGAATATCCCTGTTTTCCATGATGATCAGCATGGTACGGCGATCGTTACCGTGGCGGGACTTGTGAACGCTCTCAAAATTGTCGGGAAGAAAATGTCCGAAATCAAAGTCGTGGCAAATGGTGCCGGTGCTGCCGGTATGGCCATCATTAAGCTTCTTTACCGTTATGGGGTAAGGGACATCATCATGTGTGATTCCAAGGGTGCGATTTATGAAGGGCGTCCTGAAGGGATGAACTCTACGAAAGATGAAGTGGCGAAGTTTACGAACCGTGACCATATCAAAGGCGGCTTAGGTGAAGTATTGAAGGATGCCGACGTATTCATCGGTGTATCCGTGGCGGGTGCCCTGACGGAAGAGATGGTTTCTTCCATGAAACAGGACCCGATCATCTTTGCCATGGCGAACCCGGTTCCTGAAATCATGCCGGACCTTGCGAAAGCGGCGGGAGCCAAAGTCATTGGTACAGGCCGATCTGATTTCCCGAACCAGGTCAACAATGTCCTTGCCTTCCCTGGGATCTTCAGGGGTGCACTGGACGTACGCGCAACCCACATCAATGAAAAAATGAAGCAGGCTGCCGTTGAAGCGATCGCTTCTTTGATCACGGAAGACGAACTGAACGCGGACTATGTCATTCCTGCACCATTCGATAAGCGTGTCGCTCCAGCCGTTGCTGCTGCCGTGGCGAAAACAGCGATGGAAACAGGGGTTGCCCGCTTAAAGGTGGACCCGGAAGAAATCCGTAAGAAAACAGAAGATTTAGCCGTCATCGGGAAGAGTGAATGATGACAGAAGTGAACTCTCTCCAAACTCACGCTAAGGTATATATTGGAATTGTTCACCAGCTGAGAGAAATGATATCAAAGGACTGTCTGAAGCCGGGAGATAAGATCCCGTCCGAAAGGGAATTGTCCGAGCGCCTGAATGTCGGGCGCTCTTCGGTGAGGGAAGCACTCCGGGCCCTTGAACTGTTGGGACTGATTGAAACCCGCAGAGGGGAAGGGACCTTTCTGCGGGATTTCAGGGATCACCATCTGATCGATCTTCTGGGCATGTTTATCCTCCAGGATGACATGGCTCAGGAAGACATCCTTCAGACGAAGATGATGATTGAAAAAGAAGCACTGAAGGCTTTGTATATAGATAAAAGGAAAACAGATTCCCTGCATGTGAGCGTTTCAGAATGCGAGAATCTGGACGACGTGTTCAGGGAGATCGTCATGATGAGTTCGAATTACTTATCCCAACGAATCTGGAATATACTGAATGATTTCGAAACGTTGATCTGTGGTGAGAAGAAGCTCACGGCAGCTATGAGGGAAGAATTGATCACCATGCTTAGTGGCATCGATCACCAGGAGAAAGAGACTGTGCAAGAGACATATAGAAGGGTTAGGAAAATTGTCGATGAAGACGCGACAATTTCCAACATCTTTTTTTAAACACTTCCATTAAACTGATAGTCAAGCAGTTAATGCACTTACTATAGAGAAGCGAATGGGCAGCTGTCATGTAAGGGAATATTTCCCAGCTGAAGCAAGCTAGTGTCATTCGGTAAGGAGGTTTCACCTTGCTAAAGGAACTTTTTAACAAATCAAAAAAAGAAAAGAAAAAATATGCAACGATTCCTTCTGAAGCGGCCAAACATGACGTTCCGGAAGGCATCATGACGAAATGTCCTGATTGCAAAAAAATCATGTACACGAAAGAACTTCAAAAGAACCTAAAGGTGTGCATCCATTGTGGATACCATCATGGCATGAGCTCACCAGAGAGAGTCGATAGTTTTATAGATGAGGGCACGTTCAAGGAGCTCGATCATGACCTGACTTCGGGTAACCCCCTGAACTTTCCTGATTATGAAAGTAAAGTGGAAAAGGACCGTAAGAAGACCGGCATGAACGAAGCCGTTCTGACGGGTTCAGGAAAGGTTAATGGAGTGGAAGTCGTAACAGCCATCATGGATTCCCGTTTCCGGATGGGAAGCATGGGATCGGTGGTTGGAGAGAAAATCACGAGAGCCATCGAAGAAGCCGATAAACGGAAGGTACCGTTCATCATCTTCACGGCTTCAGGAGGGGCGCGGATGCAGGAAGGTGTCCTTTCCCTGATGCAGATGGCGAAGACCAGTGTAGCTCTGAAACGTCTGAGCGATAACGGAGGGCTCTTCATTTCGATCATGACCCATCCGACGACAGGCGGAGTATCCGCAAGTTTCGCATCCGTCGGGGATTATAACTTTGCGGAGCCTGGGGCACTGATTGGATTCGCAGGCAGAAGGATCATCGAGCAGACGATCCGTGAAGATCTGCCGGAAGACTTCCAGACATCCGAATTTTTATTAAAACATGGACAACTTGACGGAGTCATTTCGAGACTCGAGTTGAAAGAGAAAATCGGGACAATACTTGATATACATCAGTGGGACGGTGATCTGCCATGGTAAATGAGATGGAATTTGAAAAGCCTGTATACGAGCTCAAGAAGAAAATTGCCGAACTGAAGGAGTTCACCCAGAAGTCGGACGTCGATTTATCGAAAGAAATCGAGAAGCTTGAGAACCGTCTCACAAAGCTTCAAAATGATATCTACGAAAACATGAAGCCGTGGGAAAGGGTCCAGGTGGCCCGTCATCCGGAGCGTCCGACGACTCTGGATTATATCAAGTATCTCTTTACGGACTTCATTGAAATGCACGGAGACCGTCTATATGGGGATGACGAAGCGATTGTGTCAGGCGTCGGGAAGTTTCACGATGTCCCTGTGACGATCATCGGTCACCAAAGAGGGAAAGATACGAAAGAAAACATCCGCCGGAACTTCGGGATGCCTCATCCGGAAGGGTACCGAAAAGCACTGCGCTTGATGAAGCAGGCGGACAAGTTCAACCGTCCGATCATCTGCTTTATCGATACAAAGGGTGCTTACCCCGGGAAAGCGGCAGAGGAACGCGGTCAGAGTGAAGCCATTGCACGGAATCTTGTGGAGATGGCCGGCCTCACGGTTCCCGTCATCTGCATCGTCATCGGTGAAGGCGGTAGTGGCGGAGCCTTGGCACTTGGCGTGGGAAATCATATTCATATGCTTGAAAACTCCACTTACTCCGTCATCTCACCTGAAGGGGCCGCGGCCATCCTCTGGAAGGATTCCACCCAGGCGAAACGCGCGGCTGAATCCATGAAGATCACGGCTCCCGATCTTAAGGAGCTTGGGATCATCGATGACATCATCACGGAAGTAAAAGGCGGAGCCCATAAAGATGTCGAGGAACAGGCAAAGTATATCAACGACGTCCTTATGAGCTCACTGAAAGAGTTGGTTCCGATGAAGAAGGACGAGCTCATCCAACATCGTTATGAAAAATTCAAGGCGATGGGTGAATATTCGGTTTTAAATGATCTTATCGGGGTAAAATCATAACAAACGATGGACTGACAAATAGGAGATACCATTTGTCAGTCTTTTTCATTCAATCTTCCTTACTCCTACCCGGATAAAGGGCTTTGTGACGATATTTTGAAGGTTTTAACAATTAAAACGCTTCCATTTAATAGATTATTTCGTCTTTTGCTATTCCTCCTAGTAACTTGTTGAGAACCTTGAACCTTCGTGTTATTTTAGAAATAATCCAAAGTCTATTGGTCCATAATAATGTAATGAATGAAAACTGGAATTTTCCTTTTCTTTGATTTATGTGAAACGATTAACAATACCATTCAATTACATATAAAGGCATATTTCTTAATGAGGTGATCGTAGTGAAAAAGATTGGTGTATTGACAAGTGGTGGAGATTCACCCGGTATGAATGCAGCAGTCCGTGCAGTTGTGCGTAAAGCCATCTTCATGGATATAGAGGTATATGGTATTTATCAAGGGTATAATGGATTAATCAACGGGAACATCAAGAAGCTTGAGCTTGGTTCTGTCGGTGATATCATCCACCGTGGCGGAACGATGCTTTATACAGCCCGCTGTGAAGAATTCAAAACAAAAGAAGGCCAGAAAAAAGGGATCGAGCAATTAGAAAAACACGGCATCGAAGGACTTGTTGTCATTGGTGGGGACGGTTCTTACCAAGGGGCAAAAGCCTTGACGGAATGGGGATACCCATGTGTCGGTGTACCGGGGACGATCGATAATGATATCCCAGGGACTGAATATACAATCGGTTTCGATACAGCGCTGAATACGGTCATCGATGCGATCGATAAAATCCGTGATACGGCTACATCCCATGAGCGGACGTTCATCATTGAAGTAATGGGACGCAACGCGGGGGATATCGCTCTTTGGGCAGGTCTTGCCGGCGGAGCGGAAACGGTCCTGATCCCTGAGGAGAAATTCGATCTTGACGACGTTGTCGGCCGTTTGAAAAAAGGACAGGAACGCGGAAAGAAACATAGTATCATCATTGTTGCAGAAGGTGTCATGTCTGCCAATGAATTTGCGAACCGCTTCACAGAAGCAACAGGAATGGATACGCGTGTCTCCGTCCTTGGTCATATCCAGCGCGGTGGAACGCCGACAGCTGCAGACCGTGTCCTTGCCAGCCGTTTAGGGGCTCATGCCGTTGAACTATTGGCCCAGGGTAAAGGCGGAAGAGCGGTAGGAATTGAGAAAAATCAACTAGTTGATTACGATATTATTGAAGCACTTGCCAAGCCACATCAAATTGATTTGAACATGTACAGACTTTCCAAAGAGCTTTCAATCTAAATTGTTGTAAGATTTCAGGAGGTAAAGAAAATGAGAAAAACGAAAATAGTATGTACGATCGGTCCTGCCAGTGAAAGTGTAGAGAAGTTATCACAACTGATCGAAGCCGGAATGAACGTTTCCCGCTTGAACTTTTCACATGGTGACCACGATGAGCACGGACAGCGCATCATCAATATCCGCGAAGCAGCAGAAAAAGCCGGTAAAACAGTCGGGATCCTGCTTGATACTAAAGGTCCGGAAATCCGCACGAACAATATGCAGGACGGAGCTATTGAATTAACACAAGGATCCAACATCATCGTTTCCATGAAAGAAGTAGTGGGAACAACTGAGAAATTCTCCGTTACATACGAAGGATTGATCGATGATGTTCATGTTGGTTCCAAGATTCTTCTTGATGACGGATTAATCGAGTTGGACGTGACCGAAATCGACAAAGTGAACGGTGAAATCCATACACATGTTGCCAACAGTGGAACACTTAAAAATAAAAAAGGTGTAAACGTACCGGGCGTTTCTGTGAACCTTCCTGGAATCACGGATAAAGATGCCAACGATATCGTATTCGGTATCGGACAAGGTGTTGACTTTATCGCAGCATCATTCGTACGTCGTGCATCTGATGTACTTGAAATCCGTCAATTACTGGAAGAACACAACGCGTCTCATATCCAAATCATCCCTAAAATTGAAAACCAAGAGGGTGTAGACAACATCGATGAAATCCTTGAAGTATCTGACGGATTGATGGTTGCACGTGGAGACCTTGGTGTGGAAATCCCTGCTGAGGAAGTACCACTTGTTCAGAAGATGCTGATCAAGAAATGTAATTCACTTGGTAAGCCTGTCATCACAGCGACTCAAATGCTTGATTCTATGCAGCGCAACCCAAGACCGACAAGAGCGGAAGCAAGTGACGTAGCGAACGCCATCTTTGATGGGACAGATGCGATCATGCTTTCTGGTGAAACGGCAGCAGGTTCTTACCCTGTAGAAGCGGTTCAAACGATGCATAATATCGCGTCAAGAGCAGAAACGGCACTTGATTACGATGCCATCCTTTCTTCACGCAGCAAAGACAGCGAGCACAATATGACGGATGCCATCGGTCAATCCGTTGCCTATACAGCTCTTAATCTTGATGTGAATGCCATTGTCGCTCCGACTGAGAGTGGCCACACGGCACGCATGATCTCTAAATACCGTCCGAAAGCACCAATCGTAGCCGTGACTGGTACAGACTCTGTATCACGCCGCCTGGCACTTGTATGGGGCGTCTACCCTACAGTCGGCCGCAAAGTGACGACAACCGATGAAATGCTTGATATGGCAGTAGAAGAGAGCGTCAACTCAGGTATGACGAAGCACGGAGACCGCATCGTCATCACAGCGGGTGTTCCGATCGGTGAATCCGGAACGACGAACCTGATGAAAATCCACGTAGTGGGCGATGTCGTTGCAAAAGGTCAAGGAATCGGACGTAAATCAGCATACGGTAAAGCAGTCGTTGCCACATCAGCTGAAGAAGCCGTGAAGAATATGACTGATGGTGCCGTCCTTGTCACAATCGGCACGGATAAAGAAATGATGCCTGCCCTTGAAAAATGTTCGGCACTGATCGTTGAAGAAGGCGGCCTGACAAGTCATGCAGCCGTAGTCGGTATCAACCTTGGAATTCCTGTGGTGGTTGGGGTTGATCACGCCACTTCATTATTCAAGAATGGCCAGGAAATCACGGTGGATGCGACTCATGGCGTGATTTATAATGGGTATGCGAGTGTATTGTAAGTAAATAGTTGTGGGGAAACCGGAGTCTTTTTGAGGGCTCTGGTTTTTTGCATTAGGTGGAGCCATTCATTCAAAAGCACCGCATCATAAAACACAACTTCTCCAATATGCTATAATAAATACCAAGCAAGTATTAAACCAAATGGAGGAATCCATCATGAGATATATGCTTTTACTATTGATTATCATACCGGCGCTTGAAATTGGATTATTGGTCCTTTCCGGTCAGGCCATTGGTCTCGTCCCGACCGTGTTATTGATTATTACGACAGGGATCCTCGGAGCGTACCTGGCTAAGAAGCAGGGGATCGAGACGATAAGGAAAGCTCAGCGGGACATGCAGTATGGACAGATGCCCGGGGAGGCCATCATGGATGGTCTGTGTATCCTGGTGGGAGGAATCCTCTTATTGACTCCGGGATTCGTTACCGATAGCTTTGGATTTTTATTATTACTCCCTCCTACGAGAAGAATGTTCAAGCCATTCTTTTTCCGGTTATTCAAACGTTGGATCAACAAAGGGAACGTAATTATATATCGATAAAGAAAAAAGCACTGCCTCGAGAGCAGTGCTTTTTCCTATTTTACACCCATGATGAATTTCCAAGTATCCTCGAATACCCCGGCTCTTTTCAAAGTGGATAGGATCACCAGTACAACAGGGCCGACGATCAATCCGAGAAAACCGATAAGCTTAAACCCGACAAATAAAGCAATAAGGGTGGCTAAGGGATCGAGTCCGATACTTGAAGACAGCACTTTCGGTTCCATGATCTGCCGCTGGACGACAACGACCAGGTACAGGACGGAAAGCCCGATCCCCAATCCTGTATTGCCCGTAATGAATTCATAGATGATCCACGGCACGAATACGGCCCCTGTCCCCAGATAAGGCAGGATATCCACGAGACCTGTCACGAGGGCAATAGTGATTGCGTAGTCTACTCTGAGGATGATCAACCCGATCAACACGATGATGGCCGTGATGGAAATGAGGGTGAATTGAGCACGGATGAACCCGAACAGTGCCCGTTTTAAGTCGAAGAACACTTTCCTCCCACTGCTCATCGCCTTTCCGGGAATGATTTTCTCCGCTTTTGCGAATAATGTATACCAATCCTTGCTGATGAAGAATGTGGCGAGTGCCGCGAAGATCAGGACAGATGCTGCATTTGGGATCCACGAGATCAACTGGGGCAGCTTTGTGAAAAAGTTTTGCAGGAAATCACCAGCCGATGTCGCAATTTTCGTTCCGGCTGTCTGGACATTTTCGAGTATCGTATCCTGCTGGCCGGCTTCAAGATTTTTAAATAATCCTGCAAGCTGATTGTAAAGAGGAATGACGTGCCCAACGATGATATCCTCTGCATATGTAACAAGGGTTTGAACATGCTTAGGCAGTTCTTCTGCCAAATAATTGGCCCCCGAGACAATTTCTGCAATCAATAACGTAATGAGCCCTGCGAAGATGGCGACGATCAAAATGAGGGACACGGTGACGGCCCATATCCTGGGGAGCCATTTCTCCAGCCCGTTCACCAGGGGATTAATCAACAAGGCTATGGCAACGGCGATGATGAATGGATAAGCAAGTTTCCATATGTAATAGAGTGAAATCAATGAGAGAATAATGATCGCTAGAACGATCAGAAAGCGGATCGTTCGATAAACATAATCTAAATTCAAGGGTTTCCCTCCTACCGGGTCTAGTACTTCTATTTTATAGGAGACAGGAAATGAAAGGAAGATATATTTGCAGTGGTTGGAGCATTTTATGAATGATGTGAAAAGTTGATATGGTAGGATAATGATTGGAGTACATAAAGGAGAGGCAGGGGAATGATATGACTCAGCCATTCATGTTTTTACTGCTTTTATTGGGAATCGGGCTGATGGCGAAAAATCAATCCATCATTATAGCCGTAGCATTTCTTATAGTATTAAAGCTGCTCGGGCTTGATGAGAAGATTTTCGCGGCGATACAGTCCAAAGGTATCAATTGGGGTGTGACGATCATTACGATTGCCGTACTCGCACCGATTGCGACGGGGGAAATCGGCTTTAAGGATCTCTTTGATTCGTTGAAGTCCCCATATGCCTGGATTGCACTCGCCTCTGGGATGGCAGTGGCATTGATTGCGAAGAACGGATTGATTCTATTGGAAGATGACCCCCACCTGACGACGGCCCTCGTTCTTGGCACAGTGTTAGCCGTCGCTCTCTTCAAAGGGGTTGCAGTAGGGCCTTTGATCGGAGCCGGGATCGCGTATCTTGCTATGAAACTGTACGAATTATTTCTGTGAACAGGCATGGGGGATCCGCCTGTTCGATCCTCTTTTTTTCGATGGTTTATTTTTCTAGAAAAATAATTTTTATAGAAATTGATGCGTTTTCATTCACAAAAGTCAGATAATTGTTTATAATAGGAAATGTAAGCGCATCCCAAGCTCTCATGATACTATTGGAAGAGCCGGGAATCATTTTTTGTATAGGAATTGAGCAATCGCTCAGCGTTTTTTACGTTCTTTTTAAACAAGCCCTACTAGACTTGATAGATCGTTCTGTAGGGTTTTATACTCATATGAAAATGGGTAAAAGAGAAATATATAACAAAAGGAGAGGTTATTATGACAGCAACTCGCGGATTAGAAGGAGTTGTAGCGACGACATCGTCCATCAGTTCGATCATTGACGATACCCTTACATATGTTGGCTACAACATTGATGATTTAGCAAATAATGCAAGCTTCGAAGAGGTTATCTACTTATTATGGCATCTGAAACTGCCTACTGCATCAGAACTTAAGGAGTTTACAGAGCTTTTGGCAGCTAACGCTGAATTGCCTAAGGAAGTCATCGAGCATTTCAAGATGTACAACATCAAGGAAGTCCACCCGATGGCCGCTTTACGTTCAGCTGTCTCCCTACTTGGATTGTATGATGATAAAGCAGACGTGATGGAAGATAAGGAAAACTATCTGAAAGCCGTTCGCCTTCAAGCGAAGATTCCGACGATCGTCACGAGCTTTGCACGTATCCGCAACGGTCAGGAACCGATTGCACCACGTCAGGATTTAGGATTTGCAGCTAACTTCCTATATATGCTGACAGGGAAAGATCCTGAGCCTGTTGAAGTCGAAGCATTCAATAAAGCGCTGGTCCTTCATGCGGACCATGAGTTAAACGCTTCCACATTCACAGCACGTGTCTGTGTCGCAACTCTATCTGACGTCTATTCAGGTGTTACCGCTGCGATCGGTGCCTTAAAAGGACCGCTTCACGGTGGGGCGAATGAGCAGGTAATGAAGATGCTTACTGAAATTGGTTCTGTGGACAAAGCAGAAGAGTACATCCTCGACAAATTAGAGAAGAAAGAAAAAATCATGGGCTTCGGTCACCGCGTTTACCGTCAGGGAGATCCACGTGCCAAGCATCTGAAAGAAATGTCCAAGAAATTAACTGAATTGACAGGACAAAGTAAATACTACGAAATATCCGTTAAGGTTGAAGATGTATTCACATCCAATAAAGGCTTACCGCCGAATGTTGATTTCTACTCAGCATCTGTCTACCACAGCTTAGGGATCGATCATGACTTATTCACTCCGATCTTTGCTGTAAGCCGTGTATCGGGCTGGTTGGCACACATCCTTGAACAATATTCAAACAATCGCCTGATCCGCCCTCGTGCTGATTATGTAGGGCCTGGCAAGCAACAATACGTGCCGGTTGAACAAAGAGGTTAATCATCAATATTTACAAATAGTAAAAATATTGGTGTAATAATAAGAGAAGGGGAATGACTCTGAAAGGGTAACTTATGGGTCATCCCCTTTGATAATGAATAAATGGAGGTTACATAATGACACAAGGTGAAAAAATTACAAACCAGAATGGCCAACTTAATGTGCCTAACAATCCAATCGTCCCATTCATTGAAGGTGACGGAACGGGTCCAGATATTTGGGCAGCAGCCAAACGCGTCCTGGATGCTTCTGTAGAGAAAGCATACAAAGGCGAACGCAAGATTTCATGGAAAGAAGTTTATGCAGGGGAAAAGGCATTCAACAAAACGGGTGAATGGCTTCCAAACGATACACTAGAAGCGATCCGTGAATATTTCATCGCGATCAAAGGTCCACTTACGACTCCTGTCGGCGGCGGAATCCGTTCATTGAACGTTGCTCTTCGCCAGGAATTGGATCTTTTCACATGCCTGCGTCCAGTACGCTACTTCGAAGGTGTTCCTTCACCGGTTAAGCGTCCTGAAGATACTGACATGGTGATCTTCCGTGAAAACACTGAAGATATCTATGCAGGGATCGAGTACGCTAAGGGTTCTGACGAAGTGAAGAAATTAATCAGCTTCCTTCAAGATGAAATGGGCGTAAACAAAATCCGTTTCCCTGAAACATCAGGAATCGGAATCAAGCCTGTTTCTGAAGAAGGGACAAGCCGTTTAGTCCGCGCAGCAATCAACTACGCAATCACTGAAGGCCGTAAATCAGTGACTCTTGTTCACAAAGGGAACATCATGAAGTTCACTGAAGGAGCTTTCAAAAACTGGGGTTACGAGCTTGCTGAGAAAGAATTCGGCGATAAAGTATTCACTTGGGCTCAATATGACAAGATCAAAGAAGCTGATGGATTGGAAGCAGCGAACAAAGCTCAATCTGATGCTGAAGCTGCAGGTAAGATCATCGTGAAGGATTCAATCGCTGATATCTTCTTACAGCAAATCCTTACTCGTCCTGCTGAGTTCGATGTTGTCGCAACAATGAACTTAAACGGGGATTACATCTCTGATGCACTAGCTGCTCAAGTAGGTGGAATCGGTATTGCTCCAGGAGCAAACATCAACTACGAATCAGGACATGCAATCTTTGAGGCAACTCACGGAACGGCTCCTAAATATGCAGGTATGGATAAAGTAAATCCTTCATCTGTCATCCTTTCAGGTGTGCTTATGCTTGAACACCTTGGTTGGACAGAAGCTGCTAACCTGATCACAAAATCAATGGAAAAAACAATCGCTTCTAAAGTGGTAACATATGACTTCGCCCGTCTGATGGATGGCGCGACAGAAGTGAAATGCTCTGAGTTCGGTTCTGCTTTAATCGATAACATGGAAGCATAATAATTAGTCATAAGGTTGGGGTGCTTCGTAAAGGAGCACTCCTTCCTTTACATAATGACACGAATAGGAGGAATCATGATGACCATTAAACGTAGAAAAGTATCTGTAATCGGTGGAGGTTTCACCGGGGCGACAACGGCCTTGATGCTCGCCCAGAAAGAACTTGGAGATGTGGTATTGGTTGATATTCCGCAAAACGAGGATCCAACGAAAGGGAAAGCACTGGATATGCTTGAAGCAAGTCCTGTTCAGGGCTTTGATTCAACCATCATCGGTACGTCCAATTATGAAGATACAAAGGATTCGGATATTGTTGTCATCACTGCCGGGATTGCCCGCAAACCGGGTATGAGCCGTGATGATCTGGTTCAGACCAATCAAAAAGTCATGAAATCAGTCACCCAGCAAATCGTCAAGTATTCACCTGACTGTTATATCATCGTTCTGACGAATCCCGTGGATGCCATGACCTATACCGTATTCAAGGAATCCGGTTTCCCGAAAGAGCGCGTGATCGGACAATCAGGAGTCCTGGATACAGCCCGCTTCCGTACGTTTGTCGCGCAGGAATTGAACCTGTCCGTAAAGGATATAACAGGCTTTGTGCTCGGCGGCCACGGTGATGACATGGTTCCTCTTATTCGTTACTCATACGCTGGAGGCATCCCTCTGGAGACATTGATCCCTAAAGACCGCCTGGACTCAATCGTTGAGCGCACCCGTAAAGGCGGAGGAGAGATCGTGGGGCTGCTCGGTAACGGAAGCGCCTACTACGCCCCGGCGGCATCCCTCGTCCAAATGGTCGAAGCCATCCTTAAAGATCAACGCCGCGTCATCCCGGCCATTGCCTACCTTGAAGGCGAATACGGATTCGAAGGCATCTACCTCGGCGTCCCGACTATCCTAGGTGGTAACGGCCTCGAGAAAATCATCGAACTCGAACTCACAGAAGACGAAAAAGCCGCACTAGCCAACTCAGCCGACGCAGTGAAAAACGTCATGGCTTCATTGGCTTAACGACATAACCAAAGCTGACTTCCAATATGGGGGTCAGTTTTTTTGTTGTATAAACTCTTTTAACGATTTCGTCTATTTTTAGTAATCAATAAACCAACAATGCTCTGTCAACAAAATACTACTGAAAATAGGGTGTTTGCTACGCTTACAGCAGTGTTTGTCATTTATTATCTCTGTCGTCTATTTTAGGATTATTAGAAGGGGATTCTATAATAATAGATTTTGAAGGAGTATTAACATACACCCCGATAGTTGATTGTAGCGGAAGGTGCTCGACTCCTGCGGGAAACGCGGGACAGGTGAGACCCCGCAGGGCAAAGCCCGAGGAGGCTCACCGCCCGCCCCGCGGAAAGCGAGCACCTGCAGCGGAAATCAACCAGCACTCGCTCATCTCATTATTGGCCTTTCTTTTAAAATCAATCAGAAAACGAAATGATCAATCCACGCGTAAAAACTCTTTGTATGGTAACCCTAAAAATGATAAAATACTAATAGACAGACAATAAAAATAATTTTTATTATTTAAAATTGTAATCGTTTACATACTTGGAGGTGCTTCTTATGTTATTAGGGAAAAAGAGAAAACTGGGAAGAAAAATCGAAGAAATGACCGTCGGTGAAAAACTGACCCTCACAGAAAAAATTGAAGACAATGAACTTCTTCTATACCTTGGGCTCACAAATGATGCCAATCCATTATATATCCAGCACGATTATGCATCACAGACACCCTTTAAAAAGCCGATTGTTCCATCCATCATGCTGACGGGGATCATTACATCGGCGGTGTCGAAGTATTTGCCGGGACCGGGCTCCCATATCGTCGAGCAAACCATTGAATTTCCAAAACCGGTCTATCATTACGCAACGGTTCAATTCCTCTTTGAAGTGACAGAAGTAAATCCACATAACCATCTGGTTACGATCCAGGTATCGGCCACGAACGAGGAAGATGAAAAGGTGATCAACGGAACCATCAAGGTGTGCCCGCCTCATCGACTGGAAAAAATGAATAGTCATGCATTGGAAAACTTCTAATGCCGGGAGGGAGCTATGTCATCATAGCTCTTTTTTTATGCATGAAATGATAAAGAAATAGGTTAAAGTGCATTCTATAAAATAGTCCACTAAAAAACTAAAAAGGATTAAATGATGGTAAGCCCCGAGAATTATATTATAATGAAAGTACAATTACATAAACAGTTTGGATGTTGGGGTTAATTTTCTTTGGTATGGAGGCACAACAAATGAGCAAAAAAATCTTGGTAGTCGATGATGAACAATCCATTGCAACACTCTTGAAGTACAATCTGGAGCAATCCGGTTATTCGGTGACAACGGCACATGACGGCGCGGAAGGAAGGGATCTTGCGATTGAACAGTCCCCGGACTTGATCGTCCTTGACCTGATGCTTCCGTCCATGGACGGGATCGAGGTATGCAAGGAACTGCGGCAGCGAAAGATCAATATCCCGATTCTGATGTTAACGGCTAAGGATGATGAATTCGATAAAGTTCTTGGTTTGGAGCTTGGTGCAGATGACTATATGACAAAACCGTTCAGCCCCCGTGAAGTGGTGGCGAGGGTGAAGGCGATCCTAAGGCGAAGCCAGGCCATTCGGGAAACGGAACCGGCTGCCGAGGAACCGACTGATTATAAGGAAGTCGGGGAACTAAAGGTATATCCTGAGCAATATGAAGCGTATTTCCAAGGAGAATTACTCGAACTGACACCAAAGGAATTCGAGCTTTTATTATATTTGACGGATAACAAAGGAAGAGTCCTTACGAGGGATCAGCTGCTTAGTGCGGTATGGAACTACGACTTTGCCGGAGATACGAGAATCGTGGATGTGCATATCAGCCATCTCAGGGAAAAAATCGAGTCCAATACGAAAAAACCAACCTATATCAAAACCATCCGTGGTCTCGGGTATAAATTGGAGGAGCCTAAAAATCGATGACCAAATTTAGAACAAAGCTCCTATTTGCTCTCATTACTTTGATCATCGCTGTCTTAATAGGGCTTGGTCTGCTTTTGGGCCAGATTTTCAAGAACTTCTATTTAGATACCTTTAACTCCAGGATTCAAAAGGAGACCAGGTTACTGGCAAGCTCCATTGAGGAGAACGGGACACCGAAAGAAATCGATCCTGAAATGATTAAAGGGTTGAGTGACATACTGGATGTCCGGATTACAGTGCTCGATAAAGCCGGGGATGTCATCCACGATACGGATACGGCAGATTCACCGGCTGGTCAGCAGCAGAAGAAAATCGTACAGGAAATCCAGAAAAAGTGGGATGTAAAACAGAAGCATAAAAAGCTCGTCACTTCTGAAAATGAATATCGGTATTACTGGTATCCATTAAAAAGTGCCAACGGTGAAATGATGGGACTTCTCATTATGAGCGCAGAGGTGGATGCCCTGAAAAGAGGCACTCAGCAAATTTGGTTTGTATTATCCATTTCATTGGGCCTTGCCCTGGTCCTCATCATCATTCTTGGTTCAAGAATTACAGTGAGGTACACCAAGCCCATCGAATCAGCGACCAATGTGGCCATGGAGCTTGCCAAGGGGAATTACCGTGCCAGGACCTACGAGGATCGTCTGGATGAAACGAGTATGCTCAGCACCTCCATCAATATTCTGGCGAGAAACCTTCAGGAAATGGTGAATGCCCAGGAGATGCAGCAAGACCGCTTAACGACTTTGATTGAAAATATGGGGAGTGCTCTCCTATTGATCGATCACCGGGGTTTTGTCGTCTTAACGAACAGGACGTTCAGGGAATTCTTTAACCTGGAGGAAAGCCAACTGAAGAAAGTACGGTACCATGAGGTGATTCACTATTCTGAAGTGAATAAGCTTGTGGAGGAAATCTTTATGACGGAGGAGCGATTGCGAAAGCAGATTCTCCTTCCGTACAAGCTTGATCGAAAGCACTATGAAGTGTACGGTGCCCCCATTATCGGCAACAATGACGTATGGAAAGGGATCGTCGTCGTATTCCATGACATTACCGAGCTTAAAAAGCTTGAACAGATGCGCAAAGATTTTGTGGCGAACGTGTCACACGAATTGAAAACGCCGATCACCTCGATCAAAGGATTCTCAGAAACATTATTGGACGGGGCAATGGATGATCCTGAAACGCTGAAATCCTTCTTAGACATCATTCTAAAGGAAAGTGACCGGCTGCAGTCCCTCATTCAGGATCTGCTGGAGTTGTCCAAAATTGAGAAGCAGGGATTCCAGCTATTCGTCGAGAAAGTGGAAGTGGCAGGGCTGATAGAAGATGTGCTTCCGATTTTAAAAGAAAAAGCAAAACCGAAGGACATCTCCCTTCAAGCCGTTTTCGAATCAAGGGGAACGGCAGAAGTCGATTCCTACCGGTTAAAACAGGTGTTCATCAACCTGATCAGCAATGCGATCGCTTATACTCCGAAAGGGGGAAATGTCTCGGTCACGGTGCAGGACGATCAGGATAAGGTATATGTGAAAGTGAAGGATAACGGGATGGGAATCAGCCAGGAAGAGCTCCCACGCATCTTTGAACGTTTTTACCGGGTGGATAAAGCGAGAAGCCGGAATTCAGGTGGTACCGGTTTGGGCTTGGCGATTGTCAAGCACATCATCGAAGCCCATGAAGGTGATATTGAAGTGGAAAGTGAACTTGAAAAAGGAACGACTTTCACTGTCACATTGAATAAGCGCGCTTCGTCCATCTCTCATGGTGGAAATCAAGGAAAACCTTAGTCGTTTTTCACCTTATTTACATTGTTTTTACAATAGCTTAAAATTCATTTAACAATGGGGTGTTACGATACTAAGTGAAACCCCTTCATCCAAGGTGTTACGAAAAGACGAGAACCAACCCCGTTCTCGTCTTTTCGCTTTTTATTTTTGAAAACGCTTTCTGTGTTTCTCTTGTCATCTTCCCTTAATATTATTGAAACCTTTTTGTCTTACGCCCGTATATCTTAGTAAGCAGAAAATAAGATATAGAGATGGAAAAGGGAGGGTGCATATGAGCTTGAAGCGTGTTTATACTCTGGCAGGAATGGTGCTCACAGCCATTATTTTAATTGTTGTACTACTGACATCCTGGTATACCGTTGACGAATCAGAACAGGCACTGGTGTTGACGTTCGGGGATGCAGGCGAACCGGTTGTGGAGCCTGGACTGCATTTCAAGATGCCGTGGCCGGTGCAGTCAGTGGAAGTCCTGTCGAAGGAAACCTTCAGTCTTCAATTTGGATATGAAGAAAAAGACGGGAAGATCAAGGACTTTCCTAAAGAAACAAAAATGATCACGGGGGATGAGTACATTGTGCTGGCCGATCTTGTGGTTCAATGGAAAATCACGGATCCTGAAGGCTATTTATTCAATTCGGATAACCCTAAAGAAATCCTGTACGACGCGACTTCTTCTTCACTAAGAAGCATTATCGGAAGCTCATTGATCGATGATGCCTTAACGTCCGGGAAAGCCGAAATCGAGGCAGATGTAAGGGATTTATTGACGGAGTTGATCGATGATTACGATATTGGGATTTCCATTCTTGCAGTGAAATTGCAGGATGTTGAGCTGCCGAATGCAGAGGTCCGCTCGTCGTTTACGGCGGTAACGGATGCAAGGGAAACGATGAATACGAAAATCAATGAAGCCAAGAAGTATCGAAATCAGCGGACCAACGAAGCCAAAGGGGAAAAGGATGCCATCATCTCACGGGCCAAAGGGGATAAAATTGCACGTGTGGAGCAGGCACGCGGAGATGTAGCAGTATTTGACAAACTGTACAATGAGTATAAATCGAATCCTGAAATTACAAGAAAGCGTCTCGTGTTGGAAACATTGGAAAATGTCCTGCCTGATGCAGAAATTTATATCATGAAGGATAGTGGAGAAACCCTGAAGTACTTCCCTATCCGTCAAATGGAGAATCAGAATCCTCCGGTGAAGCAGGAAGGAAGTGATGAGAATGAGTGATCAAAACGTTTTTGATATCAATACAAAGAAGAAAGAGCCGATCGAGTGGAAGCGTTATACGAAATTAGGAATCTTTTTCGTGATCCTCATCGCTGTCATCCTTCTTCTCTTCACGAGTCTCTTCATTGTCAAAGAAGGAGAATACAAAGTTGTCCGTCAATTTGGGGAAGTGGTTCGGATCGATAAGGAACCGGGTATGAAATATAAAATCCCATTCATCCAATCGGTCACTACTTTACCGAAGCACCAAATGACCTATGACGTGACAGAAGCAGAGATAAATACCAAAGATAAAAAGCGGATGCTCATCGACAATTATGCCGTGTGGCGCATTGAAGACCCTCTTAAGATGATCAAAAATGCCAGAACGGTGATCAATGCCGAGACCAAGATGGAAGAATTCATCTATTCCGTTGTCCGCTCAGAGCTCGGTCGATTGGAATATGATGAAATCATCAATGATGAGAAGTCATCAAGGGGAAGCTTAAACGATAAAGTAACAGATAAGGTAAATGAACTTTTGCAGCGGGATAACTATGGAATCGTCGTTCAGGATGTTCGCATGAAGCGCACAGATCTGCCTGAAGCGAATGAAAACTCCGTCTACACCCGTATGATTTCGGAACGGGACTCTAAAGCACAGGAATACCTGTCCATGGGGGATGCCGAGAAACAAAGGGTGACGGCTGAAACCGATCGCGAAGTGAAAGAGCTCCTTGCAAAAGCGGGGGCAGATGCCAATGTGATCCGGGCCGAAGGAGAAGCCGAAGCAGCGCAAATTTACAACAAATCCTTCTCGAAGGACCCGAGCTTCTATGACCTCTATAAAACGCTCGAAACGTATAAGAAGACCGTGGATGATAAAACCGTCATCATCTTACCATCCGATTCGCCGTATGCGAGGCTGTTGATGGGGTATACGGAATAATATGAAGGACTCTTTGAAAGTGGAATGATCCATTCTCAAAGAGTTTTTTTTCTTTTTGAGGAGGAGTATCGTAAGAGCCCCCACCCCATTCCATAAATAAGGTCCCCGTTTTTCCTTTCATTCCCCAACATGATAGAATGAATATATAGAAACAGAAGCCTGTACAGGAGGTACTTATATGTCCAAAAAATTAGTCCTGATTGACGGTAACAGCATTGCTTACCGTGCATTCTTTGCCCTTCCGCTATTGAATAACGACAAGGGTGTACATACAAACGCAGTTTACGGCTTTACCACCATGCTGCAGAAAATACTAGAAGATGAAAAGCCGTCTCATATCCTCGTGGCCTTTGATGCGGGGAAAACGACGTTCCGTCACAAGACATTCACGGAATACAAAGGCGGCAGGCAGAAGACCCCGCCTGAATTGTCCGAGCAATTCCCTTATATCCGGGAACTGCTGGATGCTTACGGGATCAAACGGTATGAAAAAGAAAACTATGAAGCGGATGATATCATCGGGACCCTCTCCCTGCAGGCAGAGTCAGACGGGTTTGAAGTGAAAGTGTACTCAGGGGATAAGGATTTAACCCAGTTGAGCTCTAAAGATACGACCGTGTGCATCACAAGAAAAGGAATCACGGATATCGAGGTGTACACACCTCAGCACATCAAAGAAAAATGGGAGATCACCCCTGACCGGATCATTGATATGAAAGGCTTGATGGGTGACAGCTCCGATAATATTCCTGGTGTACCCGGTGTCGGTGAGAAGACGGCAATTAAGCTCTTGAAGGAATTCAATTCTCTTGAAAAGCTGCTGGAGTCCATCGACAAAGTGAGCGGAAAGAAACTGAAAGAGAAGCTTGAAGAAAATAAAGACCAGGCGATCATGAGTAAAGAACTGGCCACGATTCTGAGGGAAGCTCCCATCGAAGTCACGGTTGAAGAATTGAATTACGAAGGCTGGGATGAAGTGAAACTGAAGGAAGTGTACCGGGACCTTGGTTTCAACTCCCTTCTCGAGAAAATGGGAGAATCCGTTCAAGAGGAGCCCCAGGAGCTGGACGATATCTCCTTTGAAGTGGTGGAAACCATTACAGACGATCACCTTTCTAACGAAAGCTCTCTATACATCGAAATGCTTGAGGAGAATTATCATCTTGGTGAAGTCATCGGCATGAGTATTCATAACGAAAATGGGACGATTTTCTTTACCCTTGAAACGGCACTGAAATCAGAAGCCTTTAAAAAATGGGCAGAAGACGGATCGAAGTCGAAGAACGTCTATAACTCGAAAGAGACCGTCGTTGCCCTGAAGCGACAAGGGATCGACATCAAAGGCATCGGGTTCGACCTGCTGCTCGCGTCTTATATCATCAATCCTTCTGAATCGAGTGAGGACTTCGCCTCAATCTCAAAAGGGCATGGTCAGCCATCCATCGAATCAGACGAAGCGGTGTATGGAAAAGGGGCCAAGCAGAAAGTCCCTTCCACCACTGACGTATTATCCGAACATCTGGCACGAAAGGCATTCATCCTTCAAGACTTAAAGGAAACATGCATTAAAGAGCTGGAAGAAAATGATCTTTATGAATTATACATGGAGCTGGAATTGCCTCTTGCCCTTATCCTGGCTGAGATGGAATTCACAGGTGTGAAAGTGGATCAGGATCGTTTGATGACCATGAAGGAAGAGCTTGCCCTCCGACTGGAAGAATTGGAAAAGAACATTCATGAACTGGCAGGGGAGAACTTCAATATCAATTCTCCGAAGCAGCTCGGTGTGATCCTTTTTGAAAAATTGGGGCTGCCGGTTGTGAAGAAAACAAAGACTGGTTACTCCACTTCCGCAGACGTATTGGAAAAACTGCAGTCTAAGCATGAAATCATTGATCATATCCTACACTACCGTCAGTTAGGAAAGCTCCAGTCTACTTATCTCGAAGGATTATTGAAGGTCGTTCATAAAGATTCCAGCAAGATCCATACACGGTTCAACCAGGCCCTCACTCAAACCGGCCGCCTGAGCTCAACGGATCCGAACCTTCAAAACATTCCGATCCGCTTGGAAGAAGGCAGGAAGATCCGTCAGGCGTTCATTCCTTCTGAAAAGGGATGGGTCATGTTCGCTGCCGATTATTCACAGATCGAACTGCGGGTGCTTGCCCATATAGCGGGGGATGAGAAATTGGTGGAAGCCTTCCGTAATGATATGGACATCCATACGAAAACGGCCATGGACGTGTTTGGAGTGGAGAAGGAAGAGGTCACATCCAATATGAGAAGGCATGCGAAAGCCGTTAACTTCGGGATTGTCTATGGAATCAGCGACTACGGACTGTCACAAAGCCTTGATATTACACGGAAAGAAGCAGGGGAGTTCATTAAGAAATATTTAGAAAGCTTTCCCGGCGTAAAAGAATATATGGATGACATCGTACAGGATGCGAAACAGAAGGGGTATGTGACGACGCTGATGAACAGACGCCGTTACCTTCCTGAAATCACGAGTCGTAATTTCAATTTACGGAGCTTTGCAGAACGTACAGCGATGAACACACCGATCCAGGGAAGTGCAGCAGATATCATCAAGAAAGCGATGATCGATATGGCAGCCCGTTTAAAGGAAGAAAAACTTCAAACACGGATGCTTTTACAGGTGCATGATGAATTGATCTTCGAAGCCCCTGAGGATGAAATCGAAACATTGAAGAAAATCGTTCCTGAAGTGATGGAAAACGCAATGGAGCTCGAGGTTCCATTAAAGGTTGATTACTCGTACGGACAAACATGGTACGACGCGAAGTAGTTTTAGTGAGAAGGAGGTGGCACCATGCCCGAGCTGCCTGAAGTAGAAACGGTCAGAAGGACATTGGAGCTCCTTGTATCAGGGAAGAAAATAAAGGATGTCAGTGTCTTTTGGCCAAAAATGATCAAGAATCCACCTGAAACGGATGAATTCATCCACAGCTTGAGAGGTCAGGAAATTCACGAAATGAGAAGAAGAGGGAAGTTCTTGATCTTCTCTTGTGATGATGTTGCCCTCGTTTCTCATTTGAGAATGGAAGGGAAGTATAATCTGGCTGATCATGAGGATCCCATTGAAAAACACACCCATGTCATCTTCCACTTTACGGATGGAACGGAACTCAGATACCGTGATGTCCGGAAGTTTGGGACGATGCATCTCTTTAAAAAGGGGGAAGAGCTCCTTCACCTTCCCCTCCTTCAGTTGGGGCCGGAACCGTTTCTGTCGGAGTTTACACCAGACTATCTGGCTGAAAAGCTCGGCAGGACGGAGAGGATCGTGAAGGCCACCTTATTGGATCAAACGGTGTTGGTGGGCCTTGGGAACATCTATGTGGATGAAGCCCTATTTCGTGCAGGCATTCATCCCGACCGGAAATCAAAGTCCCTGTCACGGAAAGAAATTGAACGGCTCCACCGAGAAATCATCCACACGTTGACAGAAGCGGTGGAAATGGGGGGCAGCACGATCCGGTCTTACGTGAACTCCCAGGGACAGATGGGGATGTTCCAACAGAACCTTTATGTCTACAGCAGAAAAGAAGAGCCGTGCCGGAACTGCGGTACAGCCATCGAGAAGAAAGTTTCGGCTGGGCGGGGGACCCATTACTGCCCTCGCTGTCAGCGGTAGAAAGAACGTTTAACATTTGATAAGCCCTTACCATATAGTATTGTAATGATTTTCGGGAGGGCTATTAGATGAGTGAAACAATCTCCTTATTACTGCTGGCGTTCGCTGTAAGTCTCGATAGTTTTAGCACCGGTTTAACTTATGGATTGCGAAAAGTGAAAATCCCTACAAAATCAATCAGTATCATATCGATCTGTTCAGCGAGCTCTTTATTGCTGGCGATGTTACTCGGTCAAACCATCGGGTCCATCATCACCCCGGTCTGGGCGGGAAGAATCGGCGGACTGATCCTTGTCGTGATCGGCGCAGCCGTTCTCTACCAGTTCTTCAGACCGGAAAAAGAGACGGTACTGTCACATGAAAAAACATTGATCAATTTTGAAATTAAATCCATAGGTTTAGTGATTCAAATATTAAGAAGACCGCTCACGGCGGACTTTGATAAATCGGGTACGATTACCGGAATCGAGGCATTCATGCTTGGGATCGCCTTGTCACTGGATGCCTTCGGTGCCGGAATCGGTGCCGCGTTATTACATTTCTCGCCACTACTACTGACCCTGGCGATTTTTGTGATGAGCTTTGCGTTCTTATTTTCCGGATTGAAGATGGGGGAATTCTTCTCTCACTTGCGCTGGATTCAACGCGTTTCATTCCTTCCAGGCGTTCTGCTCATCCTGATCGGGATCCTGAGGTTCTAGTACCCGGCGAGTATTGGAAAGGACACGATCATGGCGCGTATTATAGGATTAACAGGTGGAATTGCAAGTGGTAAAAGTACAATCTCAACCATGTTACATGAAAAAGGATATACCATAATCGACGCAGACCTCGCAGCCCGTATGGTGGTCGAGGTGGGTCAGCCTGCCTATCTGGCGATTGTAGAAAAATTTGGTGAAGGCATCCTTCACGAAAACGATTCGACCATCAATCGCGAAAAACTCGGTGGAATCATCTTTAACTCTGAAGAAAAAAGGAAAGTGCTGAACAGCATCGTGCACCCTGCCGTCAGAAGCATGATGCTCCAGCATAAAGACGAAGCCATCGCATCCGGCAAGAACACCATATTCATGGATATACCATTGCTATTCGAAAGCGACCTCACGTGGATGGTGGAGCGTACCCTCGTCGTCTACGTGAACGAAGAAACACAACTATCACGCTTAATGGAACGCAATCACTTGAACCGTGAAGATGCACAAGCACGGATCGCATCCCAATTCCCACTCAAGGACAAAGTCAACCTTGCCGACGCAGTCATCGACAACGACGGAACCCTGCATGACACAAAAGAACAACTAGAAGCTCTATTAACAGAATGGGACCTACAACCATAACAACACAAATGACCGACAAGAAACCCTTGTCGGTTTTTTAATTTTTTCTAATAGGTTAGTGTAGTGGAACTCAACCAGCACATGCTCCGGGATAATGTGTGAATTAAACCGTCAAATCAAGTATGATTCCCAACCACAAAAATATACATACAATAAGCCTATTTGTCAGAATAATAAAACATTTAAAATCCGCAAAATACTTATTAACTAATTCACCAAATATGTTATACTATTTTTAGCAAATAAACATATAAGTATAACATTAATATAGAGGGGAGCCGGATTTATGAAGGCGAAAATTGCAATCAATGGTTTTGGACGTATTGGAAGAATGGTTTTCAGAAAAGCGATATTAGAGGAAAACTTAGAGGTTGTAGCCATTAACGCAAGCTACCCGGCTGAAACGTTAGCTCATTTAATAAAGTATGACACAAATCATGGTACATTCCAGGCAGATGTAGCGGTGGAAGATCATGCACTCATCATCAACGGAAAACGTGTCCTGCTATTAAGCAATCGTGATCCTAAAGCATTACCTTGGAATGAACTGAACATCGATATCGTCATCGAAGCGACGGGGAAATTCAATTCAAAAGATAAGGCGAGTCTTCACTTGGAAGCGGGAGCGAAAAAAGTCATCTTGACGGCCCCGGGTAAAAATGAAGACGTTACCATTGTGATGGGCGTAAATGAAAGCGCATTAAATATAGAAGAACACAGCGTCATCTCCAATGCTTCCTGCACGACGAACTGTCTGGCTCCTGTAGCGAAAGTGTTGGATGAGCAGTTCGGAATTGAAAACGGTCTCATGACGACGGTGCATGCTTACACAAATGATCAAAAGAATATCGACAATCCACATAAAGATCTAAGAAGAGCAAGAGCATGCGGCCAATCGATCATCCCGACGACAACGGGTGCTGCAAAAGCATTATCATTAGTGCTTCCTCAACTGAACGGGAAGCTTCATGGCATGGCGCTGCGTGTACCGACTCCGAACGTTTCACTGGTGGACCTGGTCGTGGATGTGAAAAGGGACGTAACCGTTGAAGAAATCAACGAAGCATTCGTCACGGCATCCCTTGGTTCCCTGCACGGAGTCCTGGAATATACGACAGAACCACTTGTCTCAATCGATTTTAATACAAACCCACATTCCGCCATCATCGACGGCTTGTCCACAATGGTCATGGGCAGCCGAAAAGTGAAAGTCCTTGCCTGGTACGACAACGAATGGGGCTACTCATGCCGCGTCGTCGACCTGGCCAAATTCGTCGCCACCAAAATGAACGCCAAACAAGAAGTCAACGTTTGAAAGAACCAACATAAATCATAAAGCAAAACCCTAGAACGTACCTTTTTCAGGTGCGTTCTTTTCTTCTTTACATGATTTTTGAAGTACATAAGAAAGTAGCCTTAATAGAAGGGACATCTGGTTGCTGCCGTTTAAAGTTTGTTTGTGTTTAAAAAAGCTGATTGCACTATCTATATATATGTGTATCTAATGTAGTATCACAGAGTGGATTGAAGCGGAAGGCACTCGACTCCTGCGGGAAAAGCTGGACAGGCGAGACCCCGCAGGCGCAGCCGAGGAGGCTCACCGCCAGCCCCGCGGAAAGCGAGTGCCTGCAGCGGAAAGGAACGGTCATGGTTTTTACACCATAGCCTAATCAGATAACCTACCCATATAAAAAACTTTATAAAAATTTATTGCAAAAGAGTTTTAAACAAAGTATACTATTTTTCGTGAACTTCTTATTAGCAAATGAATACTGATTTAACTACTTAAAGGGTTAGGACCTCTTCGGACTAACTTTCCCCCGTGGTAGTTAAGATTTTGCCAAAGGATTCGTTCATTTTGACGAAAAAAATTATGTCAAAGGGGGAAATACGAAAATGGAAACAATGGGTCGTCATGTAATCTCAGAATTATGGGGTTGCGATTTTGAAAAATTAAACGATGTAGTAGGAATTGAGAAAACATTCGTAGATGCTGCGCTTAAGTCAGGTGCAGAAGTGCGTGAGGTGGCTTTCCATAAATTTGCTCCTCAAGGTGTGAGTGGAGTCGTGATCATTTCTGAATCACACTTAACTATCCACAGTTTTCCTGAACATGGTTATGCCAGTATTGATGTATATACTTGCGGTGATCTAGATCCTAATATCGCAGCTGAATATATTGCAGATGCTCTTGGTGCTGACACACGCGAAACCATTGAATTGCCGCGTGGAATGGGTCCTGTACAAGTGAAGAAGTCCCAGGCTCAAGCCCTTTAATCGATAATAACTCAGAAGAGATGCGTGATTCATGCATCTCTTTTTTTTTCGCGCCTTCGTACGTGCACTTATGGGTTTTTCAATCGTGCCTTTTCGTGTAAAATAAGGGTAACTAAAGGGAGGAACTTGATATGAGTGGAATACGTACCCTGTTAAAGCGATTTCAATCGGAGTGTGAAACGTCCGATCAGCATGAAGATAAGGAACTGCAATCACGTTATTATAAATCCATGCATCAAGGTGCATTTAATGCCGTGCTGGGATTATTCTCGTCGTCAGAATACGAGGTGATCTCCCAGTCCAAGGACAGAGGGGAAATCACCGTCCGGAAAAACGGGACGCCTCAATTATTTATCGTTGCCACGGTCATTACCGTGCGCCCGCTTGAAACGGCAGTCGATTTCAAGGTCAGTGCGGATAAAGGGAAGATCTTTGGTACATATACCGTTTTAAAAGCGCAAATCAACCATTATTATCACCAGCTTGATGGCGAATTGAAAAAAGTGAAATAACGGTAAATCCTATAGAAGCTTGTGTAAGTTGCCGCTTTTTTATATGATGAAGGTAATAGTATGTAATAACGGAGCTGATATTATGAAATGCCCGTCTTGCCAGCATAATGGTACCCGAGTGGTGGACTCACGACCTGCTGATGAAGGACGTTCCATCAGGAGAAGAAGAGAATGTGAAGAATGTACATTTCGCTTCACGACCTTTGAGAAGGTTGAAGAGCTTCCTTTAATTGTGGTGAAAAAAGAAGGGGTAAGAGAAGAGTTTAGTCGAGAAAAGATTTTGAGGGGACTGATCAAGGCCTGTGAGAAGCGCCCGGTACCTCTTGAAAGATTAGAGAAGATCTCAACGGATATCGAAAAGGACCTGCGGAATCAAGGTGCCTCTGAAGTAGAATCTGTGAAGATCGGTGAGATGGTCATGGATCACCTTGCGAAAGTTGATGAAGTGGCATATGTCCGTTTTGCATCCGTATATCGACAATTTAAGGATATTAATGTATTTATAGACGAGTTAAAAGAATTAATAAAAAAAGAGTAGAAGAATGAGCTGAAGATGGAATTCTTTGGCTCTTTTCTCTTTATTTATTGAAAGGTAGAATCCAACTATGATGAAGAAGCATTGGAATGAAATACAGCCAATCGATCACTACACGGTAGGGACACATGGGATGCTTCAGGAATATGACCGGAAAATCATTACGTTTCTATACCAGCCTTTAATCGGTACCGTTTGCTACAGCCTCTACATGAGTCTATGGGGAGAAGTGGAAGAGAATCGGCTCTGGTCGACGGATTCCACCCATTATCACTTGATGAACGTCCTGTCCGTCAATCTTCAGGACGTCTACGAAGCAAGGATGAAGCTCGAGGGAATCGGATTGTTGAAGGTGTATGAAAAAAAGGATGATGAAGAACGCCGTTTTCTATATGAACTGCAGCCGCCCCTTTCTCCTCAGGAATTCTTTCATGATGGCATGCTGAATGTGTATTTGTACCGTAAAATCGGCCGGACCCACTATTTGCGTTTGAAGAAATTTTTCACGGATGCATCAGCTGATAAAAATCAGTACACAGACATTACCCGATCTTTCCAGGATGTCTTCACGTCTGAACCGATTAATTTCCTTCACCATGATGCGAATGTGGATTCGGAAACCGGATCAGGTGAACAATATATGAAATACGGCAAGAATGATGGACTTGCCCTGGATGAAATCGATTTTGATTTTCAGCTGCTGCTGGCCGGGTTATCGGAATCCATGGTCCCACGCAAAGCCTTTACACCGAAAGTGAAGGAAACGGTATTGAAGCTGAGCTATCTGTACGGGATCGATCCTCTTCAGATGAAGAATATCGTCTTAAGCTCCCTGGATGCGGATGATACGATCGATATCGAATTGCTGCGTAAAACGGCCCGGGACTGGTATGGCATGCAAACGGGTGATCAATTGCCTGATTTGACGACGAGAGTGGAAACGAAGAAAGCGGTAGAACGGGATAAACCACTTTCCCAGGAGGAAGAGCTCATCGACTACCTGGAAACCACCTCACCAAAGGATGTGTTATCGGACATTTCGAATGGCGGGTCTCCTTCCAAGGCTGATCTTCAAGCCGTTGAGGAAGTGCTCATGTCCCAGAAGCTGCCGATCGGAGTCATGAATGTTTTGATTCAATACGTGTTATTGAAAACAGACATGAAGCTGACAAAAGGATATATGGAGAAGATCGCTTCCCATTGGTCCAGGAAAAAGGTAACGTCGGCAAGTGAAGCGATGATACTTGCGAAGAATGAACATAAACAGTATCTCGAATGGGCTGAAGGTAAAAAGGAAACGAAATCGAACAGGCGGAGAAAGCCGATCCGTACCGAGAAGCTTCCGGACTGGTTCAAGGAAGATGAAACGGCGGAAGAATCCGATACCACTGCAGAAGGATACGACTTCGAAGCAGAAAAGAAAAAACTCGAAGAAGAACTCAAAAATTTTCGGAAGTAGGTGAACAAAACGATGGAGAAAATCAATAACACCTTAAAAAGGCTGGCGACTTCCGGGTCATTTCAACAGAGATATGAACAAATGAAAAAAGAAATCTTAGAAAATAATGATGTAAAAGATTTTATCCGCAGGAATGAAGGCCGGGTAACAGGTGAAATGGTCAATGAAAGCCTGATGAAACTTTATGAGTACATCTCTCAAAGCAAGGAATGCCGTTATTGCCCTTCTTTGCAGGGATGCAAGAATATGATGGAAGGGTATGACCCTCATCTGGTGATCAGGGGAAACACCATCGACATCGATTATCATCGCTGCCCGCGGAAAGTCATCCATGATGAAAGAACAAGTGCCCAGCGTCTGATCAAAAGCCTTTACGTACCTAAGGATATCTTACAGGCCTCCTTCCAGACCCTCGATCTTGATTCGAAAAGCCGGCTGGAAGCAGTGCGTCTTGCGAAGAATTTCGTAGAGACCTATACAGAAGGGACGAAAATGAAGGGTCTCTATTTCTACGGGAAGTTCGGAGTGGGCAAGTCCTATCTGTTAGGGGCCATGGCCAATGAACTTGCTGAGAAAAAGATCGGATCCCTTATCGTATACGTTCCCGAGTTTTTCAGGGAAATCAAACAATCACTCGGTGATAATACAGTGAATGAAAAGCTTGAGATGGTAAAATCGGCCCCGATCCTCATGCTTGATGACATCGGAGCGGAAACCATGTCCAGCTGGGGAAGGGATGAAATCCTCGGCACCATCCTCCAGTACAGGATGCTTGAGAACCTGCCGACATTCTTCACCTCCAACTTCAACTTCAACGAGCTGACCCATCACCTGACCTACAGTCAGCGTGGGGAAGAAGAGAAACTGAAGGCTGCGCGGATCATGGAGCGGATTAAATATTTATCTAAGCCTGTGTTGATTGACGGGCGGAATCGAAGGGAATAGTTTGAAGGAGAGGGAATCGCATGCGGTTTCCTTTCTTTTTTTTTGGTTGAGGCGTGATGAGAGGTATGTACGCGAATGTGGGTGATTTACATAAATTGTTAAACGGCTGGATTATGTGGGAGTTTGGCTGGATTATTACAAAAAACCGCCGGATTATGAGGCATTTCGGCTGGATTTTCACGTTGAACGGCTGGATTCACGGTGAAATCGGCTGGATTTGTCCTATCCAGCAGTCGGGTGCACGCCAAACCAGTCGAGGTTGGGGTATCAAACAGCCGCACCCAACCAAAGAAGCAACCTAAAACGAAAACCTTGCCGCTGTACTCACTTCAATCCAGTATCACCCAAAAGAATTTCCCTCATCAACTTCTAATTTATACAAGCCTCCCATATATATAAATCAGGGAATTGGGTTTAAGGAGGCGAGAAAGTTTGATTGAATTTATTTTTAAGCAAAAAAATGATGCGGTAAAGCTTCAAGAATACCTCAATAAAGAGTTCATCCAATCATGGTTTCATGAAACGCTCTTTCAACATACAACTCACTATAATCTGACGATAGAGGTTTCCCCCTTCTTCAAGGAGCGGGAAAAGCTTTTCAACGGGGTTTCCAAATTCGTCATGAATGATAAATGCATGGACTGGTCCGAATCAGCCTTGAGAGAAAATTATTTGTACGAAGATGCTGATGAAATCAATCAAATACTAGAAATCGTGTCAGAGATGAGGATGGGGGAACGGCCCGAATTGATGGAGCTGATCGGTGAATGGGACGAGGCCGGATACGTCCATGAGAGCCTTGAGCTTCTGTTAGAGGGGAAGGCACCCATCTCATTCGACTCGTTCAGCAAGTTCAGGTTGAAGAAGTTTCAGGAAAGGCTTTTACTGATGCTGGATCTCGCCATAGACGAATATAAGATGGAGCAGGAATATCAGATGTTCGTTCATATGCTGCGGGAATATCTCTCGTCAAGGGAGCAGAAAATGCGCACGGTCCATCTTTACTCGACAGGTTATGGATTTCGCTTCTTTGATGAAGACATGAAAGAAGTGACACGGCAGGAGCTGACGAAGGCGATCGATAAACGGCTGCTCACCAATCACCCCTTATATGTAGATTCATTCACCATTGCCCCTTTATTATCCCTTGCCCCTGAGAAGATACTCGTTTATGGAAATGGTGATCATCAATTGATCAGGACGCTGCAGAATATTTTTGAAGAACGAATCGATCTTCTGCCGTTGAGTTATTTTCCCGATACACTTCTTTATCCTTCGTGGGATATTGCGAATGAATAGGCTTGCTTTTCAAAACATAACCGATTATAATACCTACATAATAAGTCAATAAATAAAGGTTATGATGAGGACAATAATATTCCTATTCATTCACAGAGAGGGAAGTCATTTGGCTGCAAGCTTCCTAATTCGGTAGTGATATTTACCACCTCGGAACTTCAATCATGAACGGAACCTTATCCGGTTCACAGTAATGATTGACGGCTAAATGTCGTTATTCGTTTTTCAATGAAGTCATTGTCTTCAAACCAAGACAATGAGAAGTTGGGTGGAACCACGAGTTTACTTATTAACCTCGTCCCTTCAAACGTGAAGGGGCGGGGTTTTTTATGTTTTATAAAGATATTTCAAGGAGTGAAATCACATGTCAGAAGTAGTGAAAATGCAGTTCCCGGATGGAAATGTCAAGGAGTTTCCTAAGGGTACGACGACAGAAGAGATTGCTGCGTCCATCAGTCCGGGACTGAAGAAGAAGGCGCTCGCTGGTAAAATAAATGGCGGAATGATCGACCTGCGTACAGGGATTCAGGAAGATGGAGCGATTGAAATCGTGACGGCTCCTTCAGCGGATGCCCTTGAAGTCCTTCGTCACAGTACGGCCCATTTAATGGCACAGGCCATCAAACGTTTATACCCTGAAACGAAGCTTGGAATCGGTCCGGTCATTGAAGGCGGATTCTATTACGATATCGATTCAGAGCATACGTTCACGCCTGAGGATCTTCCGGTGATCGAGAAGGAAATGAAGAAGATCACAGGAGAAAACCTGGAAGTGGTCCGTAAAGAAGTAAGCCGCGACGAAGCGCAGAAAATGTATGAAGAAATCGGAGATGAGTACAAGCTTGAACTTCTTGAAGCCATTCCTGAGGGAGAGCAGGTTTCCATTTACGAGCAGGGTGAATTCTTCGACCTTTGCCGTGGGGTCCACATCCCGTCAACGAATAAAATCAAAGAATTCAAGCTGTTAAGCATTGCCGGTGCTTACTGGCGTGGAAACAGTGATAATAAAATGCTTCAACGGATTTACGGTACGGCTTTCTTCAAGAAGGAAGACCTTGAAGAGCATCTTCGTCTTTTAGAAGAAGCGAAAGAGCGTGATCACCGTAAAATCGGGAAAGAATTGAACCTGTTCATGAACTCACAAAAAGTGGGACAGGGTCTGCCGATGTGGCTGCCTAAAGGTGCAACGATCCGCCGCATCATCGAACGCTATATTGTCGATAAAGAAGAGCGTCTGGGTTACGACCACGTTTACACTCCTATCATGGGAAGCGTAGAATTGTACAAAACAAGCGGTCACTGGGATCACTATCAGGAAAACATGTTCCCGGTCATGGAAATGGACAATGAAGATCTTGTCCTTCGCCCGATGAACTGTCCGCATCATATGATGATTTACAAAAACGGCATCCACAGCTACCGGGAGCTTCCGATCCGTATCGCTGAGCTTGGGACGATGCACCGTTATGAATTATCCGGTGCCCTGTCAGGACTTCAGCGTGTACGCGGGATGACTCTGAATGATGCCCATATCTTCGTACGTCCGGATCAAATCAAAGAGGAATTCAAGCGTGTTGTACGCCTCGTTCAGGAAGTGTACAAAGATTTTGATCTGAATGATTATTCTTTCCGCCTTTCATATCGTGATCCAGAAGATACAGAAAAGTACTTCGATGACGATGAAATGTGGAACCGTGCACAAGGCATGATCAAAGAAGCGATGGATGAACTGGATGTCGAGTACTTCGAAGCAGAAGGGGAAGCGGCATTCTACGGCCCTAAGCTGGACGTGCAGGTGAAGACGGCACTGGGGAAAGAAGAAACGTTATCCACTGTTCAACTGGACTTCCTACTTCCAGAGCGCTTTGACTTAACATACGTTGGGGAAGACGGCAAGCAGCACCGTCCTGTCGTTATCCACCGTGGAGTTGTATCCACTATGGAACGCTTCGTTGCCTTCCTGATCGAGGAATACAAAGGTGCATTCCCGACATGGCTTGCTCCAACGCAGGTTCAGGTGATCCCGGTTTCTCCGGATGTTCACTTCGACTACGCGAAAGAAGTGAAAGAAAAGCTTCAGGCTGAAGGGCTTCGTGTAGAGATCGATGACCGTAATGAAAAAATCGGCTACAAAATCCGTGAATCACAGATGAGCAAAGTTCCTTACATGCTTGTCGTGGGAGACAATGAAATCAAGGAAACGGCCGTCAACGTCCGTAAATACGGAGAGCAAAAATCAGAAACGATTTCCCTTGACGAATTCATCGGTCACATCACAAAAGAAGCGAATCGCTAAAAACTGAAGAGGGACGGACCTCCAAATGGTCATTGTGGTTTACCATAATGTTTCCGTTGGAGGTCCGTCCCTCCCCAATTAATTTCAAAAAACTGTTGCACTCTCTTTAGATGTCTGATATTATGAAATACGTTGTGATATTAAATGATTATTTGACAGCGGTATTGTCATGTGATATAGTATCTAAGGTGAATTGAATACAGTTTGGTACAAGTAGGAGCTACCCGCTTCTCACCTGAATAACGCGTTATTGCTGTTACCAGGTATGTGATTGACTATTAAAGCCATTTATATATGCTTAATAATCAGGTGCGGGTGTTTCGACACTCGCATCTTTTTTTGTGTCCTGTACATGGAAAAAGGAAGCGGGTGCGTCGGCCAAAGCCGTGTATTCTTTTAATAAACCTTGGAGGTGGCTAATTATTAGCAAAGACATGATCTTAAACGAAACCATTCGTGCCCGTGAAGTGCGTCTTATCGATCAAAACGGTGAGCAACTTGGAATCAAATCCAAGAATGAAGCTCTTGAAATCGCTGAACGTGTAAATCTTGATCTTGTTCTTGTTGCTCCAAATGC
The DNA here is from genome assembly GCF_037046045.1 of Rossellomorea sp. LJF3. NCBI lineage: Bacteria > Bacillati > Bacillota > Bacilli > Caryophanales > Bacillaceae > Rossellomorea > Rossellomorea sp. LJF3. The sequence goes on along the minus strand of NZ_JBANLY010000006.1, from coordinate 142,656 downwards.
AAAACCACCCGTTGCCCGTATCATGGACTACGGTAAGTTTAAGTTTGAACAACAGAAGAAAGACAAAGAAGCGCGTAAAAATCAGAAAATCATCAATCTTAAAGAGGTTCGTTTGAGCCCGACGATCGATGAGCATGATTTCAACACCAAGCTTCGTAACGCTCGTAAGTTCCTTGAAAAAGGAGACAAAGTTAAAGCGTCAATCCGATTTAAAGGTCGTGCGATTACGCACAAAGAAATTGGTCAACGCGTTCTGGATCGCTTCAGTGATGAGTGTAAAGATGTAGCAACCGTTGAATCAAAACCGAAAATGGATGGTCGCAGTATGTTCTTGGTGCTTGCACCAGTCAACGAAAAATAAAGGACCCGAGGAGGAAAAGCATCATGCCAAAAATGAAAACTCACCGCGGCTCAGCTAAGCGTTTCAAGAAAACAGGTTCTGGTAAACTTAAACGTTCACACGCTTACACAAGCCACTTATTCGCAAACAAATCTACTAAAGCAAAGCGTAAGCTACGTAAAGCGGCTGTTGTCTCTAAAGGAGATTTCAAACGCATTCGTCATATGCTTGACAACCTAAAATAAGAAGTATTAGAAACAGGAGGGAATTATTATGCCACGCGTAAAAGGCGGAACAGTAACACGCAGACGTCGTAAAAAAGTTCTTAAATTAGCCAAAGGTTATTTCGGTTCAAAACATACTTTATATAAAGTAGCAAATCAACAAGTCATGAAATCATACATGTATGCTTATCGTGACCGTCGCCAAAAGAAACGTGATTTCCGTAAACTATGGATCACACGTATCAATGCGGCTGCACGTATGAACGGTCTTTCTTACAGCCGTTTAATGCACGGATTAAAGCTTGCTGGTATCGAAGTAAACCGCAAAATGCTTGCTGAGCTTGCGATTTCTGACGAAAAAGCATTCAACCAATTAGCTGACGCTGCTAAAGCTCAACTAAACAAATAATTAACTGCCGACTAAGTCAGCAGACAATAAGGACCGGCCCCTGGCCGGTCCTTTCTTCTATCATTTACATTAAGAAAGCAGGTAGAAATCATGGATGCATTAACAGGGATTTTATATCTATATACCGTCATCATCAATATTATCGGCTTTACGGTCATGGGGAGAGATAAACGGAAAGCAGAGCGGCATGAATACCGCATCAGCGAGCGGGTGCTGTGGCAGGTCGCCATTGTCGGAGGCAGCGTCGGAGCGTATCTGGGTATGAAGGTGTTCAGGCATAAAACGAAGCACAAAGCGTTTGCCATCGGCTTCCCATTGCTTGTCATCGTCCATTGTGTGCTATTCATCTGGCTGAACGTGAATTTGTGACGTTAAAGTTTTCATTCTTTAACCCGTCTCTCATACATACTATATAAAGAGGGTTTGTAGAAACAGCTTAGAATAGCAGAAGGAGGTCGCATAAGCCATGGACGAACGGTTGGTTGCTGCATTCGCCCTGATGGAAGCAAGCGGATATATGGCTCCTATTCTGTTTATCGTATTTCATATCCTGAGGCAGTTTCTGTTCATCCCCGTCGCCCTTGTCTGTATGGCGGGAGGGGTTCTGTTCGGGAGTCTCTTCGGCACACTGTATTCGTTGATCGGATTAACGCTCTTATCTGTCACTTTTTATTTTGTCATCAAAAGTTTCAAATCGTTTTATGAAAAACTCCTGAGGCTGAAAGAAAAGTGGTTCGGCCGGAATGCCACCCTCACCACGGGTCAGATTGCGGTTCTCAGGTTGATTCCCTTTGTCCATTACCAGCTCTTGAATCTTTGCCTGCTCGAGCGGAAGAAGGAGCTCAAGCCCTTCATACGCGCCTCCGTCCTTTCCAATATTCCCCTGGCGTTTTTCTATACGGTGTTCGGCCAATACATCAAACAATTTTCCCCACCCATTCTCGTCATGATCTTCATCGCACTTATCGTCCTATTTTACCTCCTGAGAGAAAAAGTCAGAGTCATTCAATGGAGAGAGTTTTTTCCGGGTAAATAAAAATGAAAAACGACCAGCTCTGCTAGTCGTTTTTTTGTTGTGATTTTTGAAGAAATTCGTGGATCGGACTTTTCCAGTCGAGTTTGGCATTGGGGTATCTTTCTTTGATTTCGTTCTGGAGGTATTCGAAATCTTCCCGGGTAAGCCCTTTTAAGGAGGAAACATGTTTGGTCCATACGAATATGGAAACCACATCGAATGCCTTCTCGGTTGCACCAAGATATTTTTCTCCTTCAAATCGTACACCTTTGTACGTTATGTGAAAATTCTTCCGGACATTTTCCTGATCATCGAGAAAATAAAAACGTTTCTGCTCCTGGGCAAGCTCCAGTTTTCGCTTTGGGTTGATAATGTATTTCACGCTGCTGTATAAAAGATAAAGAATAAGGATCAAAAGCACTAACCGAATAAGCCAAAGCATAACCATTACCTCCATAGGCATATTTCTTCCACTACTATTTACGGTTAAATCAGAAAAAGGTTTCATATTATTATAAATTTGTTTAAAAATTTGTCATACTAAGAGGGTGTGTAAGAAATAAAGGCATCGAAGGGAAGATATCACAATGAATATTGAAAAATTATTGGACATGCAAAAGAAGCTTGATCAGCATATCGAAGAGGAACACGGCTTGGAACAAGAAGATCTGATCGATAAAAAAATCCTTGCCCTCCTGGTTGAGGTAGGGGAACTGGCCAATGAAACGAGAAGCTTTAAGTTCTGGAGTACGAAACCTTCTTCATCAAAGGATGTGATCCTCGAAGAATTTGTGGACGGGGTCCATTTCATCCTGTCACTGGGAATCGAAATCGGAATTCAACAATTCGATATAGGGGAGACGAATTATACGAATGAAGATGTGACAAAGCAATTCATGGAAGTATTCAAATATGCCAACCACTTTGCTGAAGAGCGTTCCGTTGAACATTTCCAGGAGCTATTCAGGCACTACGTGTACCTTGGCGAACTGCTCGGATTCACACATGAAGAAGTGTTCGATGCGTATGTGAAGAAAAATGAAGTGAATTATAATCGTCAAAAAGAAGGATATTAATCCGCGATAGTAAAGAAGATTCAGGAAATTTTGATGAATCACACAGGTTTTAGTATAATGAAAAGGTAAAACAATATTTAGGGGGTCGAAACAATGGCGAAATTAGATGAAACATTGACAATGCTAAAAGATTTAACCGATGCCAAGGGTGTACCGGGTAATGAGAGAGAAGTACGGGAAGTCATGAAAAAATACATAGAACCATTTGCAGATGAAGTGACGACAGATAACCTGGGGAGCCTGATCGCGAAAAAAGTGGGCGATGAAAACGGTCCTAAGATCATGGTGGCTGGACATCTTGATGAAGTCGGATTCATGATCACCCAGATCGACAGCAAAGGGTTCCTGCGCTTTCAAACCGTAGGAGGCTGGTGGTCCCAAGTCATGCTTGCCCAGCGTGTGACGATCGTGACGAGCCAAGGGGAAGTGACGGGTGTGATCGGTTCCAAGCCGCCGCATATCCTGCCTCCGGAAGCACGCAAAAAACCCGTCGACATCAAAGATATGTTCATTGATATCGGTGCCTCTAGCCGTGAAGAAGTACAGGAATGGGGAGTGAAACCGGGAGATATGGTGGTCCCTCATTTCGAATTCACGGTGATGAACAACGAGAAGATGCTCCTGGCGAAAGCATGGGATAACCGCATCGGATGTGCGATTGCCATCGATGTACTAAGAAACCTGAAGGATGCGAGTCATCCGAACGTCGTATATGGAGTCGGTACCGTTCAGGAAGAGGTCGGCCTGCGTGGCGCGAGAACGGCTGCCGCCAAGATTCAGCCTGATATCGGTTTTGGTGTGGATGTTGGAATCGCAGGGGATACACCCGGGGTTTCTGATAAGGAAGCGTCAAGTAAGATGGGCGAAGGTCCACAGATCATTTTATATGATGCGTCCATGGTTTCCCACAAGGGACTTCGCGATTTCGTGACGGATACAGCGGATGAGCATAACATTCCGTATCAATTCGATGCCATCGCAGGAGGTGGAACGGATTCAGGCGCAATCCATTTGACAGCCAATGGAGTTCCTGCCTTATCCATCACCATTGCGACACGCTATATACACTCACATGCAGCGATGTTGCATCGTGATGATTACGAGAACGCCGTGAAGCTGATTACAGAAGTGATCAAGAAGCTCGACAGCGACACCGTGGCGAAGATTACGTTTGATTGAGTGCAATGAAAGAGACCCTTTTGAAATCAGGGTCTCTTTATTTGTCTTTATTTAAACGTCATTTCTTTCGAAGAGGTCATATCGGCGTCAATCGTCTTCTTGATGATGCGGATGGCACTTTCATTGTCCTCTTCGGTTTCGGAAGCCATGCAGTCCTTTGGGATCGACATGTCATATTCCCTCATATAGGCGTCATTGGCGGTATACAGCACGCAGATGTCACCTGCGATCCCTGTTAAGATCAGATGCTTCACATCCAACTGATGAAGCAGGATATCAAGCTGTGTCCCGAAAAAACAGGAATGTTTCGGTTTGATGATAAAATAATCGTCTGTATCGGGATGGAGTTTTTCGATTACGTCTTTGCCTTTCCCTTTTTTGCATTCCTCGATGATATCATTCATATTGTCCTGCCAAAGGCCGTAGTTGTCATTCACATATATGATCGGTAACCCGGCTTCCTTCGCTTTCTTCTTCAAATCCCGGATGTTTCCGACGATGTTCATTGTGTTTTCGTATAAAACCTCTCCACCTTGGAAATCAAACGTATTAATCATATCGATGATCAATAATGCGCTTTTCTCCTGACTCATACCTTCGTTTCCCCCTTCGTTTCCTTATGTATGTTGTATTACCACTGAAAGAGTCAGTCTAAAACCATTCAGGGGAATTTACGTTCTTTCCAATAAACAAGGGCAACCCCGATTCAGGATTGCCCATGCTTTTACTGCATTTGTTGCTGCTGCAATGACTCCTCTAATGTTTCAAGGACCATTTTCTGTTCCTCTGGATCGGCGTTTTGCCAGAAGACTTCAAGGAGTACACCGAGACCTGGAAGGGTTTTTTCTTCTCCCCCCTGGATGGCATCAACGATGGTGTCTCTCAATTCGTCCTGGTTGTTTCCAGATACATTGTGTATGATCGCTTTACGTAAGTTAAGATTCATCACGCATTTCTCCTTTTTGCTAGGATGAGGAATTCATTGTTATCTTGTCTCAAATTGAATTTATTATGTATGAAAGTTAAGGTATAATGAGACCTTGAATAGTAATCAAAAGGAGCGGATACGATTGAAGTATATTCAATCCTCGAAAAATCCTGTAGTGAAGCAGTGGAAGAAATTATTGACGAAAAAAGAACGGGATCTTACCCGTACATATATCATTGAAGGATTTCACCTTGTGGAAGAAGCATTAAAGCAGGAGGATACGGTCCTTGAGTTGATCCTCGTGGAAGGAATCGTTCTTCCCCAGAAATGGACGGTGGACTCGGTTTCTGTCACCATAGTATCGGATGAAGTCGGGAAGATCCTGACTGATACCGAGACCTCTCAAGGGATCTTTGCGATATGCAGGCAGAGAGAAGATGAGCATGACCTTGATCAGGCAGGCACATTCATACTTCTCGACGGTCTTCAGGATCCCGGCAATATCGGCACGATCATCCGCACAGCCGATGCGGCGGGAATCGATATGGTCGTGTTAGGTAAAGGGACAGTTGACCCTTATAATCCGAAAGTTTTACGCTCGGCACAAGGAAGTCATTTTCATATTCCGATCGTCAGAAAAGAACTGTCTGAAACCATCTCAGCCCTGAAAGAGCGCAGTATCCCTGTTTACGGGACGGCTCTTGAAAACGGAGTGGAGTATACCTCGATCAGCCCGCAATCTTCTTATGCCCTCATCGTAGGGAATGAGGGGAACGGCATGTCGAAGGACCTTTTAAAGGAAACGGACCAGAACCTCTACATCCCTATCTACGGTAAGAGTGAATCATTGAATGTGGCCATTGCGGCAGGCATTTTAATGTATCATTTTAAAAAAGGGCAGTGAATTTCGTGAAAAGGTTTGAATTATGCCGTGAAATTCACTATAATAATGCACATATAACTTAAAAGACGTTGAAAGAGGAAAGTAACACATGACCTTCTTCAAGGGAGAGAATGCCCTGGACTGTAAGCATTCTTAAGAAAACATGATGTGAACATTTCACCTCTCGAGTTGGCATCGGGACCATTCCACCTGCGAATGTAAAGATGCTCCGGCATAAGCCGTTATCCGAATGAAGTGAGTAGATCCCCCTGTGGATTTGCTTATAAGGGTGGTACCGCGATATAAACCTCGTCCCTTTTTGGGATGGGGTTTTTTTATTTGTTTAAAAACCAATCCAAGGAAACATTCGGACGATATACATTAAAGGAGGAAGAACAATGGAGGACAAATTACGATCCCTTCAACAAGAAGCCATCGAAAAAGTGAACGAAGCACAAGATCTGAAAGAACTGAACAACATCCGTGTTGCTTATTTAGGCAAAAAAGGACCTGTCACCGAAGCCTTGAAAGGGATGGGGAAACTTTCAGCAGAAGAGCGTCCTAAAATGGGGGCTCTTGCAAATGAAGTCCGTGGAGCGATTACCGAAACCATCGAAGCAAAGCAAGCTGTTCTTGAAAAAAAAGCGGTCGAAAAGAAGCTTCAATCTGAAACGATCGATGTCACGTTACCCGGTCGCCCTGTGAAAAAAGGGAATCACCATCCCCTGACGATGATCGTGGAAGAAATCGAAGATCTCTTCATCGGCATGGGCTACACGGTTGCTGAAGGACCGGAAGTGGAGAAGGACTATTATAACTTCGAAGCCCTGAATCTCCCTAAAGGACATCCGGCACGTGATATGCAGGATTCTTTCTATATTACGGAAGAAACCCTTCTGCGTACCCACACGTCACCGGTTCAGGCAAGAACGATGGAACTGGCCAAAGGGAAGGGCCCTATCAAGATCATCTGCCCTGGTAAAGTGTACCGACGTGATACGGATGACGCGACCCATTCACATCAATTCACCCAGATCGAGGGCCTTGTCATCGACGAAAACATCCGGATGAGTGATCTGAAAGGGACGCTGAATGTATTTGCCAAGAAAATGTTCGGTGAAGACCGTGAAATCCGCTTGCGCCCGAGCTTCTTCCCATTCACAGAGCCATCTGTCGAAATGGATATTTCATGTAAGATCTGCGGAGGAATAGGCTGTCGTGTATGTAAAGGAACGGGCTGGATCGAAATCCTCGGAGCAGGGATGGTTCATCCGAATGTCCTTGAAATGGCCGGATTCGATTCGAAGAAATATACAGGTTTCGCCTTCGGTATGGGACCAGAGCGTATTGCCATGCTGAAATATGGGATCGACGACATCCGTCATTTCTACACAAACGATACTCGCTTTGTGACACAGTTCGGAACACAAGAGTAAAGAAAAACGATAGGGAGGTACTAACACATGTTTGTTTCATATAAATGGTTAGAAAATTATGTAGACTTATCAGGCACAACACCTGAAGAGTTGGCGGAGAAGATTACAAGAAGCGGGATTGAAGTCGAAGGTGTCGAACGGATCGGCGAAGAGATCAAAAATGTGGTCGTCGGGCACGTCCTGCAATGTGAGCCGCATCCCGATGCGGATAAGTTAAATAAATGCCTTGTGGACGTAGGGGAAGAAGAGCCAGTCCAAATCATTTGCGGGGCACCGAACGTGGCAAAAGGCCAGAAAGTGGCTGTCGCAAAAGTAGGGGCGGTCCTTCCTGGTAACTTCAAAATCAAAAAAGCCAAACTCCGCGGCGAAGCATCCCACGGGATGATCTGCTCCCTTCAGGAGCTTGGAGTCGAAGGAAAGCTCGTACCGAAAGAGCATGCAGAGGGAATCTACGTATTCAGTGATGAGGCTGAAGTTGGTCGCAATGCGGTTGAATTATTGAACCTGGATGATGCGATCCTCGAATTAGGATTGACACCCAATCGTTCTGATTGCTTAAGCATGCTTGGAGTGGCGTATGAAGTCGCCGCCATCCTGGACCGTGACGTAAAGCTTCCGACAACCGAAGTTTCAGAAGGCAACGGTAAAGCATCGGATTATGTATCGGTAAAAGTAGAAGCGAAAGAAGATAATCCTCTTTACGGGGCAAAAATCATCAAGAATGTCAAAATCGGTCCATCTCCACTTTGGATGCAAAATGCACTGATTTCAGCCGGGATCCGTCCACATAATAACGTAGTCGACATTACGAACTACGTGTTACTGGAATACGGTCAGCCTCTTCACGCTTTTGACTACGACCGCCTTGGTTCAAAGGAAATCCTTGTTCGCCGGGCAAACGACGGCGAAACATTCGTGACACTGGATGATGCGGAAAGAACGCTATCAAGCAGCCAGCTTGTGATTACAAACGGGACTGATCCCGTTGCCCTTGCCGGAGTGATGGGTGGAGCCAATTCAGAAGTCCAGAATGACACGACGACTGTCCTTCTTGAAGCAGCTTACTTCACCGGTTCCATTGTCAGAGGTGCATCGAAAGACCACGGACTCAGAAGCGAAGCCAGTACCCGTTATGAAAAAGGTGTCGATCCGAATCGTGTCCTGAAAGCCGGGGAAAGAGCGGCTGGGCTGATGGCCGAATATGCCGGTGGAGAAGTTCTTGAAGGCACTGTTTTATTTAATGAATTGGATGTAGAGCCGGTTAAAGTGGAGATTACGTTAGAAAAGATCAATTCCTCACTTGGAACATCCATTACCGTTGAAACAGTGGAAGATATCTTCCGCCGACTTCAATTTGATGCAGAAGTAAATGGCGAAACATTCGTCGTAACGGCTCCCACAAGAAGAGGGGATATCACCATCCCCGAAGATTTACTGGAAGAAGTGGCCCGCCTTTACGGCTATGACAATCTTCCGATGACACTTCCAGAAGGAGAGGCAACACCTGGCGGCCTTTCGAATCACCAGCTGAAGCGCCGTACGGTTCGCCGTTATCTGGAAGGAGCGGGACTCCTGCAGGCGATCACGTATTCATTGACAAACGACAAGAAAGCAAGTCTTTATGCACTGGACGTAAGGGAGCCTGTCCGCTTATTGATGCCGATGAGTGAAGAACGCAGCAACCTTCGTTTAAGCATCATTCCACAGCTTCTTGAAGTGGTTTCATATAACAAAGCCCGTCAAAATGATTCTCTTGCCTTTTATGAGGTAGGATCTGTATTCTTAACGGAAACAGGCGAAGAACTTCCTCAGGAAGAAGAGCATATTGCAGGAGCGCTGACAGGCCTGTGGCACCAGCACCCTTGGCAAGGCGAGAAAAAGCCTGTCGACTTCTATGTAGCCAAAGGGATCCTTGAGGGAATGTTCGAAGAAATCGGTGTATCAGAAGCCGTCTCCTTCCGTCAGGCAACCGTAGACGGCATGCACCCTGGACGTACGGCCGAAATCCTCCTTGACAACGAAGTGATCGGTTTCGTCGGAGCGATCCATCCGGAAGCGGAAAAAGAATTGGATCTAAACGAAACGTATGTGTTCGAACTGAAGGCATCACCTGTCTTCCATTATGAAAAGCCGGCATTAAGCTACACGCCGATCCCTCGCCACCCATCGATCACAAGGGATATCGCCCTTGTAGTGAACACGGATGTGAAAGCCGGGGACCTGGCATCCATCATCAAAGAAGCAGGTGGAAAACTTCTGAAAGAAGTGTCCGTCTTCGATCTTTATGAAGGCGAGCATATGGAAGCAGGCAAGAAATCACTTGCATTCTCCTTGAAATACTTCGATCCGGCAAAAACATTGACCGATGAAGAAGTGGTGAAAGTGCATGATGGAGTACTTGCAGCCGTGAAAGAAAAAGCAGGAGCTGAATTGAGAGGATAATTGGGCTTTTAAAGAGAGGTGTCAGACATTGGTCTGGCATCTTTTTTTGTGTGGTGGGGAACTTGTTTGCCTGTTGAAAATAGAGGGGATTTTGACAGGAGAAATAATGGGGGGATTCAGCAGGTGAAATACGTTACATATTCAACAGCTAAAAAAACACCAAACTTCAGCTGCTGAAAAACAAAGAAAAATCAGCAGCTGAATCCCAACCAAAATTCTCATGCTGAACGCCAAAAAACACAAACAAAAAACCCCACCAGCTACAACCAGTGGGGCCATCCTCATTTCCCTGCCAACCTCATGGCCTTTTCACTATTGGCGAAATGCCATTTTGTCATGGATTGTAATTCCTCGATCCCTTTTCGTTTGATGATCTTCGCGGCTGCCACATCCACGTGTTTTCCGGCGCCTTTCGGTATTTCCACACCTGCTTTCGCACTCAGCTTGTCCATTTCTTTTAAGAAGGCGTAGCGGGCGATGATCGATGCAGCTGCGACGGCCAGGTGGATACTTTCGCCTTTTGTGCTGAAGTACACGCGGTCCCGCTGGATTTTCGTTTGGGCAGCGATGTGTTTGAAATATGTATTCTTTTCGACGAACTGATCGATCAAGATGCCTTCGGGTTGTTCCGGTGCCATCTTATCCAGCAGGTTCAGTATGGCTTTGTTATGAAGGAGTGCCTTCATCTTCCCCTGGGTCATTCCTTTTGCCTGCATCTCATTGTATTTCGGGTTGTGGAGGATAAGCAGTGAATAGGGAATGGTTGAAATCAGATCCCTTGCAATACTGATGATTTGAGGGTCGGATAAGTTTTTGGAATCCTTGACCCCGAGCTCTTTCATGAGTGGGATCTGCTCTTTCTTTACGTAAGCGCTCACTACGGTGATCGGGCCGAAGAAGTCTCCTGTCCCTACTTCATCAGAACCGATGACGGACCAATTTGCGAAATTCTCGGGGAGGCTGGCAGTCCCTTTGGAAGGGGATTTCACCTTGGCTGGTGCGCTGCTTCCCCACCGGCTTGCTTCACCTTCACCGTTTGCCCCTTGAAACATTACTTTGCCGGATTTATAGGCGGTGATCGTACAGCCTGATGGCTTTGCGACAAAGACTGCCCCCGGCGGCAGTTTTTCGATTAAGGCATGTTTGTAATGACTTTTCATTTTCTCGATTGTATCTTTCGTTGTTTGTAGGACGGTATTGGCCAAGTTTCTCTCTCCTTATGACAAATTTCTTGAATTTAATAAAAAATGTGAGTGCATATGACAAATTCCTTCCATAATCAAAAGACTTCATGGTATGATTATGTGTAGGATTCTTATGAATGGGGGGCTTTCAGGTTGTCTGAAGAACAAAAAAATCGCACCACGGTGGACATATATGGTCAACAATATACGATTGTTGGGACTGAATCAACAAGTCAAATCCGATACGTTTGTTCTAAAGTGGATGACAAAATGAGAGAAATCAACTCCATGAATCCATCTCTCGACACAAGCAGGCTTGCGGTCTTGACAGCTGTCAATGCCGTGAATGATTATCTCAAACTTCAGGAAAAGTTTGAAGAGCTTGAACGGGAAATCAAACGATTAAAGGATTGAATAAAGATGTTGGACTTAGCTTTGTTGGTCATCCTGGTGATAGGGTTTTTAATAGGTTTAAAACGTGGATTCATACTGCAGGTCATCCACATTTTCGGATTTATCGTTTCTTTCATTGTAGCATACATATACTATGATCAGCTTGCACCAAAGCTGACTTTATGGATTCCTTATCCTGTTTTGGACGAGCAATCCACGTTAAATATGATTTTTGAATCGACCCATCTGGATCAGGCATATTACCGTGTAATCGCGTTTGCGATGATTTTCTTCGCAGTGCGTATCATTCTTCAAATCATTGGATCGATGCTTGACTTTGTCGCCCATCTTCCACTATTGAAGCAGCTGAATGTTCTTGGCGGTGGGATACTCGGTTTTGTTGAATCCTACTTAATGATATTCATACTCTTGTATATTGCGGTATTATTGCCGATCGAGTCGGTTCAAACATTCATCAATAACTCATTCATTGCACAAGCGATGGTGAAACATACTCCTGTTTTCTCCGATATGGTGAAATCCTGGTGGATTGAATATGTAGCCTGAAAAAGGGCTGACTATAAGTATGCAACTTACATTCGTTAGGGAAGCCATTAACTAACGATTTGTTCATCTTATAAGTCAGTCTTTTTTCTTTTTCTACCAGTTTTGCTACTATATAATTGGAGACGTTCTGGATTTCTAAATGAACGTGATTCCTGATCGTTAATTCTATGATTGTAGGTGATTCCCTTGAATAAAAAAGATATTATAAAATTATTAGAAAACATTGCGATATATATGGAATTGAAAGGCGAGAATTCGTTTAAAACATCCGCCTACCGAAAAGCGGCAGCGGCCCTTGAGAATGATGACCGGAGCCTGCAGGAAATCAGCGACTTCACGAAGCTCGCCGGAATCGGCAAAGGGACGGCCTCCGTTATTGAAGAGTACATAAATGAAGGGACATCCTCTGTTCTTGAAGGGCTGAAGGAAGAAGTTCCGAAGGGGTTGATCCCTCTTTTGCAATTGCCGGGTCTTGGAGGGAAGAAAATCGCGAAGCTATACAGTGAGCTTGGGGTCGAAAACATAGAGGACCTGGAAGAAGCGTGTAAAGAAAACAGAGTACAGGCACTTGCAGGCTTCGGGAAAAAGACCGAAGAAAAGATCCTTGCTTCCATTGAACAGGTTGGGAAAAGGCCGGACCGGCTTCCAATCGGCTTTATGATGGGGATCGCGGAAGAAATCGAAGGCTTTCTTTCTGAAATCGACGGCATTGGAACGTATTCGAGAGCCGGAAGCTTAAGAAGGATGAGAGAAACCATTAAAGATCTGGATTTCATCGTCTCGACCGAGCACCCGGAAAAGGTGAAGGAAGGGCTTTTGAAGTTGCCGAATATCGTTGAGACGATTGCAGCCGGGGACACGAAGGTGTCATTGACCCTCGCGTACCATTGGGATGTGAGCATCGATTTTCGCATCGTGAAGCCTGAAGAATTTGCCACGACCCTGCATCATTTCACGGGATCGAAGGATCATAACGTCCGTATGCGCCAGCTTGCCAAAGAGCGCGGAGAGAAGATCAGTGAATATGGCGTTGAGGATAGTGAAACAGGAGAAGTGAAAACATTCGATTCCGAAGAAGCATTTTATCATCACTTCGACCTTCCGTGGATCCCGCCTGAGCTCCGGGAAGATGGAAAAGAAGTGGAGGGGTTCAAGAGGGATTACCCGCTCCTTACACTGAATGATATAAAGGGTGATCTTCACATGCACTCCACATGGTCCGACGGTGCCTATTCCATAGAAGAGATGGTGGAGGCGTGCCGTGCCAAGGGGTATCACTATATGGCGATCACAGACCATTCACAGTATCTGCGGGTGGCGAACGGCCTCACTCCCGAGCGGTTGGTGAAGCAGATCGATGAAATAAAGGAACTGAATAAGAAGTATGATGATATAGAAATCCTCTCAGGGATCGAGATGGATATCCTTCCTGACGGTACCCTGGACTATGATGATGACCTTCTGGAAAGAGTAGATCTCGTCATTGCTTCCATTCATTCAAGCTTCTCCCAGCCCCGTGAAAAAATCATGGAGAGACTGAAGACTGCATTGGAAAATGCCCATGTGGATATCATCGCCCATCCTACGGGCAGGATCATCGGCAGGCGGGAAGGGTATGACGTTGATATGGATCTTCTTATTCAATTGGCGAAAGAAACCGGTACGGCTCTTGAACTGAATGCCAATCCGAATCGTCTGGATCTGTCTGCTGAAAACATCCGGAATGCACAGGAGCAGGGTGTGAAGCTCGTCATCAACACGGACGCCCACAGTATCGATCACCTTGAGTTTATGGAAGTGGGTGTCGGTACGGCACGTAAAGGATGGATCAAGAAAGACACGGTCATCAATACATGGGATAAAAATGAGTTCATACAATACATTAAGCGAAACTGATAAAAGGTGGAATACATTCCGTGAATTCTAAAGTATTGAAAACGTTAGAGTTTGATAAAATCAAAGAATTATTAAAGCAATTTGCAGCATCTGCCCTTGGTCATGCAAGGGTTTCCTCCCTCATGCCGTCGGTGGATTATGAAGAGATCACCGCTCTTCATGAAGAGACGGATGAAGCCATGACGATTCTCAGATTGAAAGGTCATGCTCCACTTGGCGGGATTTTTGATATCCGGCCACACGTGAAGCGTGCCCAAATCGGCGGTATGCTTTCGCCGTCTGAATTCGTCCAGGTGGCAAGTACGATCCGGGCAAGCCGGAAGCTGACCCTTTTTGTAGAAGAGCTCTTGGAGGAAGAGGTGGATATTCCCCTCTTACAAGGTAAGATGGGGACGGTCATCCCGCTTCCTCATTTAGAGCAGGATATACGTAAAGTGGTGGATGACAACGGTGAAATATTGGATACGGCGAGTGAAACCCTCCGCACGATCCGTACCCAGCTCCGTGCCAACGAAGGGCGGATCCGGGAGAAGCTTGAGCGGATGATCCGTTCATCCAACGCACAGAAGATGTTATCCGATGCGATCATCACCATCCGGAATGATCGATACGTCATCCCGGTCAAACAGGAGTACAGGGGTCAATATGGCGGGATCATCCATGATCAATCTTCTTCGGGACAGACGTTATTCATCGAGCCTGAAGCGATTGTTCAGCTGAATAACCAGCTCCGTGAGCTCCGTTTGAAAGAGCAGACGGAAATCGAGAAGATTCTTCAGCAACTGTCTGAAAGCGTTCAAGAATCGGGGGAAGAACTGCTTCTGATCGTCAACGTCCTGTCAGACGTGGATTTCATGTTTACCAAGGCGAAATTCGGACGATCGATCAAAGGGTCAAAGCCTACGATCAATAATGAACGCAGGGTGAAGCTGAATAAAGCACGTCATCCCCTCTTGCCAATCGATGAGGCAGTGGCGAATGATATCGAACTTGGGAATGAATTTTCCTCCATCGTCATCACCGGTCCGAATACCGGGGGTAAAACCGTCACATTGAAAACACTGGGCTTAACAAGCTTGATGGCCCAGGCCGGTCTTCCGATACCGGCACTTGATGGTTCCGAGGTCGGTGTATTCCGGACGATTTACGCTGACATAGGGGATGAGCAATCGATTGAACAAAGTTTGAGTACCTTCTCTTCCCATATGGTGAACATAGTCGACATCCTGAAAAAGGTCGATCATGAGAGCCTGGTGCTGTTCGATGAGCTTGGTGCCGGTACCGATCCTCAGGAAGGGGCGGCATTAGCGATTTCCATCCTTGATGAAGTTCATGGAACAGGGGCAAGGGTCGTGGCGACCACTCACTATCCCGAGTTGAAGGCGTATGGGTATAATCGTGAAGGAGTCGTGAATGCCAGTGTGGAATTTAATGTAGAGACATTAAGTCCTACGTATAAGCTATTGCTTGGGGTCCCGGGAAGAAGTAATGCCTTTGACATTTCCAAACGTCTTGGATTGTCAGATGGTGTCATTCAACGGGCGAAGTCCCATATCGGTACCGATAGCAAAGAAGTCGAGAATATGATCGCTTCACTTGAAGACAGCAGACGCCAGGGTGAACGGGAGCTCGAGGAAGCCCATGAGCTGTTGAGACAGGCTGAGAAGATGCATAAAGACATGCAGAAGCAAATGATGGAGTATTACGAGAAGAAGGATGCCCTTTACGAAAAAGCCCAGCAAAAAGCCAGTGAGGTCGTTGAAAAAGCGAAGGCGGAAGCTGAGCAGGTCATCAAGGATCTGCGGAAAATGCAGCAGGAAAAGTCAGCCCAGATCAAAGAACATGAATTGATCCAGGCGAAAAAGCAGCTTGAAGATGCGACACCTAAGTTGAAAACGGGTCAAAAGAAGAAAGCGACTGGATCCAAGCATGAACTGAAGGCCGGGGACGAAGTCAAAGTACTTAGCTTCGATCAAAAGGGTCATTTGATCGAGCGGGTATCGGCGAAGGAATGGCAGGTCCAAATGGGTATCATGAAGATGAAAGTGAAGGAATCGGATCTTGAATTCATTCAATCCCAACAAAAGGTCGAAACGAAACCCCTCGCTACGGTGAAAGGGAAAGACTTTCATGTCAGCCTTGAACTTGACTTGCGCGGAGAGCGTTTTGAAAATGCCTTATCGAGGGTTGAGAAGTACATTGATGACGCGCTGCTTGCAGGCTATCCACGCGTTTCCATCATCCACGGAAAAGGGACGGGAGCTTTAAGACAGGGAGTACAGGAGTACTTGAAGAATCACCGGTCTGTCAAGAGCATCCGTTTCGGGGATGCAGGTGAAGGTGGAACGGGCGTAACGGTCGTTCAATTTAAATAACAAGGTAAAGGGAGCTTTACGATGGAGAACTTTTGGGAAAATGAATTTGTTCAGACGGCGGGGAATTACAGTGTGGTCATCCTTTGTCTGGTGTTGTTCTTAGCGATCTTTGAACTGGTGACGAAATATCGGAACTGGGAAGAAATCAAAAAAGGAAATATGGCAGTGGCCATGGCTACGGGAGGGAAAATATTCGGGATAGCGAATATTTTCCGGCATTCCATCAGTCATAACGATACCATCCTCACGACGATCGGGTGGGGTGTGTTTGGCTTTTTCCTGCTGTTGATCGGGTATTTCATTTATGAATTCCTGACCCCGAAATTCAGGATCGATGAGGAAATTGAAAATGATAACCGGGCGGTAGGCTTCATTTCACTGGTCATTTCAGTCGGATTATCCTATGTTATAGGTGCCGGTATATCGTAAGGAGAGAGAATATGGAAACATTGGCGAAAGTTCTGCTCACCCTGTGCGGCGGCTTTATAGTCGTCGGCATCATCTATATGCTGTTCTTTACTTGATTGGGACACTCAGGGGAAAAACACAATCCCAAAATAATAATATTGTACAAACAGACTGTCATATGGTGGAATAGGCAGTCTGTTTTCTTTTGAAAAAAGTTCTGTAAGAAAGGTCAAGCTTCATGGATAGGAAGAAAGTATGGTCAGCGATTTTTTCAAATTGTAACTGAAGTCCCCTTATATTATAATAATGAATAGAATAAATTTTCTAACTATTCAGAAGGAGGGATTACAATGAACCAACCATGGCTTGCTGAATACCCGGCGGAAATACCAAAGGAGCTCAACCTTGTTGAAAAACCTTTGCAGTCCTATTTGACCGAAGCCGCTTCTCTGTATGGAGATAAAGCAGCGATTCATTTCATGGGCAAGGAAATAGGATACAAGGAGCTATACGAATCGGCTCTCAAATTCGCCGGCTACCTTAAGACACTCGGGATCAACAAAGGCGATCGGGTGGCGATTATGCTTCCCAATACCCCCCAATCCGTCATCGCCTATTACGGCATCCTTTATGCAGGCGGAGTGGTGGTACAAACCAATCCATTATATATGGAAAGGGAAATCGAATATCAAATGAATGACTCCGGAGCCAAGGTGATCCTTACATTGGACATTCTTTACCCCAGGGTATCAAAAGTGATGAAAAACACCGACCTTGAGCACATCATTGTAACCGCTATCAAAGACTATCTTCCTTTCCCTAAGAATCTCATTTACCCATTCATCCAGAAGAAACAATATGGTATCGTCGTGAAAGTGGATCATAGAGGTCAGAATCATTTATTCACGGAAATCATGAAAACGGCGGTGGCTGAAGCGATTTCCCAGGAAGAATTCGATTTTGAAAATGATCTGGCCCTGCTTCAATACACAGGCGGTACGACAGGTTTCCCTAAAGGCGTCATGCTGACCCACAAAAATCTGGTGGCCAATGCCTCCATGTGCGATGCCTGGCTGTATAAGTGTAAAAAAGGGGAAGAAAAGATGCTTGGGATCCTGCCATTCTTTCATGTGTATGGCATGACTGCCGTGTTGATTCTTTCCGTCATGCAGGGATATAAGATGATCCTGCTTCCTAAGTTTGATGCAGAAACAACATTGAAGACGATACAGAAACTGAAGCCTACCCTGTTTCCAGGAGCCCCTACGATCTATATCGGACTCTTGAATCACCCGGATTTAAAGAAATATGACTTATCATCCATCGATTCATGTCTCAGTGGAAGTGCGCCATTACCGGTTGAGGTGCAGCAGCAATTCGAGGAAGTCACGGGTGGGAAGCTCGTCGAAGGATACGGATTGACCGAATCATCCCCAGTCACTCATTCCAATTTCCTTTGGGATAAAGCGAGGATAAAGGGAAGCATCGGTGTCCCATGGCCGGGTACGGACAGTGCCATCTTCTCAATGGAAACGGGAGAACCCCTGCCTCCAAATGAGATGGGTGAAATCGTCGTCAAGGGTCCACAGGTGATGAAAGGATACTGGAACCGGCCTGAGGAAACGGAACAAACGTTAAAGGACGGATGGCTGTTGACGGGAGATATAGGCTATATGGATGAAAAGGGCTATTTTTACGTAGTGGATCGCAAGAAGGATATGATCATTGCCGGCGGCTTTAATATCTATCCACGGGAAATTGAAGAAGTCCTCTACGAGCATCCTGCCATTCAGGAAGTTGTCGCAGCAGGGGTTCCCGATCCGTATAGAGGGGAAACCGTCAAGGCATACGTTGTCTTGAAAGAAGGAGAGTCCCTGACCGAGGAGGAACTGAATGAATATTCCCGTAAATACCTGGCTGCCTATAAAGTGCCGAGGATTTATGAATTCAGGAAGGAACTGCCTAAAACAGCTGTCGGGAAAATCCTGAGAAGGGCCCTCGTGGATGAGGAGCGGAAAAAGATCGAGGAAGAGCAGAAAACAAGTTAGGATGTCACCCACTTGAGCTTTTTCTTTTTGATTGGAAGTGGGACAAGGATCCCTTCTTGACAATCAATGAGAAACCTTTTATTATTGAAATATGAATGAATGGTCATTCATATTTTGTTAAGGCAGGTCAAAACTTATGAAACGAAATAAACCAAAATACATGCAAATAATCGATGCTGCTGTTATTGTGATAGCAGAAAATGGGTACCATCAGGCACAGGTGTCAAAGATTGCAAAACAGGCAGGGGTGGCTGACGGAACCATCTATCTTTATTTTAAAAACAAAGAAGATATCCTGATTTCGTTGTTTAAAGAAAAAATGGTTCTCTTTGTCGAAAAAATTGAAGAAGTTATTGCAGGAAAACAGACAGTTTCAGAGAAATTATTAGTGATGATTGAAAATCATTGTAGGATACTGTCGGATGATCATCATCTTGCCATCGTCACACAATTGGAGCTTAGACAATCGAATAAAGATATCCGATTGAAAATCAATGATGTGTTAAAGGGCTATCTGGAATTAGTCGATAAGATCCTGATCAGCGGGATCGAATCAGGCGAGTTCTCAAGTGATCTGAATGTTCGCCTCGCCCGCCAAATGATCTTTGGCACTCTGGATGAAATGGCGACAACATGGGTGATGAACGATCAAAAATACGACTTAGTCGAACAAGTCCCTGCTATTCATAAGCTTTTGCTTCATGGATGCGGAGGCAGGAACTAAACTAGTTTAGGGGGATTAGAGATGGAAAGTTTATCATGGGTCTTAGAGGGACAGGTCGCAACCGTCCTGATTCAAAGACCTCCCGCAAATGCACTCGCAAGTGGACTCATCAAGGAAATCGACGCGGTTCTTGATGAACTTGAAACCAATTCGGATGTCCGTGTGATCTTACTGAAAGGTGAAGGACGGTTCTTCTCGGCT
Source organism: Rossellomorea sp. LJF3 (assembly GCF_037046045.1). NCBI lineage: Bacteria > Bacillati > Bacillota > Bacilli > Caryophanales > Bacillaceae > Rossellomorea > Rossellomorea sp. LJF3. The sequence goes on along the minus strand of NZ_JBANLY010000006.1, from coordinate 122,928 downwards.
GGTGCCGATATCAAGGAATTCACGACGATCGAAAGTGGTGAAGAATTCTCCAAGCTTGCGAAAAAAGGCCAGGACGTCTTTGAACGGATGGAGAACTTCCCGAAACCGATCATTGCAGCCATTCATGGTGCCGCTTTAGGTGGCGGACTGGAACTCGCAATGGGCTGTCATATCCGATTGGTGAGTGAAAATGCCAAACTCGGCTTACCTGAGCTTCAACTCGGGCTGGTTCCAGGATTTGCCGGATCCCAGCGCCTTCCGAAACTGGTTGGACGGGCGAAAGCGGCAGAAATGCTGTTGACGAGTGACCCGATCAGCGGAACAGAAGCGGTTCAGTGGGGTCTTGCCAATAAGGCTTATCCGGAAGACGAGCTTTTCGATAAGGCGAAAGAAATGGCCGATAAGATTGCGAAGAAGAGCCCGGGAGCGATGAAGGCTGCCATTGAGCTGTTAAGTTATACGAAAGATGATCGTTTCTATGAAGGTGTTATGAGAGAATCGGATCTTTTTGGTGAAGTATTTGTGTCCGCCGATGCCAAAGAAGGAATTTCGGCATTCGTTGAAAAGAGAGAACCACACTTTAAAGGCTAGAATACATTCTAGTAATATAGTAAACTATTACTTGAGGGGCAGTGTTGAATATCAATGCTGCCCATTCAAAGGGGTTAAATTGTCGAAATCTTTTTAAGGGAAAGAATGTTTACATTATTAGGAGGGACTTACGAATGAACATCTATGTACTTTTGAAAAGAACGTTTGATACTGAGGAGAAAATTTCGATCCAAAACGGTCAAATTGCCGAAGACGGAGCTGAATTTATCATAAATCCTTACGATGAATATGCAGTCGAAGAAGCAATTCAAGTCCGTGATGCACATGGCGGCGAAGTGACAGTGGTAACCGTCGGCGGGGAAGAAAGCGAAAAGCAATTGAGAACGGCTTTAGCAATGGGCGCTGATAAAGCAGTCCTTATCAATACAGAGGATGATCTTGATCATGGAGATCAATTCACAACGGCCAAGATCCTTGCTCACTATTTAAAAGAGCAGGAAGTAGATTTGATCCTTGCAGGTAATGTAGCCATTGACGGTGGATCTGGACAAGTCGGGCCACGTGTGGCAGAACAGCTTGATATTCCATATGTAACGACGATCACGAAACTGGAAATCGATGGTGAAACGGTAACGGTCACGCGTGACGTTGAAGGGGATTCAGAAGTCATCGAAACGTCTCTTCCATTATTAGTGACAGCTCAACAAGGATTGAACGAACCTCGTTACCCATCCCTTCCAGGAATCATGAAGGCAAAGAAGAAGCCTTTGGATGAAGTGGAATTGGACGATATCGATTTAGACGAAGATGATGTAGAAGCTAAGACCAAGACAATTGAAATCTACCTTCCACCGAAGAAGGAAGCCGGTAAAGTATTAGAAGGCGAATTGGACGCTCAAGTATCAGAGCTTGTTTCCCTTCTTCGCAATGAAGCGAAAGTTATATAAGCGGGAGTCACAGGAATAACTAACATTCAGGGGGTATTTTAACATGGCGAGAAAAGTATTAGTACTTGGAGAAGTTCGGGACGGATCATTACGTAATGTTTCCTTTGAAGCGATTGCGGCAGGTAAGACAGTATCTGAAGGCGGAGAAGTTGTCGGCGTTTTAATCGGCAAAAGTGTAAGCGCTTTAGGAAATGAAATGATCCAGTATGGTGCCGATAAAGTAGTGGTTGTGGAAGATGATAAACTGGAACAGTATACGTCAGATGGATATTCACAGGCAATCCTGTCAGTCATCGATGAAGAGAAGCCTGAAGGGATCATCTTCGGTCATACGGCACTTGGAAAGGACCTGTCTCCTAAAGTGGCAAGCAAGCTCAGCACAGGATTGATTTCCGATGCAACGGATCTTGAGGAAGCAGGCGGTAACCTCGTCTTCACAAGACCGATCTATTCTGGGAAAGCATTTGAAAAGAAAATTGTGACTGACGGAGTGATCTTTGCGACGATCCGTCCAAACAACATCGAGCCCTTGGCGAAGGATGAGTCACGTAGTGGTGAGGTTACATCCCTTTCTGTCGATATTAAAGACTTACGTACCATCATTAAAGAAGTCGTTCGCAAAGCGAGCGAAGGGGTGGATCTTTCCGAAGCGAAAGTCATCATCGCCGGCGGACGCGGTGTGAAGAGTGAAGATGGATTCAATCCTCTTAAGGAACTTGCTGACGTGCTTGGTGGAGCTGTCGGAGCTTCCCGTGGAGCGTGTGACGCTGACTATTGCGACTACTCATTACAAATTGGTCAAACAGGTAAAGTCGTAACACCTGATCTGTATATTGCATGTGGTATTTCAGGAGCTATCCAGCATTTGGCGGGTATGTCCAACTCCAAGGTCATCGTTGCGATCAATAAAGATCCTGAAGCGAATATCTTTAACGTAGCGGACTACGGAATCGTTGGAGACCTGTTCGAAGTAGTACCGATGTTAACGGAAGAATTCAAGAAGTTAAAAGTATCTTCTTCTTAATCCGTCCATACGTTTACAGGAACGATTAACGGGTATGAGAATAATATAATACAAATAAGGACGTAGCTGAATCACGGGCTGCGCCTTATTTTTTCTACCGGGGTATATTCCATAATCAATCGGGAATATTACCTACGAGCAGAAAGATAGCATCCATAAAAAAACGGTGATATACTTACGTTACATTCAAAGATTTTAGGAGGCGCATATATATGGCTATTACACATGCTACTGATCAATCATTCACAACTGATACAAACTCTGGACTGGTACTTGCAGATTTCTGGGCTCCTTGGTGTGGACCTTGTAAAATGATCGCACCTGTACTGGAAGAGCTTGATAGCGAAATGGGCGACAAAGTGAAGATCGTCAAAGTCGACGTTGATGAAAACCAGGAAACAGCAGGAAAATATGGAGTAATGAGCATCCCGACTTTAGTTGTCCTTAAAGACGGCGAAGTGGTAGACAAAGTAATCGGTTTCCAACCTAAGGAAGCACTTGCTGAACTATTAAACAAACACGTATAAGAAATGTTGATGAAAAACCGGGGCTGAAGTTCAGCTCCGGTTTTTTGTTTTGTCTAAAGGCCCACCCCTCAATAAACTGCAGCGCCCCCTAAAGAGTTCCCCGCCAAAAAATTTCAAAAACTCGTTGACTATGAGAATCGTTCTCGATATAATTTAAATGGAATTGAAAATCATTATCAATTAAACAGTCGGAGGTTTATACATATGAGAAAGAGAGATTTAACGAAGATTTTTGCAGCATTCTTATTAACAGGTTCTGTTTTGGCGGGTTGTGGAACAGATGAGAAGAGCAGTGAAGACAAATCGTCTGCTTCAAATGATTCAAAACAGGTTGAAAAAGAAGATGAAACTGAACAAGCAGACATTGATTTCTCTGCCTCATTTGAAGAAGCGAAGGCTGAACTTTCAAAAGCAAAAGAAGACAAAGAAGTCGATTATGATAAAGTGACGTCCATTTATAAGGATGACTTACAGGAGCTAGTGCAAAAACGTGATCAGGAAACAGAAGGTAAAGTGGATGAACATATTTCCACAGCTCTTGAAGCAGGTAAGGATGGTTCACTCGATCAAGTCGTGGTAGCGCAGATTTTTGATAAATTAATGCAAAAAGTATTTTATACATCGATGAAGCATGAATTTACGGAAGTAGCGGAAAACTGGGGAAATAAAGAAGAAGTGAACGAAGAAATAGAAGAAGCAAAAGAATTCTATGCCATTTTAGAGCCGACTGTTCAAAAGCGTGACCAGGCTTATGACACGAAAATGATTGATGCGATAAATGGTGGATTCAATGAAATGGAGAAGGCGGTTGAAGAGGATAATGAGCTCGGCTTCCAATTGGGGAAACAAGTCGTGGATAAGACGCTCATGAAGACATTTTATCTTGCTGCAGGTGCCCTTCCGAACGGTTATGCCATGAAGGCGTCTGAAGAAGCGAAGGGAAATGCTGAAGCTGCAAAAGCCGAGCAGGCAGAAGGTTGGGCTTTCTATCAATCTCTTGATAGTTATCTATCAGGGAATGCCCCGGAAGAAGCAAAAATGATCAACACACAATTCGATCTGCAAACGGATGTGACATCCATCGACCCTGAAGCAGTGAATCATGCATTTGTTCGCGGTTTCTCTAAAATCGCCATACACGAATATGAGGAAAGTGGAGAGAACTGGGGCGAAGATAAGGCAGCGATCACAGCCTTGGAAGGTGCACTGTTCATTGATCTTATTTCATCAGATCTAAAGAGTCTTATCGGTGAAGAAGAATATCAATCTCTATCAAGCGATGCTCAAAGCTACTTAGAAGCTGTTAAGTCACAGGACAAAGAGAAAGCAGAAACGCTCAGAACGAACATTCAGAACGTATTGAATGATGTGGTGGCGAAAGCGAATAAATAGTTTATTGGGTTGACCCGTGCGTAAAGTCCATCCTTCAAGTTCTGCTTGGAGGATGGTGCTTTTTTGCACATTGGGGTCAACCCTTTTTCACTTTCTCACTCAGGTGAGGTACAATATAGAAATGATTAAATCGTAATGTACGAGGTGTAAGGAATTGAAGATTATTGTTACAGGAGGGGCCGGGTTCATCGGATCCCATCTATCAAGAAAGCTCATTGAAGAGAAACACGAGCTGTTGATCGTAGACAGCTTTCATCCCTATTATTCACCTGAAAGAAAAAAGAGACAGTTGTCCTTTGTGAGGGAAATGGGTTCGTTCCGCTTCGTCCAAAAGGATTTACTACTAGATGAAGGGGAATTACAAGATGTATTCCATGATTTTAAAGCCGATTGCGTCGTGCACTTGGCGGCGATTCCAGGCGTCTCCCATTCCTTGCATGTGCCGAATGAATATGTCGATTATGACATCAAAGCGACGATCAACACGCTGCGGATGGCGGGGGAGAGCGGCATCAGGAAATTTGTCTTTGCTTCTTCTTCATCCGTTTATGGAAATACCGATCACAAACCATCCAAAGAAGATGACGCAACCGGTGCGGTGGTGTCCCCATATGCCGCTGCAAAGTACAGTGCCGAATCGTTCTGTAAAGCCTATGCGTCCATTTATGGAATGGACTTGACGATCCTTCGTTTCTTTACGGTTTATGGGCCATGGGGCAGACCCGACATGGCGATCTATTCTTTCATCAAAAAGCTTATGAATGGTGGGGAAATCCCGATTTATGGACTGGAGAATAAGAGGGATTATACGTACATAGATGATATCGTGGATGGTACATACAAGGCGATCAGAAGTGAAGAGTCGGGAACGTTTAACCTCGGGAATGGTTCTCCGATTTCAATGGAGGGACTGATAAGTGAACTAAGAACACACTTCCCTTACCTCAAGCTCCACGTCACGGATAGAAGAGCAGGGGATGTGACATCTACCTATGCGGATAGTATGAAGGCTAAAGAGATCCTCGGCTATTCTCCTTCCGTCTCCTTTGAAGAAGGAATAAAAAGAACGGTTCAATGGATGAAGAAATATGAACAAAACGGTCTATAAGTTCGCAAAGAATGCGATTAGATTCGTATTATTGGGTCTGTTCTTCTTCTTGGTCGGTTTCTATTTTGACAAAGAGTTTATGATGGAAGCCATCGGACAGATGCTCCAGCACCCTTTTATCCTATTCTGTGTTTTAGGAATCTATTTTTTATCCTTTTTACTGAAAGGGATGGCGTGGAAGATCTACCTGAATGAACATGTGAGGTTATCAAGCTGTTTAATCGGTTTGTTTTACAGTTTGTTGTTTAATCATCTGTTTCCTTTGAAGGTAGGAGACGGGCTGCGGGTTATGGTGATGAATCAGCGTGAAAAGCAAATCAGTGTTGCACGCTCGTTTCATTCTGTATTCGTTTTGAGAGTGATGGACATTTTATTTCTCATGATTCTGGCAGGTATCGGTCTGCTATTTATTCCGCTGCCACTAAAGCTGCCAGGTCTATACTCGTTTGGATTGGTCGGGTGTTCCGTATTGATAGGGGTACTCCTTATCAGGTACGTCCCTTCCGATTTTCTCTCAGAACAGATTAGTATGCTGAAAGCTGCCTTATCAGGCGTCAGGGGGCTTATGGTCATCACCCTTGTATTCTTGAGCTGGATATTGGAAGGGGCCATTCTTTATGGTGTTTCCTTGATCATGCTTGAACCCCTATCTATGGGGGAAGCGGTTTGGGTCAACAGTGTGACAATCATCGGCCAGTTATTTCAATTTGCACCTGGAGGACTTGGTACGTATGAATCGGTCATGAGCTATACATTGCTTTCTGCCGGTATCCCACTTGGCATTGGTCTTTCCATGGCGATCGTGAGTCATGGGTTAAAGTTTATATTCTCCTTTATAGCTGGAGGAATCGTAATCGCGGTATGCCCCGTTTCCATCAAAAATGTGAAACGGTGGAGCAGGATGAAAGGATGAATGAAATTGAAAAGCGCATCAAAATTTGAAAAAACGGCGGCCAGATGCTGGAACCTGCTGAATGAAGGGAAACCATTCACCCCAATTTTCGTAATAGGGACCATGACACTCTTTCATTTACAGGGGTTGCTGCAAGGGGAATGGTTTCCGTTCCTCATAAGCTTGCTGTTTACCCTACCTCTATTTATTTTGTATTTCTATTATGATTTTCCGTTGTTCCTGAGGAACTATTTATGGATCCCGATCATCGGCTATCTGTTATTCTTTGAATCACCCAATTTAGCTCTCTGGGGCTTCGGGATTGGTCTTTATTTCTTTTTCACCGTCTTTTTCTGGGGAACATTTTATTACCATCTCCGGATCGGGACGGATTGGCTGAATTTCACCCGGTTTTGGAAACTGGTGTTGAAGAACAGCGACTCAACGAGCGGAAATGCCCAGGAGCAGCTGCCGAAATTCCTGCTCCTTTTAGCGGTGTGGGATGGAATGATGATGAATCTAGCCAACGGAGAACTGCTTCCTGCCACCCATTATTCCGTATTTTGCGGTGCTGTATTCGCTTTAGCGTTCATTCTGCACCATTTCCTTTTTGACTGGAAGCCGAAGCAGTATGACTCCTTTACATCCGGTGAAGCGATGGATGAGGAGATGACGAATGAAAAAGTGGTTGTCATCGTGATCGACGGGATGAGGAAAGAACGCTTCTATGAAGCGAATACGCCATATCTTGATTCATTGATGGAACAGGGGACCGAGTATTTGAATATGGAAACCGTCTATCCTGCAAGAACGGTTGTCTGCTTTTCGTCCATGTTCACAGGCACTTATCCGAAGGAACACGGCATGAAATCCAATATGGTCTGGAAGCTCGGGATCAAGGTGGAAAGCATCTTTGATTCTCTAAGGAAAGTAGGGAAAAAAGGGAAGATGCTGGGGATTGCCCACCTGGTGGATTCCTTCGGTAAAGATGTAGAAACAGTGACTGCCGTGATGCATAAAGACAAAGCAGATCGAAATATTATCAATAAAGCGAAAGTCATCATGGAAGAACAGGACCCTGATCTATTCATTGTCCAATTGATCGGTACTGATCAAATCGGGCACAGCAGGGGAGTCTTATATGATGAATACATCGAAAAGATTGAAGAGGCGGATCGCCTGATACAAGAATACGTCGAGTGGCTGGAAACGGAAGGAAAGATGGAGAACACGACCCTTATGATATGTGCGGATCATGGACAGGCAGATGGAATCGGCGGACATGGTCATCTCGATGAAGGGGAAAGATACGTCCCATTCTTTATGGTAGGACCGGGGATCAAACAGGGAGAGAAAGTCCAGGAGAAACACAGTCTCGTTTCCATGGCCCCTACCATCGCCCATTTATTAGGGGCGCCATTTCCAAGTCACAGCAGGGGACCTGTCCTCAACGAGGCGTTAAAGGAGCGTTGTAAGCAACATGAATAAGCAGAAAGTCATCGTATTTATGCCGGCCCATAATGAAGAAGAATCGATCGGGGATGTCATTAAACGTGTGCCCCGTTCCTTCCACCCATCCGTAGATGTAGAGGTATTGGTCATCAATGATGGATCAACGGATCGAACGGTTGAAGTGGCTGAAAGGGCAGGTGCCGATCATATCATTACATTTGAGAAAAATCGGGGTCTGGGTGCTGCGGTGCGGGAAGGACTGCGGGCCTCCTTTGACCTTCATGCCCATATCGGGGTCATGATTGATGCGGATGGAGAATACCCGCCAGAACAAATACCGGAGTTATTGGAGCCGATTTTTAAAGGGGAAGCGGATTATACCATGGGGTCGAGATTCTTGGGGACCATCAATGGAATGAAGCTTCACCGCCGATTGGGGAACTATTGTTTCACCCTTCTTCAATGCGTCCTCCTAAAAAAGTGGATCTACGACGGGCAGTCCGGTATGAGGGCGTTCTCGAGACAGGCCATGGAACATGCCGAAATCATACATGACTACAACTACGCTCAAGTGCTGACCTTGAACCTTGTCCGTAAAGGGTTTCGGGTGAAGGAAATCCCGATTTTGTATTATGTGAGGACCACAGGCCGATCCTTCATCAAGTTCAAGTCCTATATGTCATCTGTTCTTCCCGCCATTATTCAGGAGATGAAGAAACCTGTGGAGAAAGTATATGTGGAAGAACAGGCCCATTACATCCCTTCAGATGAAGGAACGAACCATTTTGCAAAATGACAACATAAAACCACTCCATTCGTAAAAAATAAGTACTCCGGCTTCTATGCTTGAGTACTTATTTTTTATTGACAATACGAATGATAATCATTATCATTGAAAACAGGAGGGAATCATACATGAAAAAATCGTTCATAACCACTGTACTATTGTTTTTATTAGGAAATATCCTGCTGTCTTCACAGGCATCCGCCTATTCATACGGCGACCCGAGTGAGGAGAAAATAGCAGAAGCGTATAAAGAAATCATGATCAAGCTAGATGAAGACCCTCCGAATTATTCAGAGTCCAAAAAGATTTATGAAACGGTTCAAGAAGAAGTCGATCAGCATATGGGTGAAGAACCTTCGAAGATCATCCTTCAGAACCTTGATAACAAAGAAAAGCGAGAGGCAATTGAAAACCTGGATGAACTCCTTGTCCTCAATATTGCCAGAAGACTTGAAAGCATTGATAAAAACTTCTCGGAATATGATACGAGTAAGCGATTACTCGCAAAAGCATTTGCTACATATAAAACGTTATCCCCGAAAGTAGAAGGGGAAAACCCTGAATTGGATCAAAAGATCAGGACTGAATTCGATCAAGCGCTGGAATCCCTCGGGAACCCGGGATTGTTCGGAGTCGGAACAAAGGAATCCGATCAGGATGTGTTTAAAGAAAGTAAAACGATCATCGTGGATTCGCTGCAAAAAGAATTCGACATTAAGAGCCTTGAAGTCGGACATTTTTCTGAAAGTGCCACTGAGGAATCAAGCGGGAAACAGGAATGGACGGATATTTCCAACCTGAAGAACTGGTTACCCATCATCATTATCGTAGGGGTTCTGGCAGCAGCGATTGTATATGCCGTCAGAAAACGTAAATAAGGTCACTATAGAAATAGTCTATATGCAAGTAAGGGGGAACTATTGTGGAATTACAAGCTTTACTGATCACCTTTCGTGAAGTCCTGGAAGCGTTACTGATCATCGGGATCATCACTACCTATCTGAAGAAAACAAATCATGGCCGGTTTACAAAGTTTGTCTGGCTTGGTGCCGGATTAGCGATCATCGCCAGTGTCGGCGTAGCGATGCTCTTTCAGGTCGTCTTTACGGGATTTGCCGCCATGGGAAGCGAGATGTATCTGAAGATCGGCATCATGCTGGTCTCCTCCATCCTTCTTACCCAGATGGTCTTCTGGATGGCGAAGCACAGCCGTGACCTTAAAGGGAATATGGAAGGGAAAATGAAGCATTTCATTTCGACAGGTAATATTGTCGGAATGGTGATCCACTCGTTCCTCGTTGTTCTCAGAGAAGGTGTGGAGACCGTATTCTTCTTCGCCGCCATTACAGGCGGGGATATCGGAGCGGCCATGCAGGGCTGGGGAGCGATTACGGGAGTCGTCATCGGTTGTGTCGTAGCTTACTTCTTCTTTAAAGGCACAATGAGAATTTCATTGAAGAGCTTCTTTAAAGTGACCGGGGCATTCATTATCCTCATATCTGCAGGACTTCTTGTACAGGCGATTTCCATGATGCAGGATATAGGATTGATCGGCAGTGTGATTCCACACCTTTACGATCTGACCTGGTTACTGCCTGAACATCCGATCGATTATGCCCATTTCCTTCGTGATACGGGAACAGCCCCGTTGTTATCCGGTGATGTAGGCATTTTCCTTAAAGCGTTGTTCGGATATTCGTCCATGCCGTCCATCGAAGAAGTAATTTCGTATATCGGCTATTTCGTAGCGATCTACTTCCTGACTGCACCGAAGCGGGAGTCGGTGAAAGCAAAGGAAGAGGTCAAAGGCGGAGTGAAGGATTTGAGTCCACAAGCTAAATAATTATGTCAGTACCAAACCTCATTGCCCTTAAAGATTGAACACCCTTTTCGAAAGGTGTACACTCTTTAAAGGAATGTATGTTTGGTACTTTTTTTAATGATTGAGAGTCTAACTAAGTATGAGGGTGAAGTCGTTGAGAATGAAGAGTGGGAAGTATATGAGTTGGCCGAATGTGGCAGGGGCATTTGCTGTGACGGCTGTTTTTGTTCTTCAGGTGATGTGGATCCCATCCTACGCGGCCACATGGGATATGGTGGATTTTGCACTGGGAGTCCTTCATTTCGATATGTACCAGATGCAGCCCCACTTTCCCGGTTACCCTTATTTCATCCTGGGAGGGAAAGTCCTTCATCTGATGGTGGGGGATCCCGTCCAAGCCCTGACCCTTTTTAATATCATTCTGTATGGAAGTGCCATCATCCCTCTCTTTCTGTTAATGAAACGAATCGTGCGTCCGACTTTTGCAGGAATGGCGACAGCCATCGTTTATACGAGCAGCTTTACGATCCTGATGGTGAATCAGCCGATGTCCGAGGGAGCAGCAGTCGGGATGATGTGGTGGTATATATGGAGTTTGGTTTTGGCCTATGAGAAACATCATAAAGGATTCCTCATTCTTCCACTGCTTCTATTCAGCCTGCTTCTTGGAATCAGGTTATCTTATCTGGTCCTTGGGATCGGGATCCTGATGCTCCTGTACAGAAAGTGGAAGAGTGGCGTGGTCACACTTCTGGATACCTTCGTTTACCTACTCATTGCAATCCTGTTCCAGCTCCTCTGGGTATCGGGGATCAGCATGTCGGAAGGGGGATATGAAAGCTTTCTCCGACTGGCCCTCTCCTTCACGAACGGACATTTTCAAGAATGGGGGGGAACGATCGGTGCCTCAGATCTCAGCCTCTTGAACAGAGTAGTGAAGCTGATCTTTGTGAACACGATATGGGTAGGGGGTGTCGCTGAGTTCCTCCCCCTTCTCATTCTATTGGTTGTCGGTTTGGCTGCAGCAAGGAAGGAATCACACGGGAATCGTTATATGACAAGCCTGATGCTGTTGCTTTTGGGCAGTTATTTCCTTTGGGCTCTTTTTGCCCAGAATGTGATGAAGCCCCGTCATGCTTTACCTTTGATCGGCATTGCCTTTTTCCTTGGAGCGGGAAGGTTACTTTCACAACGACTGACATGGGCAGGTTCCATTCTTGCCCTCTCATTCCTTCTGCTTCAGGTTTACCATACAAGTGCGTTATTATATAAACATGCATCGGATATTCCGGCTGTTTATCAAATGGCCGATTATTTAGAGAGCGCAGGGCAAGGAGAGCCTCTCGTCGTATATACCTGGGAAGAGTCCAGGGTACTCGAGTATCTTGACGTCCCTTTTATTCATAAGAAAGTACAAACGTATGAAGTGTTTACCACTGACGCACGATATTACCCTGAACGGGATATTTATCTGACGGATAAAGTAGTCGAAGGGTTTAAAAAGCAGGGGATCCAAATGGATGAGTTCCTTAAAGTCGAGAAGCATTTCCATTCCAGTGAGCTCATCGACCCGATCTATCATGACTTGACGTTATATAAATGGGAGAAACAGAGGGAGGAGGAAGAAGGATGAATCAGAATATCACCAATAAATTAGCGCTGCTTCCCGACCAACCGGGCTGTTATTTAATGAAGGACAGGCAGGGGACGATCATCTATGTGGGAAAGGCCAAAGTATTGAAGAACCGGGTGCGTTCATATTTCACAGGCTCCCATGATGCGAAAACACAGCGGCTGGTAGGGGAGATCGAGGACTTCGAGTACATCATGACGTCATCTGACCTGGAAGCCCTTGTCCTCGAAATGAATTTGATCAAAAAGTATGACCCAAAATACAATGTCATGCTAAAGGACGATAAAAGCTATCCGTTCATCAAGTTAACGAATGAACGGCACCCGAGACTCATAACCACAAGAAAAGTCCAGCGGGGAAAGGGAAAGTATTTCGGTCCTTATCCAAATGTCGGAGCGGCAAATGAAACGAAAAAACTTCTCGACCGCTTGTATCCTCTACGGAAGTGCTCGACGCTTCCTGACCGAGCCTGCCTTTACTATCATATGGGCCAATGTCTCGCTCCCTGTATTAAAGAAGTGAGCAAAGACACGTACCGTGATATGACAGATGAAATAGCCAGATTCCTCAATGGCGGATACAAGGAAATCAAGAACCAGCTGACGGTGAAAATGAATGAAGCATCAGAAAATCTGGAGTTTGAAAGAGCGAAGGAATTCCGCGATCAGATTCTCCATATCGAGGCGACCATGGAAAAACAGAAGATGACGATGACCGATTTCACCGACCGTGATGTGTTCGGATACTCCGTTGATAAAGGCTGGATGTGTGTTCAGGTATTCTTCGTCCGGCAAGGGAAGCTCATTGAGCGGGATGTGTCTTTATTCCCCCTTTATAATGAACCCGAAGATGAGTTCCTGACGTTCCTGGGTCAGTTCTACTCCAAATCCAACCACTTTAAGCCGAAGGAGATCTTTTTGCCTGAAGAGATCGATATCGAACTCGCGGAAAAACTTCTCGAGGTAAAAATGACCCAGCCAAAACGGGGTAAAAAGAAAGAGCTTGTGAAGCTTGCCGAGAAAAATGCCCAGCAGGCACTTGGAGAAAAATTCGCACTGATCGAGAGAGATGAAGAGCGGACGATCAAAGCCATTGAAAGGCTTGGGGAACATATGGGGATTTATACACCTTTCCGAATCGAAGCCTTTGATAACTCCAATATCCAAGGAAGTGATCCCGTATCGGCGATGATTGTGTTCTTAGACGGGAAACCTGCCAAGAAAGAATACCGTAAATACAAGATCAAAACCGTCAAGGGCCCCGATGATTATGATTCCATGAGGGAGGTTGTCCGGAGAAGGTATACGAGAGTGCTGAAAGACGGACTTCCTTTACCGGACCTCATCATCATCGATGGGGGAAAAGGTCAGATCGAAGCGGCAAGGGACGTGATCGAGAATGAATTGGGTCTCGACATCCCGATCGGAGGCCTTGCGAAAGACGATAAGCATCAGACATCGGAACTGCTGTACGGCAATCCGCTGCAAATCGTCCCCCTTGAAAAACGCAGCCAGGAATTCTATCTCCTCCAGCGCATCCAGGATGAAGTCCACCGGTTCGCCATCACCTTCCACCGTCAGCTAAGAGGCAAAAGCGCATTCCAATCCACCCTCGACGACATCGACGGCATCGGTCCGAAAAGGAAGAAGCAGCTTCTAAAACATTTCGGATCCATGAAGAAGATGAAAGAAGCAACCGTGGAGGAGTTTATTGAAATAGGTATACCGGAAGCCGTAGCCAGGGAATTGGCAGAGAAATTGAAATAGGAACTGCTATAAATAATATTTTTCAACATCTTTATTCCTTTTATTAAAGTGTTTGGTTTATTTATTGCTTCTGCAGTACCTAATGAAAAAGCAGAGTTGATTGGAGCGCAAGGTGCTCGACTCCTGCGGGAAACGCGTGGAAGTTGAGACCCCACAGGGCTTTAGCCCGAGGAGGCTCAACCCACGCCCCGCGGAAAGCGAGCACCTGGAGCGCAAATCAACCACAGTATGCTTATTCGAAAAAGCTAACTAAAACACAATGAAATGGAATATTGACTCAATTAGCCATTGAATCAATATTTCCCCTATGCTATAATAAACAAAAATTTATAACATTATCACTTTTTAAGTGGTGATAGAGGTGCGAACTTCAAGAGTACAGGCAAAGAGGGGTATGAGCCCCGCCGACATGCCTGGAAAGGGGAGAATCGCCGAAGTGGTTATAGTCTCATACTATATCCGCTGGTCCTGCGTTTAAGAAATGCAGGATTGTCAAGATGATTCAATCTTGGAGAGCTATCTCACAATGCCGATGAACCTATTTGTATGTTCTGCTGTATGTTCATAAAGCAATGAGATATTATTCTCATTGCTTTTTTTATTATCAGCGCAGGATTTCGTGACAAAGATCCTGTCCTATGGACGTGTAGGATGATTGTGATTGTACTCTTCATCATCAAAAGGAGCGGAGACGCTCAGAAAGAGGGAGAAGTCGTGAGTATTATTGTTCAAAAATTCGGCGGGACTTCAGTAGGGTCTGTGGAAAGAATTCAAAATGTTGCGTCAAGGATCATTGAAGAAAAAGAAAGAGGGAATGATGTGGTCGTCGTCGTATCTGCCATGGGGAAAACGACGGATACACTCGTTGGTCTTGCAAGGGAAATCACGTCTCAACCGAGCAAAAGAGAAATGGATATGCTGCTCTCAACCGGGGAACAGGTGACCATTTCACTCCTGACCATGGCCCTTATCCAATCGGGGCATGATGCCATTTCATTCACTGGCTGGCAGGCCGGCATCGAAACGGAATCAGTCCATAGCAATGCAAGGATAACCAATATTCATACCGATAAAATGGCGGCTCACCTTCAGGAAGGAAGAGTGGTCATCGTAGCGGGATTCCAGGGCATGACAGAAACGGGGGAAATCACAACACTCGGACGGGGCGGGTCGGATACGACGGCCGTTGCGATCGCGGCTGCCCTGAAGGCGGAGCGCTGTGACATCTATACGGACGTAGACGGGGTATACACGACAGATCCCCGCTATATAGAAGGAGCAAGGAAGTTACCGTCGATTTCCTATGATGAAATGCTCGAACTTGCAAATCTCGGGGCCGGGGTCCTCCATCCAAGGGCGGTGGAGTTTGCCAAGAATTATCAAATCCCGTTGGAAGTCAGATCCAGCATCGAAAGAGTGGAAGGAACGTATATTGAGGAGGAAGCAAGCATGGAACAGAACTTGATTGTAAGAGGAGTAGCATTTGAGAATGAGATTACCAGGGTCACCGTTTTCGGACTGGGAAATGCATTGACAGGACTATCATCCGTGTTCACTACGTTGGCGGAAAATCATTTGAACGTAGACATCATCATCCAGACCCAGACGGATCAGAATACGACCAATCTATCTTTCTCCATCAAGGAGCACGATCTCGATGAAACCCTTGCTGTTCTTGAACGAAATAAGGAACAGTTGAATTTCACACACGTCGAGCATGAAAGTGGGCTTGCGAAAGTCTCCATTGTCGGTTCTGGAATGATTTCAAACCCGGGTGTGGCAGCGGAAATGTTTGAAGTACTGGCTCAAAACGACATCGTGGTGAAAATGGTCAGCACTTCTGAAATTAAAGTGTCCACAGTAGTGGATGGAGAGAATATGCAAAAGGCAGCAGGTGTCTTACATACGGCCTTTCATCTGGATGCCGTGAAACTGGAAGAAATCACGCTGTAAGATCAACATGTAAAAGGGTTGCCTGGAATATTCCAGGCAACCCTTTATTGGGAGTATGATTACTCGATACGGTCTTTGTCGTCCCATCTTACCATTACTTTGACCGATTGGCTCCGTTTATGTAATTCGTCAGCAGCTTCTGCCACACATTTTCTTTGAAGCTGAATCTGTTCGGCAATAAAGCCCGTTTCCAGTTTGAAGTTCACATCCGTTTTCAGTGACAGACGCCGTTCGATCACAGGTCCGTTCAATTCAAATGTCATTTCATTTCTTTTTTGTTCCAGAAGTGTAAGGGTACCCCATCCAGCTTCATCGAAAAAGGAAGATATTTCTTCCGTTGACTGAAGGGGGAATTTCCTCGAGAGCTGCTTTCCTCCCCAGTATAGGATATCGGGTGTGTGTTTTCCCAGTATGTCTGGAATCAAGATGTCGCGTAACATTTCATATCCGAAGATTGGAACGGACGGCTGATGTACTTCTTCTTTTTTCTGTTCCAAGTAAATCCCCTCTTTCTATAAAACTATTATATACATGAAAGAGGTAATTATCATCCCATACCTTGAAAAAATGACCTTGGGATATTTTGGTGCTATAATATTTATTGTTCATTTATTAGAATTTTCGAACATTTAATTGGGCAAAACCTCATGTTTTCCGTTGTTGATATATTGAAAATATTTTTGCGGTATTGTCGAATTTATGTATACGTTTTCTTGACGCTTCCACTCCTTGGGAGTAAAATGAACATGTCACATTATTGTTACAATATAAAATATGTATCGTTGTCTAATCATCAATGAAAGGCATTAGAAAACGAATTCATATTTTATCATTAAGGGGGGTAAATCATGGCTGGAAATCGAGAATTTAATTATCGCAGGCTTCATTCATTGCTAGGTGTTATTCCAGTTGGATTATTTTTAACACAACATTTAGTCGTGAACCATTTTGCCACTGGTGGGGAAGAGTCATTTAACCAGGCGGCGCATTTTATGGAAAGTCTTCCTTTCCGTTATTTCCTTGAAATCTTTATCATCTTCCTTCCATTGTATTTCCATGCAATTTACGGAATTTACATTGCATTCACTTCAAAGAATAATGCAAGCAGATTTGGTTATTTCCGTAACTGGATGTTTTTACTTCAACGTGTATCTGGAGTGATCACATTTATTTTCGTAACATGGCATATTTGGGAAACAAGGGTCGCTGCAGCGTTCGGAGCTGAAGTGAACTTTCAGATGATGGAAAACATTTTATCCAATCCGTTGATGTTAGGATTTTACGTGCTTGGTGTTCTTTCAACGATTTTCCACTTTGCAAATGGATTATGGTCATTCTGCGTTAGCTGGGGACTTACGGTTACACCTCGTTCTCAATTAATTGCTACATATGTTACGATCGGGATTTTTGTCGCGTTATCGGTTGTCGGTATGCGTGCAATCTTTGCCTTCGTATAAGCAGAAAAATATACGAGTCTGATAGATAAGCAAGTGCTCTCGAAGTATGGTAGGAAAAGGAGTGAGTCACGATGAGTAAAGGTAAAATCATCGTTGTCGGTGGCGGTTTAGCCGGCCTGATGGCCACAATTAAAGCAGCAGAAAAAGGAACGCAAGTCGATTTATTCTCACTGGTACCCGTTAAGCGTTCTCACTCTGTATGTGCACAGGGTGGAATTAACGGAGCCGTCAATACAAAGGGAGAAGGGGATTCTCCTTGGGAACATTTTGATGATACGGTTTATGGTGGGGATTTCTTAGCGAATCAACCGCCTGTTAAAGCAATGACGGAAGCAGCACCAGGGATCATTCACTTACTCGATCGTATGGGTGTTATGTTTAACCGTACACCTGAAGGATTACTGGATTTCCGTCGCTTCGGTGGGACGCAGCATCACAGAACCGCTTTCGCTGGTGCTACCACTGGTCAGCAGCTGTTATATGCTTTGGACGAGCAGGTTCGGCGTCATGAAGTGGCTGGATTAGTCAGCAAATTCGAAGGCTGGGAATTCCTTGGAGTCGTCATTGATGACGAAGGAGTCGCAAGAGGGATCGTTGCCCAGAACCTTCAAACGATGGAAATCAAATCATTTGCAGCAGATGCCGTGATCATGGCGTCAGGTGGACCGGGGATCATCTTCGGTAAGTCTACGAACTCTGTCATCAATACAGGTTCTGCCGCATCGATCGTTTATCAGCAAGGTGCGTATTATGCAAATGGTGAGTTCATCCAGATCCACCCGACAGCCATTCCTGGTGACGATAAGCTTCGTCTCATGAGTGAATCGGCACGTGGTGAAGGTGGACGTGTCTGGACATACAAAGACGGTAAGCCGTGGTACTTCCTTGAAGAGAAGTATCCTGCATACGGTAATCTTGTACCTCGTGATATCGCAACACGTGAAATCTTTGATGTGTGCGTAAACCAAAAACTTGGTATCAATGGAGAGAACATGGTTTACCTCGATCTGTCTCATAAAGATTCAAAAGAGCTTGATATCAAGCTTGGCGGAATCATAGAAATCTATGAGAAGTTCATGGGTGATGACCCGCGTAAAGTACCAATGAAAATCTTCCCTGCCGTTCACTATTCAATGGGTGGACTATGGGTCGATTATGATCAAATGACAAATATTCCTGGATTATTCGCAGCTGGTGAATGTGATTATTCCCAGCATGGTGGTAACCGCTTAGGGGCTAACTCATTGCTATCCGCTATCTATGGCGGTATGGTGGCAGGTCCTAATGCGATTAAGTATATTGAAGGACTTGAGAAAACAGTAGAATCTGTTCCATCTTCACTATTCGACCGCTATGTGAAACAGGAAGAAGAAAAATGGAACAACATCATGTCCATGAATGGCACTGAGAACGCTTATGTCATCCATAAAGAGCTTGGGGAATGGATGACGGATAACGTAACGGTTGTACGTCATAATGACAAGCTTCAACAAACGGATGAAAAGATCCGGGAATTGATGGAACGTTACCAAAATATCAATATCAATGACACGGCTAAATGGAGCAACCAAGGGGCGACATTCACCCGTCAATTGTGGAACATGCTGCAACTTGCCCGCGTCATCACAATCGGTGCATTAAATCGTAACGAGAGCCGTGGAGCCCATTACAAACCTGACTTCCCGGATCGTAATGATGAGGAGTTCCTGAAAACAACGATGGCAAAATACAATGCCGCAACAAATACTCCTGAATTCCATTATGAGGAAGTAGATACATCTCTGATCGCACCGCGTAAGCGTGACTATTCTAAGAGTAAAGGGGGAAGTAAATGATGAGTGAAAATAAAAAAGTCCGTTTTATCATTACTCGTCAAGAAAGCCCGGAATCAGCCCCTTTCCAAGAAGAGTTCGAACTTGATTACAGACCGAATATGAACGTCATTTCCGCCTTGATGGAAATCCGTCGTAATCCGGTCAATGCAAAAGGGGAACACACAACTCCGATCAACTGGGACATGAACTGTCTGGAAGAAGTTTGTGGAGCCTGTTCAATGGTGATCAACGGTAAACCGAGACAGTCTTGTACGGCTTTGGTCGATCAACTCGAACAGCCGATCCGTCTTGAGCCTATGCGCACATTCCCTGTTGTCCGCGACCTGCAGGTAGACCGCAGCCGCATGTTCGACAGCTTGAAGAAAGTGAAAGCATGGATTCCGATTGATGGGACATATGATCTGGGTCCTGGACCGCGTATGCCTGAGAAAAAGCGTCAGTGGGCATATGAATTATCAAAATGTATGACATGTGGTGTATGTCTGGAAGCCTGTCCGAACGTAAACAGTAAGTCCGATTTCATCGGGCCTGCTCCGCTCTCTCAAGTACGCTTGTTCAATGCGCATCCAACAGGTGCCATGAATCAGGATGAGCGCCTTGAGTCTATCATGGGCGACGGTGGACTTGCCAACTGCGGTAACTCACAAAACTGTGTTCAATCTTGTCCAAAAGGAATTCCTTTGACGACTTCGATTGCGGCACTTAACCGTGAAACCACCTTCCAAATGTTCAAAAACTTCTTCGGAAGCGACCATATGGTTGATTAATATTTTCTAATGAAAAGCACTTTCCTTCGGGGGAGTGCTTTTTTGTTATGGCTCATAAAATGCAGTCGATTGTCGCATAGTAGACTACAAAAGAGCGTATGGAGTGATGAGTGTGAAGCGAATCGGATTGATATTCATAATCTTGTTATTCAATATATCCCTTGTATACCTTGATGAAGTGGAAGCAATGGAAATGGAAGATGGGGGACCTTTCCGTCTGACGATCCTGCATACGAATGATGTTCACTCCCATTTGGAAAACGTTCCGTATTTGCACACAGCGATTAAAGCAGAACGTAAAAAGGATGGGGATGCCCTTCTCCTGGACGCGGGGGATGTGTTTTCAGGGACGTTGTTTTTTAATGAATATCTGGGACAGGCAGATGCTGCATTCATGAATGAAATTGGCTACCACGCCATGACGCTGGGAAATCATGAATTCGATAAAGGAAGTGGGGTGCTGGCGGATTTTATTAGTAAACTTTCCTTTCCCGTGGTGAGCAGCAATGTGGATGTCCGGCTTGATCCTAACCTTGCTCCTTTAATGAAAAGCGGAATCCCGGAACAATCAGAAAGTGGAAAGGTCTACCCTTCTATCATTCAAACAGTCAATGGGGTCAAAATCGGCATCATCGGACTCACAACCGAAGATACGGCTTTCCTTTCTTCACCAGATAAGAAGATAGTCTTTCAGGATGCCGAAAAGAAAGTGCTTGAAGAAATGACGAAACTACAGGCAAAGGGAGTGAATCACCTCATCCTGCTGTCTCATTTGGGATTACGGCAGGACAAAATCCTGGCTCCAAAGGTGAAAGGAATCGATATCATCGTCGGCGGCCATTCCCATACAAGATTGGAATCGCCGCTTGTGTACAATCTGAAATCAGAACCGACACTGATCGTTCAGGGTGATGAGTATGGGAAGTCACTTGGTAAATTAACGGCTGTATTTTCTGAAAGAGGTGTACTGACCGGGTGGAATGGTGAGCTGCTGGATGTGTTGGGCAAAGATCAAAAAGGAAATGACGTGTATCCACCTGATCCATGGGCACAAAAGAGATTGGAGCATTTACGGGGGCCCATTGAAAAGTTAAAGAGCATGGATGTTGGTACAACCAACATTTCATTAAATGGAGATCGTCGGGACGTTCGGACCAAAGAGACCAATCTGGGCAACCTCATTACAGATGCCATGCTGGAAAAAGCGAATCAATATAGCCCGACTCAAATCGCATTTCAAAATGGCGGTGGTATCAGGAGTTCCATCGGTGCGGGGACCGTTACCCTGGGAGATGTGTTGGAGGTGCTGCCTTTCGGGAATACCCTTGTCACATTGCGCCTGACGGGGGAGGAAATCCTTCTTGCATTGGAACATAGTGTTGCGAATGTGGATGGGGAAGCAGGTCAGTTCCTCCAGGTATCTGGCATGATATATCGCTTTGATCCTTCAAAGCCCGTTGGTAATAGAATAACGGAAATGAACATCCAAGGGACTCCTCTTGACCGTTCCAAGATGTACGGGGTGGCAGTCAACGCCTTCCTTGCAGGTGGAGGGGATGGTTTTACCGTATTGAGAAAAGCGAAGGAAAACGGCAGGATATCCGAGCTGCACCTCAATCTATATGAGGTGATGAGTGAGTATCTCACCACCCATTCCCCCGTTTCCCCGCAAGTGGAGGGAAGGATCGTGAAAGGAATTGAATAAGAAGAAGAGCCGGTTTTTTCCTGCCGGCTCTGTTTTATGCATATAGGTTTCTTATTTTTCAGAAAAAAGGTATAATAAAATGAATCATCATTCATTTTTCATTTACTAAAAGGAGGAGCCAATTTGAAACATTTTACATACATTGAAGATATAGAAACATGGCAACAAGAATTTTCATTTTCAATCCATATAAAGGTCCGGTTTTCTGAGACTGATATGTTTGGACATATGAATAACACCGTTCCATTCACCTATTTTGAAGAAGCCAGGATCGAATATTTAAAACACATTGGATTTATGCAAAACTGGGTTAAACCGGAGCATGATACGATCCCTGTCGTTGCAGATTTACAATGTGATTTTGTAAAGCAAGTATTCTTCGACGAGACGTTGAAGGTATATGTGAAGGCAGATCGCGTTGGTCGTTCTTCAGTGGATTTACATTATATGGGTCTGAATGAAGAAGAACAGGTTTGCTTTACTGGTAGAGGAACCATGGTGCAAATATCGAAGGAAACTGGAAAAGGTGTCCCTTGGACGGAAGAAATGAAGGCGAAGCTCCATAGCGAAAAGGTGGTCTCGAGCCCGGTTTAGGACGTGAAAGAAACCGCTGCCTATTTTTCATTTAACTTCCTTCTCTATGTCACTCTAAACCCTACCGTCACATATGATATTCTGACGACCAACAATACCCATCCCCGCGGTTTAAAGCTGGCGAAGGCAAGGAGGGTTACCATAATTGAAGGACAATGATTTTACACACAAACCGTTGCTCACCAAAAGAGAAAAAGAAGTATTCGAACTGTTGGTTCAAGACAAAACAACTAAAGAAATTGCTAGTGATCTATTTATTAGCGAGAAAACAGTTCGAAATCATATTTCCAACGCCATGCAAAAGCTTGGAGTGAAGGGGCGATCTCAAGCTGTTGTAGAGCTTCTTCGCATGGGGGAACTCAAGCTTTAAATGTAAGGGACTGATTCTGATGCCGAACAATTAACGGGTTTCTAAACATGATACCTATTAATGTTTGAATGAGAGTCAGTCTCTTTTAGTTTTGTTCCATTGTGAACTTGTCTTGAATTTTTCCGTGAAAAAGGTGAAAATGCTAGTAAGGGGAATCCTGGCTTGACCTATAATAGATATAGAAGCTAAAACGGGAAGGCAGATGCGTTCCGGTTTTTCATAAGGAGTAAATGTCCGGTTTCTGAATGTAAAAGGAGAGAAATAATGACGAATTCTAAAGAGCAATCCATTGAAGATATACAAGTAGTGGCAGATATCGAGAAAGACCTTCGATACATATCATCGATCATTAAGCAAAAAGGGAGAGAAATATTAAGTCAGTACACCATCACGCCTCCACAGTTCATCGCGCTGCAATGGTTATTCGAATATGGGGATATGACAATCGGAGATCTTTCGAATAAAATGTACCTTGCCTGCAGTACTACGACGGATCTTGTTGATAGAATGGAAAAAAACCAGTTAGTCGTGCGGGTCAAGGATGAGAATGATCGTCGCGTCGTGCGCATTCATATGTTAAAAGAGGGCGGAAGAATTATTGAAGAAGTGATCAAGAAAAGGCAGAATTACTTACAGAGTGCCTTAACGGATTTCTCTGATCAGGAAGTGCTATTATTAAAAGATCATTTAGCAAAACTACATCAAGAAATTAAACCAGAATGAGGGAATAATGTGATTCAACCAATCGGCATCATTGATTCTGGGGTAGGGGGGCTCACCGTCGCGAGAGAAGTGATGCGTCAGCTTCCGAAAGAGACCATCTATTACTTAGGTGATACAGCCCGTTGTCCCTACGGACCCAGATCAGCTCAAGAAGTAAAAGCGTTCACGTGGGAAATGACTCAATATCTCATGCAATATGATATCAAAATGCTGATCATTGCCTGCAATACAGCCACCGCGGTGGTACTGGATGAAATACAGACCCATTTGGATATACCGGTGATTGGGGTCATTCATCCGGGAGCCCGGGCAGCGATCAAGCATACTCATAATAAGAGGATCGGTGTCCTTGGAACCGTGGGGACTATCAATAGCGGCGCCTATGTGGATGCCCTTCACTCCCTTCACGGAAGTCTGGACGTCACGTCCCTCGCCTGCCCGAAATTTGTTCCGCTAGTGGAAAGTGGAGAGTACGACAGCTCCATGGCGACTGATATTGTAGGGGAGACGCTCCATCCTCTTAAAGAGTCCGGGATCGATACGTTGATCCTGGGGTGTACCCATTATCCATTGCTGCAGCCGAAGATACAGGCTTATATGGGCCCTGAGATCAGTGTGATCAGTTCCGGGGACGAAACCGCCCGTGAAGTCAGTACGATCCTTGATTATTATAATCTCCTGTACAGGGGAGTCCTTCAGCCGGAACACCGCTTTTTCAACACAGGGTCTTCGGCGATTTTTTCCCGGATTGCATCCGATTGGCTGACAGTCGGGGAAGTAACAGCAGAAACCATCCGATTACAAGAGTAGAATCTTGTGGTCGGGTGGTTTTTTATTTTGTTGCTTTTATTGTGAAAAGTTTCGGTCTATTTTTTGGAGGGGGCTCGTATATATGTTAGTACAAACTGTCTTTTAGGAGGTTTCCCAATGGCAAAAAAAGCGAAGGTGTCAATTGCTGTAACGGTTTTAGCTTCTTCTGTATATCTTTCCGGTTGTGGATTACTCAGTTTCGGTGATGACAAGGAGAAGATCGATCCTCCTCAAGACTTATCCTACTTGAAAGAAGGGGAGAAAGTCGATACCGCTAAGAATGAGGATTCAGATAAAAAGGTGAGCAAAGAAGAAGCGGGTGCAGAAACCGTCATGACGGAATTGTATTTAATTGATAAAAACGGCTATGTCGTTTCCCAGTCCATCCCTCTTCCGAATCAGGAAAGCGTGGCCAAACAGGCCGTGGAATACCTTGTGAAGAATGGTCCTGTCGAAAACATCCTGCCAAACGGATTCAGGGCCGTACTGCCGGCAGACACACAAGTGACGGTTGATATTAAAGACGGAAAGGCGATCGCCGATTTTTCTCCGGAATTCAATAATTATCAGCCTGAAGATGAACAGAAGATCCTGCAGTCCGTGACATGGACATTGACCCAGTTCGACTCGGTTGAAAAAGTCGAAATTAGAGTTAACGGGTATCCTTTAACGGAGATGCCGGTGAATGGTACGCCGATCGACGAAAATGGATTAACGAGAAAAGTCGGGATCAATGTGGATACTTCCGGCGTTGTGGATCCGACGAGTACCAAACCCCTTACGGTGTATTATGTATCCCAATCAGATGATAAGACCTATTATGTTCCTGTGACGAAACGCGTCAGCTCCAAATCCGCGGATGATGTCAAGGCAGTGGTGAATGAGTTGATCGAAGGACCGGGTTATTCCTCTTCCCTGGCAAGTGACTTTACGGGGGCGAAGCTGTTGGATGATCCGAAGCTAGAGGATGGAACCGTGACGCTGAACTTTAATGAAGCGGTGTATGGAAGCCTTGAAGAAAAAATGGTTTCTGAGCATATGCTGAATTCCCTCGTTCTCTCCCTGACCGAGCAAAAGGGCATCAAAGGGGTCTCGGTACTCGTGAATGGTGAAGCGACCACCGTCTCAAAAGATGGGGAAACGGTGATTGAACCGGTGACAAGACCAGAAAATGTGAATACAATTAGTTTTTAAATCGCGATTTTTTGATATACTATGAATAGAATCACCTGATAAGAGGTTGGCAGATTGCCGCCTCTTCTATTTTTGATTAGGCCATTTTTTACATAACGTACGAACAAACAGGAGGGAATTATATGAGAACAGACGGTAGAGAAAAGGATCAATTGCGTCATATCGAAATCGAGACAGGATACGTCAAGCATCCGGAAGGTTCTGTATTGATAACGGTTGGTGAAACGAAGGTCATTTGTAACGCCAGTATCGAAGAGCGGGTGCCTCCGTTTATGAGAAACAGTGGAAAAGGGTGGATCACGGCGGAATATTCCATGCTTCCAAGAGCGACGGAAACGAGAAATATCCGTGAATCGTCCAAAGGGAAAATCTCAGGTAGGACGATGGAAATTCAACGCTTGATTGGACGTGCCCTTAGAGCGGTCGTTGACTTGGATGCTTTGGGAGAGCGCACGATCTGGATCGATTGTGATGTCATTCAAGCAGATGGCGGGACAAGAACGGCTTCCATCACAGGGGCATTCGTTGCCATGGCAATCGCCCTTGCAAAACTTCAGGACAGTAAAAAGATCTCTTCTTTCCCACTCAAGAGCTTTCTTGCAGCGACAAGTGTGGGGATTGTGGAAGAACACGGAGCGGTCCTTGATTTGAATTATATTGAAGATAGCAGTGCATTGGTGGATATGAACATCATCATGACGGGTGAGGGTGAATTTGTAGAGCTTCAGGGAACCGGTGAAGAAGCCACTTTTACAATGGATCAATTGCATCAATTATTAAAGCTCGGACAAGTTGGGATTCACGAAATATTCCAAATCCAGCAGCAATCATTAGGTGATATCGTAAAAAGATTTCAATAAAGGGATGAGAGAACCGATGACAAAACGAGTGATCATAGCCACAAAGAACAGGGGAAAAGCAAAAGAATTCCAACATATGTTTGCGCCCTACGGGTATGAGGTACAAACATTACTAGACCTTCCTCATATTGAGGACGTGGAAGAAACAGGCGTAACCTTTGAAGAGAATGCGATTTTAAAAGCGGAAACCGTAGCCAGTGAATTAGGGGAACTTGTGATTGCCGATGATTCAGGGCTCGCCATCGATGCCCTTGAAGGTCGTCCAGGCGTGTATTCTGCGCGCTATGCCGGGGAAGAAAAAAGCGACGAAGCGAATATGGAGAAGGTATTGGAGGAGCTTGAGTCAGTGGAAGAATCCGACCGCACGGCCCGTTTTTACTGTGTGTTGGCCATTGCCGGCCCTGACATGGAAACGAAAACGGTGACAGGAACTTGCGAAGGGATGATCCTGCGTGAGAAGAGGGGGACGAACGGCTTTGGCTACGATCCGATCTTCTTTGTCCCTTCCCTTGGGAAGGCCATGGCCGAATTGACACAAGATGAAAAGAGTCAGATCAGTCATCGCGGCAACGCACTAGAAAAGCTCAGAAATATGATTTCAGACTTAGTTTAAAGGGTGAATCTGAATGAGATTATTAGTTATAAGTGACAGTCATGGATCCAAGGAAGAATTGTTGGATCTTTCAGAGAAGTACAAGTCCAGTGTAGACGCCATGATCCACTGTGGAGACTCGGAGTTGAGTGCGGATGATCCTGCATTGTCATCTTATCTCATTGTCCGGGGTAACTGTGATATGGATGCACGATTACCTGACGACCTGGTAGAAAAGGTAGACAACCACACCATCATGGTGACTCACGGCCATCACTATGGAATCAAGATGTCATTGATGAAACTCCGATACAGAGCGGAAGAGGTCGGGGCGGAGTTTGTGTTCTTTGGTCACTCGCACACTCTGGCGGCAGAATTAATTAACGGCACATTATTCCTGAACCCTGGAAGCATCCTGCTGCCACGGGGGAGAAGAGAACGTACCTACGCATTAGTAGAGACGGAAGGTCAAGAAATCAACGTCACATTTCTGACCCACGATCATGTGGTGCTGGATGAATTGACGCAAACATTTAGCTTGTGAAATATAGTGTGGGAACCCGTCTCGTACGGGTTCCCATTATATTTTGAGATGTAAAAAGCAAGGCTGAAAAATAAAATAAAACTTTTTTTGAAAATCTGTTGACTTATTTATGCTATGTGAATATAATAAATATTGTCCTTGAAAAACAAATAACAAAAAATCACGTCCCAGTAGCTCAGCTGGATAGAGCAACGCCCTTCTAAGGCGTCGGTCGGGAGTTCGAATCTCTCCTGGGACGCCATAATCATTACATACGAACCTTGAGATCAGGGTTTTGACTAACAAGGGGTACTGACACAGTAAATTGTGAGGTATCTCTTTTTTTATCCGATACATGGCACGATGCTTTTTGAGTCATTTTGCCAGCATTTCAATGTGTCCCAGTAGCTCAGCAGGATAGAGCAACAGTTTCCTAAACTGTAGGTCGGGAGTTCGAATCTCTTCTGGGACGCCATAAACCCTACATACGCAAAGCTTACCACAATGAGGTAGGCTTTTTTTGTTATCCAAATGATATCGTGCTAAACTAATACAAACTAAACAGTATAGGCAGGTACGTTTTATGAATAAGGGAAACCAAGAAGGAAAAGGAAAGATCGTACAGTTTCCAGGATTGAAGGACCGGCTGCTGGAAAAAGGGGTGCAGGCCCTGGAAAAAGGGGAAGTCCATGAATCTTCCCAGCTCCTCGCACAAGCCTATGAACTTGAACCGGATAACCCGGATATCAATACGGCACTCGTATTATCGCTTTATGAAAGCAAGCAATACGATCAGGCCGGATCCATATGTAAAGAGATGCTCCTCGAAGGAATCGGTGACTATTTCGAGGTCGTTGATATGTATTTAATGATTCTTATACAACTTCTCAAGCACAGAGAAGTGATCGATACAATTAATGCCCTTTTTGATGAAAGGGAAGTACCCTTTGAAAAGGAAGAACACTTCAGGAAGCTTCTCCATTTCAGTGAAAAGGTAGTGAACGGGAAAGAGGCTGTTCCTGAGAAAGAAGTTCAGACCGAAGATCAACCGTCCATCTTGACAGGGAAAAGCCTCGAGGAACAGACGCTGATCGTGGCTCAGCTCGTTCATCGTAATATTCACCCGTTCATCGGGGAACTGCAAGGGGTTTTACAGGATCCTGATGCTCATCCATTTTTACAAACGATGATTTTAAATGTTTTAAAAGAGCATGGAATGGATAAAGAAGTAGTTGTGGTGAAGGTAGGGATGGAAGATCGGGTTTATCCCGCAGCATTGGAAGACGTTTTCGAGTCGGATTTCTTCACCGGGGTCACGCATTGCCTGGATGAGCTTCTGGCACAAACGAATCCTACTCTGTTTCAGCATGCAGAGGAATTATTGAAACGTCATGCCTTTCTGCTCTATCCTTTTACACTTAAAGAAGAGCCGGAAGAAATCGCTGCGGTATACGCATATTACACCGCCGGGATGTTTGCCGATGCGATCCTTGAGGAAGAGTTGAAAGAGCAGGTTGAAAACAGTCAAGCTGAAGGGATTTTATCAAGGCTTACGGAACTAGAGGAAATTTCCTCTCCGAATATTTAAACCCCCTCTGTTGAAAGACAGTGGCTGTATGTTATAATGTAATGGTTGTAATGTAAAAGTTTTTCATATATTTACGATGATAGTGCTATATTCACACGGGACTATCTACTACTATGCGTAAAAAAATTAAGATCAACTATAGATTTGTTGGAGGGAACAGTATGTCTGCAAAATGGGAAAAGCAAGAAGGAAACCAAGGAGTACTTACAATTGAAGTAGAAGCTGCGAAAGTAAACGAAGGTTTGGACGCGGCGTTCAAAAAAGTTGTGAAACAAGTGAACGTACCAGGATTCCGTAAAGGGAAAATGCCTCGCGGAATGTTCGAAAAACGTTTTGGTGTAGAATCACTTTACCAAGATGCATTAGATTTCATCTTACCTGAAGCATATGCAAAAGCAATCGAAGAAACAGGAATCGATCCAATCGACCGTCCTGAAATCGATGTTGAGCAAATGGAAAAAGGAAAAGACCTGATCTTCACTGCTAAAGTACAAGTGAAACCAGAAGTGAAACTTGGCGAATACAAAGGTCTTGAAGTTGAAAAAATGGAAACAGAAGTAACAGCTGAAGACGTTGAAGCAGAACTTACTTCACTTCAGGAAAAACAAGCTGAGCTTGCTGTCAAAGAAGATGGAAAAGCTGAAGAAGGCGACACAGTGACAATGGATTTCGAAGGATTCGTTGACGGTGAAGCATTCGAAGGCGGCCAAGCTGAGAACTACTCACTTGAATTAGGTTCTGGTCAGTTCATCCCAGGATTCGAAGAGCAACTGGTTGGTGTTGCAGCAGGAGAAGAGAAAGAAGTAGAAGTAAACTTCCCTGAGGAATACCATGCAGCTGAACTTGCTGGCAAGCCTGCTACATTCAAAGTGAAAGTTCACGAAATCAAAGCAAAAGAACTTCCGGCTCTTGATGATGAGTTCGCAAAAGACGCTGACGAAGAAGTTGAAACGCTTGCTGAACTAAAAGAAAAAATCGAAAAACGCCTTCAAGAGTCTAAAAAGAACGAAGCTGAAACAGCGGTGCGTGAAACTCTTGTAAATAAAGCTTCTGACAATGCTGAAGTTGAAATCCCAGAAGTAATGGTGACAGCTGAAGTGGACCGCATGATGCAGGAATTCGGTCAACGCCTTCAAATGCAAGGTATGAACCTTGACCTTTACTTCCAATTCTCTGGTCAAACAGAAGAAGATCTTCGCGGTCAAATGACAGAAGACGCTGGCAAACGCGTTCGCACAAACTTAACACTTGAAGCAATCGCGGCAGCGGAAAACCTTGAAGTAACCGACGAAGAAGCAGAAGAAGAAGTAAACAAAATGGCTGAACAATACAACATGTCTGCTGACAACATCAAACAAGCACTAGGCGGCCTTGACACACTAAAAGCTGACCTTAAAGTTCGTAAAGCAGTAGAATTCCTTGTTGAAAACAGTAAAACTGTAGCATAATAAAAATAGCAAACAAGGCGCGAATCATTCGTGCCTTGTTTTGTACAATGAAGTAAAGAAACTCCATGGTTTTGGCTCATTCGTGTGAAACGAATGTTTCACACGCTTTTCAGCGCAGCTGAAAAGTAGCCATCATCATCAAAAGCGAAAGAGCAAACGAGTTTGCTCCATCGCTTTTGATGATGATGGCGTAAATGAGCCAAAACCACCATTACACTAAGCTTCATTCCAATATTTTTTACGAGCTCAAGAGGTTGCTCCAGGCGTTTTTTGTTTCTGTGGCAAAATGAGCCAAAATACTATACTCTGTTGATTAAGAAACTTTCTCCATCAATTAAGAATAAGAACCACTATTTTTGGAAAAAGCTTATGAAGCGGGGTTGTATTACTTTTCACCATGAACATACATAATAAGATTCCTTACATCACCTTACTTCAATTGGACAAAATAAACTTTAGCAATGTAAAAGATTTGCTAAAATGCACGATACATAATAAGATGATTCTTAAGAATCGTATCAATTTCTTTACGAACATATAATATGATAAAATGCAGTACATAACTTTAGGTAATAGGGATGTAAGGAATCGTTCGTTTGATGAAACAGGCACGATTTTATGAAGTTTTAACGAAGGGGTGAAAATCATTGTTTAAATTTAATGATGAAAAAGGACAATTAAAATGTTCTTTTTGCGGAAAAACTCAAGACCAAGTTCGTAAACTAGTCGCTGGACCAGGTGTGTATATTTGTGATGAGTGCATCGAGCTTTGCACAGAAATCGTAGAAGAAGAGCTGGGTACAGAAGAAGAAGTGGAATTTAAAGACGTACCGAAACCCCGTGAAATCCGGGAAATTCTCGACGAATACGTCATCGGACAGGACCAGGCGAAGAAATCACTTGCCGTAGCCGTCTACAATCACTACAAGCGCATCAATTCCAGCAGTAAAGTCGATGACGTTGAATTGTCTAAGAGTAATATTGCCATGATTGGACCGACTGGTAGCGGGAAAACCCTACTCGCCCAAACTCTGGCTCGTATTCTTAACGTTCCTTTCGCCATCGCGGACGCGACTTCTTTAACAGAAGCCGGTTACGTTGGGGAAGATGTAGAGAATATTCTATTGAAACTGATCCAGGCAGCTGACTACGATGTGGAGAAAGCTGAAAAAGGGATCATCTACATCGATGAAATCGATAAAGTGGCAAGAAAATCTGAAAATCCATCCATCACGAGAGATGTATCAGGTGAAGGGGTACAACAAGCCCTATTGAAAATTCTTGAAGGTACGGTAGCAAGCGTTCCACCACAAGGCGGACGCAAGCATCCTCACCAGGAATTCATTCAGATCGATACGTCCAATGTCCTATTCATTTGTGGTGGAGCATTCGACGGGATTGAACAAATCATCAAACGCCGTTTAGGTCAAAAGGTAATCGGATTCGGTTCGGATCCTAAAAACGCTGAAGTGAAAGAAGATAAGTCCCTGCTTTCTAAAGTTGTTCCTGAAGACTTATTGAAGTTCGGATTGATTCCGGAATTCATCGGTCGTTTACCGGTCATTTCAAGCCTTGAGCCTCTTGATGAAGAAGCACTGGTTGAAATCCTGACTAAACCTAAAAACGCATTGGTAAAACAATACCAAAAAATGCTTGAATTGGATGATGTCGAGCTTGAGTTCACAGAAGATGCCCTGCTTGAAATCTCTAAAAAAGCAATTGAACGTAAAACAGGTGCACGTGGACTGCGATCCATCATCGAAACAATGATGCTCGATGTAATGTTCGATCTTCCTTCCCGTGACGATATTAAAAAATGTATCATTACGAAAGAGACGATCCTTGAAGATGCAGCTCCTCATTTATTGCTTGAGGATGGCACCATGATCGATCCAAACGAAGAAAAAACATCAGCTTAATAGCTTAACGTAAAGCCGGGAATGATCCTTCATTCCCGGCTTTTTTAACGCCTGAAGATATAGAAAGGAGATGGGACAATTGGACAATATGAAGACCAAGATGGCCATCAGCTGGAGTGGAGGGAAAGACGGGTGTCTGGCATTGTATCGTGCATTAAAAGCCGGCAATAAAGTAGAGTGTCTCGTTTCTATGGTTTCTGAAAAATATGAACGGAATCATGCCCATGGTCTGCGATTGGAAATCCTGAAGCAACAGGCTAAAGCATTGGAACTCCCACTCGTACTGGTGAATTCCGGGGATGATTACGAACAAGCCCTCATTCAGGAGCTATCAGAATTAAAGGAAAAAAGGGGTGTGGAAGAAATCGTCTTTGGAAGCTTGTATGCAGAAGAAGATCGAAAGTGGAATGAAGAAGTGGCAATGAAAGCGGGCCTGAAACCCTCATTTCCCGTATGGATATCGGAGGGGGAAAGCAGTCAATTACTGAAAGAATTCATCACACTAGGATTCTCTGCAGTCATCTGCAGGGCTTCCGCCAAAGTATTCGATCCATCATGGGCCGGCAGAATGCTCGATTGGGAATTTTACCAGAGCATTCACAACAAACAAGACTGCTGCGTCATGGGAGAAGCGGGTGAATACCACACCTTCGTCCTGGACGGTCCAATCTTCTCAAAAAAAATCCACCTAGTAAAATCAGGAATAGTCTTAAACTCAGGACTCTGGTCTTTGGATATAGAAGATTGTCAATTATTAGAGAAGTAACGTTAAATTGATTGTATTAGTTAATGAAATATCCCTTTTTGAACCATCCCATCACCGAATTTTTTTGTTTATTCCCACAAGGTCAAGGAGATACTAACCGATAACAACTTGTATCTACTTGGAGGGAGACGAATGAGCTTTACTAGCATCGCTTTATTCATCCAATTATTCTTCGGAATCATCATTGGATTGTACTTCTGGAATCTGTTGAAAAACCAGCGAACGCAAAAAGTTTCCATTGACCGTGAATCAAAAAAGGAGATGGAAGAACTCCGAAAGATGAGGTCCATTTCATTAACCGAACCCCTTGCCGAAAAAGTAAGACCCTCAAGCTTTGAAGATATTGTCGGACAGGAAGATGGCATCAAAGCATTAAAAGCAGCCATATGCAGCCCGAATCCACAGCATGTCATCATTTATGGACCGCCCGGTGTCGGAAAAACGGCAGCAGCCCGTTTGGTCCTGGAAGAAGCAAAGAAAAATTTGAAATCCCCATTTAGGTCTTCTGCCGTTTTTGTTGAATTGGATGCCACCACGGCACGTTTCGATGAACGGGGAATTGCCGATCCGCTGATTGGTTCTGTCCATGATCCCATCTATCAAGGGGCAGGAGCCATGGGACAGGCCGGGATCCCGCAACCAAAACAAGGGGCTGTGACGAATGCCCATGGAGGCGTATTGTTCATTGATGAAATCGGGGAATTGCATCCCATTCAATTGAATAAGCTCTTAAAAGTGTTAGAAGATCGCAGAGTGTTCCTTGAGAGCGCCTATTACAATGAAGAGAATCATCAAATTCCCACCCATATACATGATATTTTCAAAAACGGCCTTCCGGCTGATTTTCGCTTGATCGGTGCGACGACCCGTACACCGAACGAACTGCCTCCGGCGATCCGCTCCAGGTGCATGGAAGTTTTCTTCAGGGAGCTTGAGCATGATGAAGTGAAGAAGGTAGCGGCAGGAGCCGTTGAGAAAGTAGAAATGACCATCAGCGACAAAGGACTCGAAACCCTTGCATCTTACGCTCGTAACGGACGTGAAGCAGTCAATATGGTTCAGATAGCAGCCGGGGTTGCCATCACAGAAAATAGAAAAGAAATTTATGATCATGAGCTCGAGTGGATCATTCAATCCAGTCAGCTTTCCCCGCGCTATCAGAAAAAAATCAATGAAGAGGCAACGATTGGTCTAGTCAATGGGTTAGCCGTGACAGGACCGAATACCGGCTCTCTACTAGAAATTGAAGTAAACGTGATTCCAGCTGTCGATAAGGGTACCATCAATGTGACGGGAATCGTGGAAGAAGAGAGCATCGGTGATCGGAGTAAATCCATCAGGAGAAAAAGCATGGCGAAAGGCTCGATCGAAAATGTGATCACCGTCCTTCGTTCCATGGGAGTACCTGCCGATCAGTATGATATCCATGTGAACTTTCCAGGCGGGGTGCCGGTCGACGGTCCTTCTGCAGGGATTGCCATGGCTCTTGGGATCTACTCGGCCATTTACCGGATACCCATCAAGCATACGATTGCGGTCACAGGTGAAATCAGTATACATGGATCTGTTAAGCCTGTCGGAGGGGTATATCCTAAGGTGAAAGGCGCAAAACTCGCCGGTGCCACCATGGCCATCATTCCTTACGACAACCAGCAGGCAATGTTAAGAGAGATAGAAGGAATTGAAGTGGTACCGGTCAAACAGCTCAAGGAAGTTCTTGATCTGGCCCTGATGAAGGATCACGTATCGTCACCTGACCTCGTGCCTGAACAAAATAAGAAAAGTGTATAGACTGTTGACCGATTCGGGTCTATCCGAATCGGTTTGTTTTTGAATAGATTGAAAAGGAATAAGCGACACCCCTTTCGAATAAAGTTGTAAATACCTATTTAATAGACACTACCTAGTAAATAAGTTAGAATTGTACAAAGACTCATGAGCAAAATTCGGAGGTGTTATATGTGACAAAACAAAATAATTTAACGGTTCCCCTCCTTCCATTAAGAGGCTTACTTGTGTATCCAACAATGGTCTTGCATTTAGATGTTGGACGTGAGCGCTCCGTTCAAGCTTTAGAAAAAGCGATGATGGATGATCATTTAATTTTCTTAACGACTCAAAGAGATATGAATATAGATGAGCCAACACAGGAAGATTTCTACGAGATGGGTACTCTTACAAAGGTCAAGCAGATGCTCAAACTGCCAAATGGGACCATCAGGGTGCTAGTCGAGGGAATGAATCGTGCGTCTATTACTTCATTCACCGGGCAAAAGGATTTCTATGAAGTAACGGTGAAGGAATTTCATGATTCTCAAGGGAAGGAATCGGAAACAGACGCCTTGATGAGGACGTTACTCAATTATTTCGAACAATACATAAAGCTATCAAAGAAAGTTTCAGCCGAAACGTATTCAACCGTTTCAGATATTGAAGAACCGGGAAGGCTCGCAGATATCGTGGCATCCCATCTGCCCCTCAAGATGAAGGAAAAGCAAAACGTCCTTGAAACACTCGATATTAAGAAGCGGCTTCAAATGGTGATCGAAACGATCAACAATGAAAAAGAAGTGCTGAGCTTAGAGAAAAAAATCGGGCAGCGTGTCAAACGTTCAATGGAAAGGACCCAGAAAGAGTATTATCTTCGGGAGCAAATGAAAGCCATCCAAAAAGAGTTGGGTGACAAAGAAGGTAAAACGGGTGAGATTGAAGATTTAACGGCAAAGATCGAACAGGCCAATATGCCTGAAGAAGTGGAACTTACAGCATTAAAGGAGCTCGCCCGCTATGAGAAAGTGCCTTCAAGCTCTGCTGAAAGCTCTGTGATCCGAAATTACATCGAGTGGCTTGTTTCTTTACCATGGTCCACCGAAACGGAAGATCAATTGGACATCAAGCGGTCTGAACAGATTTTAAATCGGGATCATTACGGTCTTGAAAAGGTCAAGGAAAGGGTTCTAGAATACCTTGCCGTTCAGCAGCTGACTCAATCCCTGAAAGGACCAATTCTTTGTTTGGCCGGACCTCCAGGGGTAGGGAAAACGAGCTTGGCCCGTTCCGTGGCTGAATCCCTGGGACGGAATTTTGTACGCATCTCCCTTGGAGGCGTCCGCGATGAATCCGAAATCAGGGGTCACCGACGTACGTATGTAGGGGCCATGCCCGGCAGGATCATCCGCGGTATGAAAAAGGCAGGTACGATCAATCCTGTGTTCCTTCTCGATGAAATCGATAAAATGTCCAGTGATTTCAGGGGAGATCCTTCTTCTGCGATGCTTGAGGTACTGGATCCTGAACAAAATTCTAACTTCAGTGATCACTATATTGAAGAGACATACGACTTATCAAAAGTCATGTTCATCGCAACGGCCAATGACCTTTCCACCATACCGGGACCACTCCGGGACAGGATGGAAATCATTACGATTGCCGGTTATACAGAGCTTGAAAAGTTAAACATTGCGAAGCATCATTTACTGGAAAAGCAAATCAAAGATCATGGTTTAACTAAATCCAAGCTTCAAGTGAGAGATGAAGCGATCGTTGATATCGTCCGCTATTATACCAGGGAAGCCGGTGTAAGGAGCCTGGAGCGTCAGCTGGCCGCTCTCTGCAGAAAAACGGCGAAGATCATCGTTTCGGGTGATAAGAAGAGAGTCGTGATCACTTCAAGCAATATAGAAGAGTTCCTCGGAAAGAGAAAATTCCGTTACGGCCAGGCAGAAATTGAGAATCAGATCGGTGTATCAACTGGCCTTGCCTATACGACGGTTGGTGGAGATACCCTTCAAATTGAAGTATCCCTCGCACCAGGTAAAGGGAAGCTTGTCCTGACCGGGAAACTGGGAGACGTCATGAAGGAGTCTGCTCAAACAGCCTTCAGCTACGTACGTTCGAAGGCGGGGGAACTTGGGATTGATGAGAATTTCCACGAGAAACACGATATTCATATCCACGTTCCCGAAGGAGCAGTCCCGAAAGACGGTCCTTCAGCCGGGATCACGATCACAACGGCACTCGTATCAGCCCTGACAGGGAAATACGTGAACCGTGAAGTGGGGATGACAGGTGAAATGACCCTGAGAGGAAGAGTCCTTCCAATCGGCGGAGTGAAAGAAAAAACATTAAGCGCTCATCGTGCCGGAATTAAAACGATTATCCTTCCGAAAGATAATGAAAAGGATATAGATGATATTCCTGAAAGTGTGAGGGGAGAATTAACGTTCATCCTTGTATCCCACATCGGTGAAGTCTTAGAGAAAGCATTAGTAGGTGAAAAGAAGTGAAAGTAAATCAAGTTGAGTTAGTCATCAGTGCGGTCAGGCCTGAACAATACCCTGGCGATATCCTTCCTGAGTTTGCCTTAGCGGGGCGCTCAAACGTAGGGAAATCCTCATTCATCAATAAAATGATCGGCAGGAAGAGCATGGCGAGGATTTCCTCCAAGCCTGGTAAAACCCAGACCCTGAACTTTTATAAAATAGAAGAAACCCTCTATTATGTAGATGTGCCCGGTTACGGTTTTGCCAAAGTTTCCAAAACAGAGCGGGAAGCATGGGGAAAGATGATTGAAACCTACATCACTTCCCGTGAGCAGTTAAGGGCGGTCATTCTGATCGTGGACCTGCGCCATGCCCCGACCAAAGATGATGTGATGATGTATGATTTCCTCAAGCATCACGGGCTTCCATGTATCGTCATTGCCACCAAAGCGGACAAGATCCCGAAAGGTAAATGGCAGAAGCACCTGAAAGTCACAAGAGAAACCCTGAACATGGACAGTGAAGACGACCTTATCATGTTCTCCTCCGAAACGGGCCTTGGAAAAGACAAAGCCTGGGACGCCATCAAATCGTATTATAAATAAACTTATAAAGAACCGATTTCCATCTATGGAGATCGGTTCTTTTTTTGACTGAAAAAGTAGTAATAAAGATGGTCTACCGAAATCCGTATAAGGTTTTTTGGCCTATATGATGAAAGCATATGAAAGGAAATGAAAGGATAGGGACGTATATGTATCCATATCAAAGCTGAATCGAGTTCATCCACCAAAATGGATAATTATAAGCTGTGGAAGCTATATTTGAATTTTGAGAATTTTCTCTTTTGTTGATAAAATTATGAAAGATTAAAAATATTACAAGCTACATAAGGGGGACTCTAGACAGTGAAGAATTTGAAAAGCCTGGTCTTGTTAGTACTTGCTGCACTTCTTCTATCCGCTTGCGGAGACAAAGCTACAACCGAGAATGGTGCGAAGTTAGTGGAGGAAGGCAAATTCGTTTATGCAGCTTCCGGTGAATTCAAGCCATTCAGTGTGACGAATGACGATGGAACCATGTCAGGTTTCGATATTGATGTGGCAGAAGCCGTTGCCAAAGAAATGGGTCTTGAACCCGAACAGAAGAAATTTAAATTTGCAGGAATTGTAGAAGGGGTCAAATCCGGACGTTTCGACGTGGCGGTCGCCAGTCATACGATCACGGAAGATCGTTTGAAGGAAGTAGACTTCTCAACTCCTTATTATTATTCAGGTCCACAGATTTTCGTCCGTAAAGACAGTGATGTTGAAACCCTGGATGATTTGAAGGATAAGGAAATTGCCGTATCCAAGGGATCGACGTACTCAGATACCGCAAAGAAAGTAACGGATAAAATTCAGGCATATGATAGTGACGTTGTTGCACTTGAAGCGTTAAACAAAGGAAAACATGATGCCGTCATTACAGACTTCATTACAGGTAAAGAAGCGATTGCTTCAGGCCTCAATATCGAAGCACGTGAACTGATCGGCCGCAGTGAGCAAGCGATAGCCGTCAGTAAAGATAAT
This sequence comes from Rossellomorea sp. LJF3, assembly GCF_037046045.1. Classification (NCBI taxonomy): domain Bacteria; kingdom Bacillati; phylum Bacillota; class Bacilli; order Caryophanales; family Bacillaceae; genus Rossellomorea; species Rossellomorea sp. LJF3. Next base: position 84,089 of record NZ_JBANLY010000006.1, on the reverse strand, counting down.
GAAAAACTATTGAAAGAAGTCAATCAAGCTCTTGAAGCATTAAGAGAAGACGGTACATTGAAGAAAATCAGTGAAAAATATTTCAAAACCGATATTACATCAGATCCCGAGAAAGAGTAAGAGCAGCATGACACAGAGCGAATGTGCTTCTATGCGCATTCGCTTTTTGTCTTAAAGTAGAAAAAATCGAACGGAGGGAAGTCCATGCACTTTTTAGAAACCTTTGCAGGTACATATGATGTTTTTCTGAAAGGGATGTTGTTAACATTCCAGTTAACCTTTGTTTCTGTCCTGATTGCGATCGTGATCGGTCTGTTTTTCGCTTTCCTGAAGATTTCAGGGGTCAAGCCTTTGTCCCTGATTGCGGATTTATACATTTTCGTTGTAAGGGGTACACCATTAATCGTTCAAATCTTCATTTTCTATTTCGGTTTGACTTCATTGAATATTTCAGGCTTCTGGTCCGTCGTCATGGGTCTTGCTTTCCATAACGGGGCTTATATCGCAGAAATCTTCCGCGGAGCCATTCAGTCCATCGACAAAGGGCAAATGGAAGCCGGGCGTTCCCTTGGGATGTCCCTTGGCTTGTCCATGAGAAGGATCATCCTTCCCCAGGCATTCAGACGTGCCCTGCCGCCTCTTGGAAATCAATTCATCATTGCATTGAAGGACTCATCCCTTGCTTCATTCATCGGGATGTTCGAATTGTTCAGTGTGGCGACGACACTCGGATCGAATAATTTCGATTATATGACATATTTGCTCGTCGTAGCGATCTATTACCTGGTTCTTGTATTACTATTCTCAACGATTGTCAATGTAATTGAAAAACGTATGTCCATCAGTGATTAAGAATGACGCAGGAGGGATTTAGTATGAGTCAGGAAATGATTAAAGTAGAAAAATTAAATAAATCCTTTGGTGATTTACATGTATTAAAGGATATTGATATCAGCGTAAGGGAAAGTGACGTGGTTTGCCTCATTGGGGCAAGTGGATCAGGGAAGAGTACACTGCTTCGCTGCTTGAACTTCCTTGAGCTGAAAGATAACGGGAAGGTTGTCATCGAAGGCGATGAAGTCAATCAGGATACCCATGATTTGAATAAAATCCGTCAAAAGGTAGGGATGGTGTTCCAGCATTTCTATCTATTCCCCCACAAGACCGTATTGGAAAACGTGATGGAGGCACCGGTGTATGTAAAGGGTGTCTCTAAGGCGGAAGCAAGGAAGGATGCCAAAGAACTGTTAAAGAAGGTCGGACTTGGGGATAAAGAAGACGTCTATCCGTCCAAGCTTTCCGGGGGACAGAAGCAGCGTGTCGCCATCGCCAGGGCCCTTGCCATGAAGCCGGATATCATGCTGTTCGATGAGCCCACCTCGGCACTTGATCCGGAATTGGTCGGTGAGGTACTCGCTACCATGAAGGAGCTTGCCTTGGAAGGGATGACGATGGTCGTCGTGACACATGAAATGGGATTTGCCCGTGAAGTGGCCGATTGGGTCGTCTATATGCATGATGGACGCATCGTCGAAGTGGGACCCCCTCAGGAATTATTCCATTCTCCAAAAGAACAGAGGACGAAAGAATTTTTGGATTCGGTTCTCTAATAGACGTAATAAAGCCCGGATGCCATTCCGGGCTTTTTCTTGCCTACTTTTTTCTTACAAATAATAAATAGACACCGATCCCGATAATGACAATGGGCCAGAATTCCCAAGCGCTTCCCACGCTTCCTTCAATGAAACCGAACCATCGCACCACTTTATCAGAGAATAGAAGAATGATAGAGAGTGTCAGAAAGAGAACTCCTTGAAATAACCCTGCACGTGTCTTCTGATATCTGAGAAGAAAACCGAGGGCAATGATGAGGATGAAGGTCCCCATATGATCCGGCCAAACGTCAAGCTTGTTAACCACATGGAAATGCAGGCCGAATCCCACCAGGATCGTACCGGGCAGGATGGCTTCATAATCCCTTCCTCCGTATCCCTGACCAAGAAAAGCAAGTCCGACAATGATAAGCAAAGTGGGCCACGTGAAAAACTCCTGAAATAATACAATATTTGCCTGTTGTAAGTAAAAGTAAGCTCCAAAGCCAATTAAGATGATTCCTGGGAATATCCGCTGCTGTTTCATCCTTTTCCTCCTGAAATGAGTAAAATTTCGGTTTTAATTCCTATTTTTTAAGGGAAAATGACACATAATATGAAAAATCAATCCCTTTTCTCCGATGAATCGTGAGAAACCTTTCCATTACTTGATTCTTTAGGCTAGTTTTGGTACCCTACATTAGTAGGGAAATGTCGAAATTTAAAAGATTTATGAAGAATTGAAAATGCTTTCAAGCTTATTTCTTTCTTCTACTTAAATGTAATGATGAAATTAATGTTTAGCAAGTCCCGGAAGAATCATTAGATTCTACCCCCCTTTAACTGTAGCACAGGTTTCAATTTCTGTTCACATTTCAGGGCCTGAGGACTTATTTGGACATGTTATAATAACAGTAATGATTTTACTTGGGGGTGTAGTGCATAGCATGTATACAATAGTCGTTGGTTTAAATTATAAAACGGCCCCTGTAGAGATTCGTGAGCGTTTATCTTTCAATGAAACTGACCTTCCATCAGCCATGAAAACATTAAAGGAAAAGAAAAGCATCCTTGAAAATGTGATTGTTTCTACATGTAATAGAACGGAAGTTTATGCGGTAGTGGATCAGCTTCATACAGGTCGTTATTATATTAAAGAATTTTTATCTCAATGGTTTGATATAGATAAAGAGGAGTTCACGCCTTATCTGTTCATTTATGAACAGGAAGGAGCGGTCGAACACCTGTTTAAGGTTGCCTGTGGATTGAACTCCATGGTACTCGGGGAAACCCAGATCCTTGGTCAAATCCGTTCAAGCTTCCTGAATGCCCAGGAGTCGGGAGCGACGGGTACTGTATTTAATCACCTGTTCAAGCAGGCGGTGACGGTTGCGAAAAAGGGTCACTCGGAAACAGAGATTGGTTCCAATGCAGTATCAGTCAGCTATGCGGCCGTTGAATTGGCCAAAAAGGTATTCGGCAGCCTTGAGGGGAAGCATGTCCTCATACTTGGTGCCGGGAAAATGGGGGAACTTGCCATCAAGAACCTCCATGGAAGTGGAGCCACCAAGGTGACCGTGATCAACCGTACGTATGAGAAGGCCCAAACCCTGGCAGAGCGTTTCAGCGGTAATGCGAAAACGATGCAGGAGCTTCAATGCGCCCTTGTAGAAGCGGATATCATGATCAGCTCTACAGGAGCAAAGGATTTTGTCATCACGAAAGAAATGATGTCCCATGTGGAAAGCATGAGGAAGGGCCGTCCCCTCTTCATGGTGGACATTGCGGTACCGAGGGACTTAGACCCGGCGATCGGCCAGCTCGAGAGCGTATTCCTTTATGATATCGATGATTTGGAAGGCATCGTCCAGGCGAATCTCGCCGAACGCAAAAAGGCGGCTGAGCAAATTGAAATCATGATTGAAGCGGAAATCGTGGCTTTCAAAGAATGGTTGAATATGCTCGGTGTGGTGCCGGTCATCTCTGCCCTTAGGCAGAAGGCACTCTCCATCCAGGCAGATACGATGGAAAGCATCGAACGTAAAATACCTGATTTAACCGATCGTGAACGCAAAGTATTGAATAAGCACACGAAGAGCATCATCAATCAGTTATTAAAAGATCCGATCCTCCAGGCAAAGGAATTTGCCGGACTGCCGGATGCTGAAGATAAGCTGGATTTATTCATCAACATTTTTAACATTGAACAAGAAGTGTTAGAGCAGAAACAAGTGAAAGCAGCCAACGAAAAGACTGAGAGCGATCATAGCTTTACACCACAACCCTCTTTTCAAGCATAAGTGAGGTTAATGTCGATGTTTGAACAAACGATGACTAGGCTGCACGAACTTATGATTGTTCTGTATGCTATTAGTATTCTCTTTTATTTTATAGATTTCTTAAACAAAAACCGGAAGGCGAACCTGTTTGCCTTCTGGTTACTTGCGATTGTTTGGGTCCTTCAAACAATCTTTTTATTTCTATACATGATGAATACAGGCAGGTTTCCGGTCCTCACCATCTTTGAGGGGCTTTATTTTTATGCCTGGGTGCTCATCACCCTGTCCCTTATCATCAACCGATTGCTAAGGGTGGATTTCACCGTCTTCTTTACAAATGTACTCGGTTTCATCATCATGGCGATCCATACATTTGCGCCCGTTCAGGTGGAGTCCCAGGCGATGGCAGAACAGATGGTATCAGAGTTATTACTGATTCACATTACGATGGCCATCCTGTCTTACGGGGCTTTCAGTCTTTCCTTTGTGTTTTCCCTTCTTTATCTCCTTCAGTTTAAATTATTAAAGGAGAAAAAATGGGGGCAGAGGTTATGGAGGATCAGTGATTTGTCGAAGCTTGAGAAGATATCCTATATCTCTAATTCCATCGGGGTAGCGATGCTCCTGTTGAGCCTGATATTGGGACTGCAATGGGCATACATCAAGCTCCCGGAATTTCTATGGTATGATCCCAAGATAGTGGGATCATTCATTCTATTAATTTTATATAGCATTTATTTATACCTTCGCATTAAAAAGAATGTCTTTGGTAAATCATTAGCGTTTCTTAATGTTGCAGCCTTCTTGATTATATTGATCAACTTTTTCTTAGCTAGTCGGTTGTCTTCATTTCATTTCTGGTATTCATAAGTTTTCAGGAGGTCATTATGAGAAAAATCATTGTTGGTTCAAGACGAAGTAAATTAGCCCTTACCCAAACCAATTGGGTAATCGATCAGTTGAAGGCACTCGATCCTTCTTTCGATTTCGAAGTGAAGGAGATTGTGACGAAAGGGGATCAGATCCTGGATGTCACTTTATCCAAAGTGGGCGGTAAAGGCTTATTTGTAAAAGAAATCGAGCAGGCGATGCTGGATAAAGAAATCGACATGGCCGTTCACAGTATGAAAGATATGCCGGCGGTTTTGCCTGAAGGACTGACCATCGGAAGCATCCCGGTTCGTGAGGATCACCGCGACGCGTTTATCAGTAAGAATCATGTTGCCCTCAAAGACCTCCCTGGTGGAGCGATCGTCGGAACGAGCAGTCTCAGGAGAGGGGCTCAGATCCTGTCTGTGAGACCGGATCTTGAAATCAAGTGGATCCGCGGCAACATCGATACACGCCTTACCAAACTTCAAAACGAAGATTACGATGCCATCATCCTGGCAGCGGCTGGATTATCACGCATGGGATGGACGTCGGATGTCGTAACGGAATTCCTTGATCCGGACCTTTGCTTGCCGGCGGTCGGTCAAGGGGCCCTTTCAATCGAGTGCAGAAATGATGACGATGAAGTTCTTGAACTGCTAGAGAAGTTCGCGTGCGAAGAGACAACGAGTACCGTGACGGCTGAACGAGCTTTCCTGCATAAGATGGAAGGTGGCTGTCAGGTGCCGATTGCTGGGTTTGCGGAACTTAAAGACAATGGAGATGTTGCATTGACCGGACTTGTCGCTTCTCCGGACGGACAGACGATCTACAAAGAATACATGACGGGTCCGGATCCGAAGGAAGTTGGAGAAAAAGTGGCTGAAAGTTTAACAAAACAAGGTGCAAAAGCCTTGATTGATCAGGTGAAAGAGGAGCTGGATCAATAATGAAGGGTAAGAGGCCTTTAGAACAAGTAAAGGTTTTGATTACTCGTGGGAATGAGGGATCCAGTGAAACCGGGTCTCTCATTGAAAACGAGGGAGGGGTACCCATCTTGGTGCCGCTCCTTCATTTTCACCCCCACATAGATCCGTTGGAAATATCGCTTCACACTACCCTGCATACATACGAATGGATTATCTTCACCAGTAAAAATGGGGTGAAGTTCTTCCTGGAAGCATTAGAAAGACGGGGGATCACTTTATCCTCTTATACGGGAAAATTCGCGGCCGTCGGGACCAAGACGGAGCAGTACTGTCATAAATACGGAATACCGATTTCATTTGTCCCGGAAAATTTCACAGGCGATGACTTCGCCGAGGAGTTCATATCTAAAGTGAAGCCTGATGGTCACGTCCTGATTCCAAAAGGGAATCTGGCAAGGAATGTGATTGCAACGGAATTAGCCTCAGTCGGAGTCAGCTGTCAGGAATGGATCGTCTATGAAACGGTCCTTCCAGAGAACAGCATCGTGCAGTTGAAAACCATCATTGAAAAAGAACAAGTGGATATCATTACATTCACCAGTTCATCGACGGTCCATCATTTTATGAAGGTCATCCGTCAATATTCTCTCTATGATCACATCAGGGACATTCCCATCGCGTGCATCGGCCCGATCACAAAAAAAACCGCAGAGCAATACGGATTACATGTAAAAATCTGTCCAAGCGTTTATACTGTAAATGAAATGGTGAATGAGATGAAAAAGTTCATCTCTGCCTGTTAGCTATCAAACAATTAGGAGGCTTTTATTATGAAAGACCTGCAATTTAATCGACACCGCCGCTTACGTCAATCGGAAACGATGCGTGCCCTCGTGCGGGAAACACATCTAAGAAAAGAAGATTTAATTTACCCGTTATTTGTCGTGGAAGGGGAAAACATCAAGAATGTGGTTCCATCCATGCCGGGTGTTTATCATATTTCACTCGATAATTTACAAGCTGAAATGGATGAAGTGGTTTCACTCGGGATCAAGGCCATCATTCTTTTCGGTGTTCCTGCTGAAAAAGATGAGCTGGGTAAACAGGCGTATCATGACCATGGAATTGTCCAGGAGGCAACACGTTTTGTAAAGGAACGATACCCGGATCTTGTTATCATAGCCGATACGTGCCTCTGTCAATATACCAGTCACGGTCACTGTGGGATCGTCAAAGACGGGAAAGTCCTGAATGATGAAACCCTTGATCTGTTGGCCAAAACAGCGGTCAGCCAGGCTGAAGCAGGTGCAGACATCATCGCTCCGTCCAACATGATGGATGGATTCGTAGCAGCTATCCGTCACGGACTGGACGAAGCAGGCTATCATGATGTGCCGATCATGTCATACGCTGTGAAATATTCATCAAGCTTCTATGGTCCTTTCCGTGACGCGGCTCACTCAACACCTCAATTCGGAGATCGCAGAACGTATCAAATGGACCCGGCGAATCGCATGGAAGCCCTGAGAGAAGCGCAGTCTGATATGGAAGAGGGTGCCGACTTCCTCATCGTGAAACCGGCCCTTTCGTATCTGGATATCATGCGTGAAGTGAAAGACCGTTTCAATGCACCGGTTGTCGCTTATAACGTAAGTGGGGAATACAGCATGGTGAAAGCAGCGGCTCAAAACGGCTGGGTGAACGAACAGGAAATCGTCATGGAGAAACTGACCAGCATGAAACGTGCAGGGGCAGACCTCATCATTACGTATTTTGCAAAAGACGTAGCAAACTGGTTATCCTAATTGGTGGAGAATTCCTGTCAGGATGACTGAACGATCACTAAAGGAGGAACCGATATTGCGTTCATATGAGAAATCGAAACAAGCATTCAAGGAAGCAGTAAACCTTATGCCCGGCGGAGTGAACAGTCCCGTCCGTGCGTTTAAATCCGTCAAGATGGATCCGATTTTCATGGAAAGGGGAAAAGGATCGAAAATCTATGATATCGATGGGAATGAGTACATCGACTATGTCCTTTCCTGGGGTCCGCTCATTCTTGGTCACAGCAATGACCGGGTCGTGGAATCCATTAAAAAAGTGGCCGAAAACGGGACGAGCTTCGGTGCTCCAACAGAAATTGAAAATAAGCTTGCTCAACTGGTGATCGACCGGGTGCCAAGCATCGAGATCGTCCGTATGGTATCTTCGGGTACGGAAGCGACGATGAGTGCCCTGCGGCTGGCCCGTGGATACACTGGGCGCAATAAGATCATCAAGTTCGAGGGCTGTTACCACGGTCATGGGGACTCTTTATTAATTAAAGCAGGCTCCGGTGTCGCGACCCTCGGTTTACCGGACAGTCCCGGTGTTCCTGAAGGGGTTGCAAAGAATACGATCACGGTGCCTTACAATGACCTGGAAAGCATCCGTTATGCCTTCGAACAATATGGTGATGACATTGCCGGTGTGATCGTCGAGCCTGTTGCCGGTAACATGGGTGTCGTCCCTCCACAACCGGGCTTCCTGGAAGGCCTGCGTGAGGTGACGGAAAATCATGGCGCACTGTTGATCTTCGATGAAGTCATGACGGGCTTCCGTGTCGGCTATGGCTGTGCACAAGGCTTTTACAATGTGACACCTGACTTAACTTGCCTTGGTAAAGTCATCGGCGGGGGACTTCCTGTCGGGGCATACGGCGGAAAAGCGGAAATCATGGAAAGGATCGCGCCGAGCGGACCGATCTATCAAGCCGGAACCCTTTCAGGGAATCCGTTAGCCATGACGGCTGGATACGAAACGCTTAGCCAGCTCACTCCAGAAACGTATACCGAGTTTGCACGCAAAGCAGATTTACTGGAGGAAGGCTTAAAGAAAGCTGCGGAAAAATACAACATTCCTCACAGAATCAATCGTGCAGGCTCCATGATCGGGATTTTCTTTACAAATGACGAAGTATCGAACTACGAAGGTGCCAAATCATCCGATCTTGAAATGTTTGCCGACTATTACCGTGAAATGGCCCATGAAGGGGTATTCCTGCCACCGTCTCAGTTTGAAGGACTTTTCTTATCGACAGCCCATACGGATGAAGATATCGAAAAGACGCTGCAGGCAGCGGAAAGAGCGTTTGAAAAAATCAGTAAGAAGTAATGGTAGAAGCTGATCCTTTTGGGGTCGGCTCTTTTTTATGGATTTTCGTTTTCCTATCATATTCCTCCTTCCCGTTTCATAAAGTGATAATGGCATTGTTTACTATTTCTTTGTTTGGAACCTGAAAGGAGGAATTTTCTTTGTCACAAGAACAACAATCGTGCTTACGATTTTCTTTGGAAGAATCAATTTGGTTCAAAAAAGGACAGGAAGTTGAAGAATTGCTATCTATCTCCTTAGATCCTCATATAACGATACAAGAACAAGAGCAGTACGTACTTATCAGGGGCAGCCTTGATCTGACGGGTGAGTATTTACCGACATCACTCAGAGAAGAAGAGGAAGATGAGTTCGAAGCAGGCGGCAAGTTCGTGCAGACAGTGGAAAAGAGGGAGAGGGGTGAATATGAATTTGTCCACAGGTTCCCGGTGGACGTCACGATCCCCAAAAATCGTATCGCGAATCTGGGGGATATTGATGTATATGTCGAGTCATTTGACTACATCGTCCCTGAAAATGCCTGTCTAAAGCTGAACGCAGACTTGACCATCACCGGCATCTACGGTGAACAGCAGGCCCACACTCCTCTTGAAGCAGAGTATGAGAGAGAAGAAGAATTCGAGCCCCTTTACCGTTCAAGTGCCGTAGCTGAAGCAGAAGAAGCAGAAGAAGTGGAAGAAGATGTGGAAACCGAAGAAGAAAGAGAAGAAGTGTATGAATACGAAAACTACAATGAAGAAGAGATCACGGGTTATGCTGAAGAAGATGAGGAAGAAGAGGACCAGGATGACGAGTATCAGCCGTTTAATCTGGAGGGAAGGACTCCACCGGCTGAACAGGAAGATGAAATTCCTGTCCAGATTCAATACGATACACAGCCGGCTCCTTCCTATGAGGAAGTCGACTACCGGAAAGAAAATGTATTCCAGCTTCCACAGCATGAGCTGAGTGAGTCGTCTGAGGAGCAGCCTGCTGAACCGAAGGCCGCTTATACGCCGCCTCCTGCACCTAAGTACAAGGAGCAGGAAATGGAAGAAGAAGAGTCATCTTCCTCATCAGCCGTAGAAGCAGAGATGGAAGAGGAAGAAAAGGAAGAAAAGAAAAAGACGAAGGGCAAAAAGAAGTATGAATCCATTTCCTTGACTGACTTCTTTGCCCGGAAAGAAGAAGAACGGGGAGCGACTCTTCGGGTGTGCATCGTCCAGGAGGGAGAAAACCTGGATTATATAGCGGAAAAATATGATTTGACCATTCCACAGCTATTAAGGGTGAATCAACTCGAAGCGAATCAGGACGTATATGCCGGTCAGGTTCTATATATCCCGAACAGCGAATTCGTTTTCAAGGGATAAAGGAAAATAGCAAGGTCACTCCCATCAGAGGACCATAGAAGCGAGTCAAAGTATCATAGTGGAAATGACGGGGCTGACACCAAATTCATTGGGGTTGGTCCGTTTTTTTTAGAAAAGTAATCGTAGAAGGTGAGAGAAATGGCGCAAACGCTGGAGGGATTGAAGCCTGTCTTGCAACCTTATGGGGTCGAACCTCATTTTGTTGAAAGTTACGGAAGGATTTCGAAGGTATTTTCAAATAAAGGCACTCTGGCCGTCAAACAGCTTCCAGCCCAAAATGGAGTGGACTTCGTCCGGAATGTTCAAATGCTGTTTCAGCGGGGCTATAATCGGATCGTCCCGATTTATCCCACCATGGATGGCCGCTATGCTGTGTGGAATCAGGGGGATTTATACTACGTCATGCCGTGGATGATGAACCAGGAAAGAGAAGATCAGTTTGAAAAGCATCAGAAGATGTTCAGGGAATTGGCGAGGCTCCATACTCTTTCCTCCCACGAAGTGAAAATCGATAAGGAAGAGAGAGAGTCCCATTATGAGCAGCTCACGTCAAGATGGGATAAAGAGCAGGCGTTCCTGGATGAATATGTGGAAGCTTGTGAAAAGACCACCTACATGTCCCCTTTTCAATTTCATTATTGCATGTATTACAAAGATGCTTCACAAGCATTGAAGTTTTCCCGTAAAATGCTGGATGAATGGTATGAGGAGACGAAGGAGCTCGAAAAGGTAAGGACCGTGATCACTCACGGGAAGGTTTCGACGGAGCATTTTTTATTCGATGAAAGGGGCTTGGGGTATTTCCATAACTTTGAGAACTCCAAGATGGCGTCTCCTTTTCATGATCTGCTGCCGTTTTTATCGAGAACCTTGAAGACCTATCCTAAGTATTATGAGGAATGTATTGAATGGCTCACCACTTACTTTCAGCATTTTACCGTCCGGAATGAAGAGAGGCTCCTGTTCATGAGCTACCTGGCATATCCGAGCTCCGTGATTGCCGTGGTGGAAAAATACTTCCATACCCCGAAGGATAAGAGAAATGAACGGAAGTCCCTGAAGAAACTGCAACGTCACTACTGGCTCTTGAAGAATACTGAATACGTGGTCATGCGTCTCGATGAGATGGAAAAGCAGAAGAAAGAGCAGGCCGAACAGGCTGAATAAAAAAAGGACTGACGAATCCACTTTTCGTCAGTTCCTTAAATCCAATCAAAATATATGGCGAGGCCGATACCGATAAACAGGGTTAACAGAAGGACGTCAAACGTGGTCGGGAGCAGAATCGTGCGGATGCCTTGAAAGATGGTAAAGGGTATGATGAATTGCTTACATATTAATCGGGCGTTCCCCATCCATTTCTGTAACGTGTACTGGTTGATTTTTTTCATCATCATCCACTCACTTTCCTGGGTGTATTCACTACTTTATCTTATGAAACCCTGATGGAATGGTGCCTATGTATGGGCAAAATGAATATTTTTCAATGAAAATGCCAATAATGATTGACGAAAGTTTATCTTATCCTATACTATAATGAGTAAATAAATAATCATGAAAAGCAATGAACAGGAAGAGTACATTGATCCTTACGTTCAGAGAGGAAAATCGTTTGCTGAGAGATTTTCTACGATAAGACAATGGAAGGTCGCCTGAAGAGCTGTTTCTATGAAATGAGAGTAGTAGAAGCCGGTTAAAAGCCGTTATGATCGTCGAGAGTTCAGGAGTCTTCTTTCTCCTGAGAAAAAAGGTGGTACCGCGAATGGAATCCTTCGTCCTTTTCACAGGACGGGGGATTTTTTTATTTTTTTCAGAACGATATAGGAGGAAATCACATGGAAACTCAAGATCAACAATTATCAATGCCGACAAAATATGATCCGAATGCCATTGAACAGGGCCGGTACAAATGGTGGCTCGAAGGCAAATACTTCGAAGCGACAAACGATAAGGAAAAGGAACCTTACACCATCGTCATCCCTCCGCCGAACGTAACGGGGAAACTTCATCTGGGGCATGCCTGGGATACAGCATTACAGGACATCCTGACAAGAATGAAACGGATGCAGGGATACGATGTACTGTGGCTGCCGGGTATGGACCATGCCGGGATTGCCACACAGGCAAAAGTGGACGAAAAACTCCGCAGCCAGGGGATTTCACGCTATGACCTCGGTCGTGAGAAATTCGTGGAAGAAACGTGGAAATGGAAAGAAGAATATGCCGAGCACATCCGCCAGCAATGGGCGAAAGTCGGGCTGGGACTCGATTACAGCCGCGAGCGCTTCACACTTGACGAAGGCCTGTCCGATGCCGTTCAAAAGGTATTTATCGACCTGTATAACAAAGGTTTGATTTACCGCGGGGAATATATCATCAACTGGGATCCTGCGACAAAAACGGCACTATCCGATATCGAGGTTATTCATAAAGATGTACAGGGTGCATTCTATCATATGAGATATCCATTGGCAGACGGAAGCGGCCACATTGAAATTGCTACAACCCGACCTGAAACGATGCTTGGGGACACGGCGGTTGCCGTACACCCTGAAGATGACCGCTACAAGCACCTGATCGGGAAGAACGTCATCCTTCCAATCGTAGGACGTGAAATCCCGATCGTCGGTGACGATTATGTGGATATGGAATTCGGTTCCGGAGCGGTGAAAATCACACCTGCACATGACCCGAATGACTTTGAAATCGGGAACCGTCATAATCTTGAACGCATCCTTGTGATGAATGAAGATGGTACGATGAACGAGAAAGCTGATAAATATAACGGCATGGACCGTTTTGACTGCCGTAAGCAAATTGTGAAGGATCTTCAAGATGCTGGTGTATTGTTCAAGATTGAAGAGCATATGCATTCGGTGGGGCATTCGGAGCGTAGCGGGGCAGTGGTTGAACCTTATCTTTCTACTCAATGGTTCGTTAAGATGGATACATTGGCAGAAGAAGCGGTGAAACTGCAAGAAGGTGAAAACAAAATTAACTTTGTTCCTGATCGATTTGAAACATCTTACTTGCGTTGGATGGAAAACACACGTGATTGGTGTATTTCCCGTCAACTTTGGTGGGGTCATAGAATCCCTGCATGGTATCACAATGAAACTGGTGAGATTTACGTAGGGAAGGAAGCACCTGAAGACATTGAAAACTGGACACAGGAAGATGATGTGTTGGACACTTGGTTCAGCTCAGCACTATGGCCTTTCTCAACGATGGGCTGGCCGGATCTGAATGCAGAAGACTTTAAGCGTTACTACCCGACCAATACACTTGTAACAGGTTATGATATTATCGGATTCTGGGTATCACGTATGATTTTCCAAGGGTTAGAGTTTACTGGAGAAAGACCATTTAAAGATGTTCTTATTCATGGTTTGGTCCGGGATGCAGATGGGCGTAAAATGAGTAAATCACTTGGAAACGGTGTAGACCCGATGGATGTCATCGAAAAATACGGTTCTGACTCCCTTCGTTACTTCCTGACCACAGGAAGCTCACCGGGACAGGATCTGCGCTTCTCATTTGAAAAGGTTGAGTCGGTTTGGAACTTTGCCAATAAGATTTGGAACGCATCCCGATTTGCCCTGATGAACATGGATGGCATGACATACGACGAAATTGATTTATCAGGTGAGAAGTCTGTTGCGGATAAATGGATCCTCACCCGATTAAATGAAACGATTGAAACGGTGACGCGCCTGGCAGACCGTTATGAGTTCGGTGAAGTTGGACGCTTACTATACAACTTCATCTGGGATGATTTCTGTGACTGGTACATTGAAATGGCGAAGCTGCCTCTATATGGCGAAGACGAAGCGGCGAAAAAGACGACCCGTTCAATCCTGGCTTATGTTCTCGACAACACGATGAGACTACTGCACCCATTCATGCCGTTTATTACCGAGGAAATATGGCAGAACTTGCCGCATCAAGGCGAATCGATCACTGTAGCGGCTTGGCCGACGGTTGACGATAAGCTGACAGATCAAGGGGCAGCAGAAGAGATGAAGCTTCTGGTTGATATCATCCGTGCCGTACGGAATGTTCGTGCCGAGGTGAACACGCCGATGAGTAAACAAATCAACCTGATGCTGAAAGCTAAAGATGCACATACCCTGACGATCATCGAAAAGAATCAATCCTATATAGAGAAATTCTGTAATCCGGAAAAGCTTGAGATGGGAACGGATTTAGAAGCACCGGAAAAAGCGATGACGGCAGTCGTGACAGGCGTGGATCTGTACCTTCCATTAGAAGGACTGATCAATATCGAGGAAGAAATCGCACGTCTTCAAAAAGAACTGGATAAATGGACGAAGGAAGTATCCCGTGTCCAAGGCAAGCTTAACAATGAAAAGTTTGTAAGCAAAGCCCCTCAGAAGGTAGTCGACGAGGAAAAAGAGAAAGAGAAAGATTATTTAGAGAAACAAGCGACTGTAAAAGCGAGAATCGAAGAGCTTAAATCGGTTTAATGTTACTGAATAAATAGAAGGTAAGGAAGAGGGCTTTAAAATCGGGTCTGATTGGAAGGGGGGATCCCTTATCAACCAGACCCGATTGGGGCCCTTTTTCTAATGAAGCCTATGTGGGAGTGAAAAAATTGTTGAATTATGAACAAGCTGTCGCGTGGATCCACTCAAGACTAAGACTTGGAATCAAGCCGGGATTGATGCGGATGAATCACCTGTTGGAGGAACTCGGGAACCCTCATCAAAAGTTGAAAACCGTCCATATTGCCGGTACGAATGGAAAAGGGTCTACCGTTACCTATTTGAGGAATGTGTTACAGGAATCAGGATATACAGTCGGAACGTTTACCTCTCCTTATTTTGAACGCTTCAATGAACGCATCAGCATGAATGGAGATCCCGTGAGCGACAATGATTTAACGCTGCTTGTCGAAAAGATTAAGCCTATCGCAGAAAAGATGGAACAATCGGAATGGGGTGCGCCCTCGGAATTTGAAGTCATCACGGCCATGAGCTTTTATTATTTTGCAGAGTTGCAACCCGTCAACCTCGTCCTTTATGAGGTTGGGCTCGGGGGAAGACTGGATTCGACGAATGTCATCATTCCCATGGTCTCAGTGATCACGAGCATCGGAATGGATCATATGCAGTTTCTTGGGAACAGATTGGAAGATATCGCATTTGAGAAAGCGGGGATCATCAAGCACAGTGTACCTGTCATTTCAGGGGTCCATCAACCTGAAGCAAGGAGCGTAATCAAAGAAACAGCCATTGAAAAGGAAAGTGAGCTATTTCAACTTGGACAGGATTTTACTGCCGAGCGTGTCGCCTTATTGGATAAGGGGGAAAAATTCGAGTATAATTCTCCCTTGCAGCATGACGAGTTCGATCTTTCCATGATCGGAACCCATCAAATCAATAATGCAGCCCTTGCCATCAAAGTCGTCGAGCTCCTTGTGAAAAATCAGGGGATGAAAGTAGATCAGGAGCACATCAAGACAGGATTAAAGAAAGCATCATGGCCAGGGAGGATGGAGGCATTATCCGATACACGTGAGATTTACATTGACGGTGCCCATAATCCGGAAGGGGTGGATGCCCTTGTGAAGACGATCAAGGAACGATTCCTTCATAAAAAAGTGACCGTCCTGTTCTCGGCACTTCACGATAAAGAGTTAAGGCCGATGATCGCTCAATTGGAAGAAGCCGTAGATGACATCGGATTCACGACCTTTGATTTTCCGAGAGTGGCATCGGTTGAAGAACTTTACAAAGCTTCCTCACACCCAAATAAGGAAGGCGTCCATGATTGGAAGAAGTATCTTGAAGAGAAAATCGCCGTGATGGAAGACGATGAAGTCCTGCTCATAACAGGCTCCTTGTACTTTTTATCGGAAGTGAAACCATATTTACTTCCTCTATTGGAAAATTACAGAAAAAAGTAAGTGACTTTATTCGGGTGCTTTGATAAAATATTCTTAAACTTGTGACTATTTAACTAGTATAGTATGATCAGACTATATTAAATTCATTGAAAACCTATGGGGGATAGATATGACGTTACCATTGAAGAGAAAGCTGTACATATTGCTCGCATGGCTTGCGGTTGTACCGGCTGGTTTATATTTTACATATCAATACTATCCTCCTGAGAATATTGCAGGTAATGAGCTAGAGTTTATAACATTGGTGGCATTTGCCACTTTTATCCCTCTTATGCCGATCGTCATCAACGGTGCGACCATCTTCTTCATCCAGTGGGTGACTCTCGTCGGTTTCATCAAGTATGGTCTATTTATTGAAATCGTACTGATGCAGTTCTCCATCATCCCCCTGCTCATAAGGCTCCGGGTGACGAAAAGCGACTGGCACAGGATCCCGCTGAATTCACTGATGTTCTTTTTGGTTTCATACATCAGTGGGCTGATCTATTTTATGGTTGGAGGGGAAATCGCCGAGAGGGAACTTGGTCAGCTGATCTTACCGATCCTTTGTTACCAGATCGTATCCATTATGATCAATCAGGTCCTCCTCCTTCTCTACCATCATTATGTGGCTAACAATGACGTGCGTTTTTACAGTAAGGACTTTGTGTGGGATTTCACCGCCAATATGATCATGTTCCCTCTTTCTCTCTCACTCTACTATTTGACATTTGAACTGGGGGCGTTTGCCTCGTTGCTGATTGGAGTCCCGTTCGTCAGTCTCTCCATCATCTTAAAGCTCTATAATTCATCCGAGAATATCAATGAATACCTCCAGAAAGCAGGGGAAATCGGTCATCAACTCACAGAAAGCCTCAAGGTCAAAGAAGTCCTGGATATTTTCATCGAGAAGATCATCGAGACACTCCCTGTCGAATATGCGTATATCCTCGATTGCCAAGAGGAGGGGTTGGTCCTGCTCAGACGCTTTGAAAATGGCGAAATGAAATCGAATAATCTTCGTCCCCTCAAGAAAAATCAGGGGATCAGCGGAGTGGTCTGGGAAACGGGAGAATCCGTCCTGTACACTTCCCGTTCGGAATGGACCGATATCGCCGAAGGGTATATGCCGGAGGATGTGGAAAGCGTGTTATGCGTGCCCATCGTCAGGAGCCAGAAGGTGAGAGGGATCCTCCTGCTCGCTTCCTCCAAAAAGAAAGCGTATGAGAAATTCCAATTGATGATCGTCGATATCCTATGCTCCTATTTCGGGATTGCCATTGCCAATGCAAGGCACCATGAGCGGACAAAACAGAACAGTGAACGATGTGCTCTTACTGGCCTTTACAATTACCGCTACTTCGAAGATCTACTATCCATGGAATACAACAATCTCGAGGCAGGAAAGAGAAAGAACCTGTCTTTAATCATGCTGGACATTGACCACTTCAAAGTGATCAATGATAACTACGGTCACCAGAGCGGTAACGAAATCCTGATGCAGCTGGCCGAACGCTTACGTGCATTGATATCCACTAAAGGAACCGTGGCAAGATACGGCGGGGAGGAATTTGTCATCCTCCTTCCCGACACGGAACGGGAAGAGGCACTGCGCATCGCAGAATATGTCAGGGGCACGATTGCCAATCAGCCGTTCACTCTCCATGACAGCCTGGACGAATCCAACAAACAGATGATGGTCAGGATCACGGCGAGCATCGGCGTATCGACCGCACCCGAGGATGCAGATGACACCATGGCCCTCATCCGTCATGCCGACCGTGCCCTTTATACGGGAGCGAAGCAGGCGGGGAGGAACCGGGTGGCGCAGTATGTGAAATAAGGAAGGAAAAGACCCTCTCGGAAGTAAGAGGGTCTTTTCCTTTATTTGTACTCAATTTCTCTAATGATACTAACGTCATCAATCGTTATTTTTGTGGGTAAGTCTGGAGTATTAGGGTTTGAATCGTCATCATTATTACACCACCCTTTTTTTCTCCAACCTGGAGGACAGCCTCCTAGACCAACTCCATAATTCACTCCATTGCCGTTACCATTGCCGTTGCCATTGCCGTTGCCATTGCCGTTGCCATTGCCATTGCCGTTGCCATTGCCATTGCCATTGCCATTGCCGTTGCCATTGCCATTGCCATTGCCGTTGCCGTTGCCATTGCCGTTACCATTGCCGTTACCATTGCCATTGCCATTACCGTTGCCATTGCCATTGCCATTCTTTTTACATGCTCCGTGGCCTATTTCTTTTCCGTGCTTGTTGTAGCATTTCTTTTCTAAATCTGCAGTATCTTCGTATGTAGGTATATTAAGTATAAAGGTAGATCGTGATAGAATTATTTCTTCTTTACCATTCCACTGCCCTTTGCCTTGGAGCTCAACAGTATACAAGCCTCCACTATCTGAACATTCACTTATACTCAGGTTAGTAATTATAGCTGAGAAATCATATTCACGTTCTTCGTATTCACCGTACTTAAATATCGAATCGTTTTGGATGCGTTCACATATTCTTTTGTCAATGTCTTTATAATTAATATACAAGACATCGGTACTATCTTTATTTTTCCCATTATTTTTAGAAGGCCTATCATGTTTTAGCATCTCTTCTGTTAGTAATTGGTTATAGGCTACTTTAATTTGATTTCTAATATCTGTTTCTTTAAGTTGAATACTCATTTCAGCTAGATTCTCTGAAACAGCGTTGGCTTTAGTCATATTCGTTTGTTTAAATAAATTTACAGTCATAGTTAATAAACTTAAACCTATGATCGTGATGATTACGATGATAAAAAGTGAGTATACAAGGGCATACCCCCTCTCATTTCTAGCCATAATGAGTCTCCTTTACTGTTCAGTCTAATCTATGGAACCCGTGAGCAGCTGAATAGTGGTTTCCATTGGGGTTTGATTTATTAATGATCTTTATATTGAGTATAAATGAATCCGTTAAGAAATACGGGTTGGCAGGGGTGATTAAAGTATCTAAAGATGCTTCGTCATTAATTAGCGAAAGTTGATATAGATAATTATCAGCACTTAATTTTTTTATTAGTCTGTCTGCGTCATCAGTTTCAGATTGCTTTTTATCTACCAGTTCGACAGTAGAAAAATATTGTTCACCATTAAGAGTTTCGGGGTTTTTGAGTAGAATGGCTAACTCACTGAAATCCTTTTTCTTTTGGTATTGGTTAATACTGCTTATAAACAAATTAACTTCCTGTTGTAACATTTGCTGAGCTTGATTATTATTACTTGTCTTCGTATAAGAATTGAAGATGCTAAACAAAACGGTCATCACAATGCTAGACACAATTAAAACCGCGAGTACTTCAATTAAAGTAACCCCTCGTTGATTATTAACCATTTATTCTATCACCTCTATAAACCCAATTGATCGTGATGTCTCATCCATTAACGTTTCATCACTATAAACATTTACCTCTACAGGTGTGAGATTGGAAATATTCTGAAGTTCATCTTGCAGAGAATTATCAGCTGCCTGAGGGAATTTAATTACTACATAAAGTTTGTTACCTTCAACTGTAAGTTCATATGTATTTTGGGTAATATGAAATAATTTAATATCAGGATAATCTTGTTTCACTGGGACTTTTTTTTCTTCTTGAAAATAGGTAAGGACCATTTCTGAGGTGTTAAAAGATTTCAAGCTTTCTTCGTTATAAGATGTATTTTTATATGACATTCTTATGAAACCAAGAAAAGTAGTTAGAATGATTACTATTAATGTAGTGGCTACTAATACTTCTATTAGTGTAAATCCATTGCGCTTCAAGTTTTAACCACCTTAAATCAATTTATTTAAACCTTTTTAAATCATAGATGTATGCATTTTCCTCTTAAAGAATTAGGATAATATGCTCATATCACCATTATACTCTAGAATGTATTATTTGGTCTGAATTTCAACCAATTTATTGAATAACTTACAATATTGTTGAAATAACTCGAAAATGGGAAAGTTTTTTCAATTAATTCAATTTTTCCAAGAGACAATGACTTTCAATTATTTCCTCTTTATACTAAAATAGTAGTAGTCGAATTTTGTTGTTTTTCATCGAATCAATCATGAAATGGAGGGATGAGAATGATTGATTTAGTCGCATTTGCTGTGGTAGCTTATCTGCTGTTGCTCCCTGTGATCGTATTCAACCCTATGAAATGGACGTTTAAGCATAAAGTCCTGATTTCAACAGGGGCTTTTTTCCTTACTTTATTGTGTATTGTGATCAGCAGCTTTATTCCTCTTTATCAGACAATGATTATATTTACTTTGTTACTGCTTCTAAGTACCTACTTCCTTGAGACGAGATTAAGACCTTTATTCCTTCATTCCTCAAATCCATCTGAAAATCATTTCGAATCATACAACAAAGAAAATAGTAAACAAGAAATATTGGAAGAGACTAGTCAGGATACTATTACTCTTTCAAAGGTAGAGAGTGTGGTTGAAAAAGAAGGGTTTATAGAAGAATTCCCTTTATCAGTAAGTAATAAAGAAGAAAAGCCAGATGAGTACTTGTATAAAGAAGCAGAGAAATACCCGGACAATCCTTCTCAAATGGAAGGGGAGGAACTGGATGATTTCGAACTGCAATTACAAGATTGGGACACTCATTTAAAACAAGGGGATCGCGAATCGTCTACTTTGATTCCCTCTTCGGGACTTTCTAAAGAAGAAGAGGAAGAATATAATCGCTTATTTTTCGAATCAAATAATTAAACGAAACTAGTTAAAAAGGGGCATCTCTGATGGGCAAAACGTTTCCATTTACGAAACTATCCGTTTTTTTTGTGTTATGCAGCATTTATGTGTTCAGTTTTGCTCATTTGGGAGCTTTTGCATATGATCGTTTACTTTCGCCGAATCAGGCCTTTCCAGAGGGGACGAAGATTGGGAATATCGATGTATCCACCCTTTCTTACGCAAAAGCAGAAGAAGAACTACATATTAAAATAGAGGATTGGAAGGAAAATCAGTCCATGACTCTCTCCTATATGGACACAGCCATACCTTTAGACTCCAAATTATTTCATTTCGATCCTGCCACGTCCGTTCAAAGAGCGACTAAAGAAGGGGAAACCCCGCTTTTGGTCAACTTTGAAGGACTTGACTCACTCCTATCTTCAAACGAAGTGAATCCCAGCATGCTCGATTTAGAAGGACTAGGGCAAAAAATCATGGAACATGCAGCGAATTTAGATGAAACTGGCGAAAACCTTCATATAGAAGATTTTTTCATTCAGTCTGATTCTATTGAAACTATTTCTAAAATCAATATGGAAGGTGTAACATCCACTCCCGGACTTCAGACCCTATTTGATACATACGAAGAAATAGAATTAGAAGGAACCTCCCCGTTCTCTCTATTGACATTCTTGGACGAAGAAGCTTTTACAGGCATGTCCAATCAAGAATTAAGTACTTTTGCATCCTATTTATATCAGTTGATCCTGCCTACCAATTTTGAAGTGATCGAGAGACACCAGGGAAGGGAAATTCCAGTCGATATTGATTTAGGGTTTGAGGCATACGTCAATCAGGACCAGGGTGATGATCTTATTTTCACCAATCCAAATGATGCCGTGTATAAAATTATATTGACTAGACAAGGGGACAGTTTTTCCCTAGCCCTCACCGGTGCAGAAATGCCCTATACGGTCATCGTAGACCGTCGGAATGAGCAAACGTTCAAACCGAAAGTGATTAAACAGTACAGTCCTTATCTGAATAAAGGGGAAGTGAAGGTAAAAGAAGAAGGACGTAACGGGATGAAAATCGAAGTATGGAGAAGTTTCGAGTCAAAGAACGGTGAACTTCTTAAGGAAGAGAGAATTTCTGAGGACTTTTATCTTCCGGTATTTAAAGAAGAGATACATAGCATGAAGGACTATGTGGTTGAGAGACCTGGACCCACAACAGAAACAAATGAGAATGGGACCGATTCCAGGAATGAAGTTGTGCCCGCTCGGGAAAGTTCAGATTCAACCGATCAAAATGGTCCTTCAGACCCGATTGAAACAGGGGGGGCTGCCTCACCTGAGAATGCAGATGGTGAGGATGTCCTTCCATCTGAAACAGATCTTTCATTATCAAATATGAAATAAAAAGAAGTCAGGTGGAATATCATGGCCCAAGAGAGGAAACGTTTAGGGGACTTATTGGTTGAATCGGGTTTGTTAACCGAAGAAATGCTTCAATCCGCATTACGAGAAAAAGGAAAAGATCAGAAACTTGGAGATGCCATCTTACAAAGGGGGTATATAACGGAGCAACAGTTAATCGAAGTGCTCGAATTTCAGCTGGGTATTCCACATGTCAGTCTATTCAGGTATCCATTCGATCCTAAGTTGTTCCATCTCGTCCCCAAAGAATTGGCCAAGCGGAATTTAATGATCCCTTTAAAAAAAGAAGGAGATAAGCTTTTTGTTGCCATGGCGGACCCAATGGATTTCTATACGATAGAGGATTTACGATTGTCCACAGGATTCTATATTGAAACAGCGATCGCAACAAAGGATGATATTCTGCGATCGATTAATAAGTATTATGACATGGATGAAAGCTTTGAAGAGCTGAAAGGGATGGAAAATGATCGTCCCCAGCTCGAGGATGAAACATTAACAGATCAGGATTCGCCCATCGCCAAATTAGTGAATCAATTATTGTCGAACGCCATGACCCAAAAGGCAAGTGATATTCATATTGATCCTCATGAAACAAAAGTACTTATTCGCTACCGGGTGGATGGCATTCTGCGAACGGATAGAGCCCTTCCTAAACACATGCAAAGCATGTTGACGGCCCGGATCAAAATTATGTCTCAATTGGATATCACAGAACACAGGGTCCCTCAGGATGGAAGGATCAAAACGAATATCGATTTTCGTCCCATCGACTTAAGGGTATCTACGCTTCCGACGGTTTATGGAGAAAAAATCGTCCTCCGTATACTGGACCTGAGTTCATCCTTGAATGATTTGGCTCAGCTGGGATTCAACAGCTTGAACCTGAAACGATTTCAGGATCTGATTGACCGGCCGACCGGAATTGTCCTTATTACAGGTCCGACCGGTTCAGGTAAGTCATCTACTCTTTATGCCGCATTGAATAAGCTGAATAGTGAAGAAGTCAATATTATTACCGTTGAAGATCCAGTGGAGTATCAATTAGAAGGAGTCAACCAGATACAGGTCAATTCAAATGTTGGCCTTACTTTCGCAACAGGTCTCCGGTCCATACTGAGGCAGGACCCCAATATCATCATGGTAGGGGAGGTGCGCGATCGTGAAACGGCGGAAGTGGCGATACGGGCTTCTTTGACGGGGCATCTGGTACTCAGTACCATTCATACGAACGATTCGTTAAGTACGGTGTCCCGGCTGATCGATATGGGGGTAGAGCCCTTCCTGGTTGCCACGTCCGTCAGTGGAATTGTGGCCCAGAGACTGGTCCGGAAAGTGTGCCGGGATTGTGCACGTGAAGATGCACCTTCTAACAGGGAAAAAGAAATCTTTGAACGAAGGGGCATGACGATTGACCGGATTGTCCGGGGCAAAGGCTGTGCGTCATGCAACATGACCGGCTATAAGGGCAGGATGGCCATCCATGAAGTACTGGTCGTAAATGATGAAATGAAAAGGATCATCATGAACAATCAATCTCTTAATACCTTAAGGGAAGTAGCATTAAAAAACAAAACCATTTTTCTTCTGGATGATGGGTTGTTTAAGGTAAAGCAAGGATTGACCACGACAGAAGAAATTCTGCGAGTAGCAATAGAGTAAAGAAGGTGTATGGCATGAAGGAACGAATCGATCAACTATTAAGGGCAGCATATGAATTAAAGGCCTCTGATATTCATTTAACGATAGGATCAGCCCCTGTCTTCCGCATTCATGGAGATTTAAAAAGGTACGGCCAGGAACCATTGAAACCTGAAGATACGGAGATCATGGCAAGAGCCATAATCCCTGAGCATCTATGGAGTGACTTCAAGGAAAGGGGAGAGTTGGACTTTTCCTATGCTTTACCGGGTGTTTCGCGTTTCAGGGTGAATGCCTATTTTCAACGTTCCTGCATTTCCATCGCGTTGCGGGTAGTGCCAAGGAATATCCCGACACTGGAAGAGCTCAAGCTTCCTCCTGTCATCATGAAAATAGCCGAAAAACATCAGGGGTTGGTATTGGTAACGGGTCCCACTGGAAGCGGGAAGTCCACTACC
Organism: Rossellomorea sp. LJF3; assembly: GCF_037046045.1. Classification (NCBI taxonomy): domain Bacteria; kingdom Bacillati; phylum Bacillota; class Bacilli; order Caryophanales; family Bacillaceae; genus Rossellomorea; species Rossellomorea sp. LJF3. The sequence continues at coordinate 59,748 of NZ_JBANLY010000006.1, read as the reverse complement.
CTTGCTTCCATGATTCACTATATGAACCAGACCATGAGGAAGCATATCATTACACTTGAGGATCCCATCGAATATTTACATAAGCACGGTTCTTCCTTAATCGATCAACGGGAAGTCGGGTTTGATACCAAGTCCTTTGCCTACGGTCTCAGAAGTGCCTTAAGGCAGGATCCCGATGTCATTCTTGTTGGGGAAATGCGCGATCTGGAAACCATACAAACCGCCATTACGGCAGCCGAAACCGGGCATTTAGTTCTGGGGACCCTTCACACATCCAGTGCGGTTTCAACAATTGAACGGATCATCGATGTCTTTCCTGGAGAGCAGCAATCCCAGGTCCGCGTCCAGCTCGCATCCGTTCTTCAGGGTGTCATCGCTCAACGCCTGCTGCCTACGGCTAATAAGGAGGGAAGAATCGCCGTTTCAGAAATCCTTCTGAATACTTCAGCAGTGGCGAACCTGATTCGGTCGGAGAAGATCCATCAGATCCCGACAGTGATGCAAACTTCTAAAGCACTTGGGATGGAATTATTCGAAGCGAATGTAAGCAGATTCCTCCATGCTGGCATCATTTCAAAAGAAACCGCTTCTCCGTTTCTCAGGGAGAATAGTTAATCATGGCCAGATTCAAGTACGAGGGACGGGATAAAAAAGGGAAGAAAAAAGGCCAGGTCACGGCTCCTTCCAAAAAGGACGCCATGCTTCGCCTGAAAAATCAAGGCATTCGCATTATTTCCGTGCAGGAAATCCCGGAAACCCTCCTAACAAAAGAAATCACATTCGGGAATCCTGTCAAGCTTCAGCATCTGGTGATTTTCCTGAGGCAATTTTCCACCCTTTTAAGAGCGGGGGTAACAGTCGTGGATGCGACCCGGATCTTGAGCAGCCAAACGGATAGCAAAGCCTTGACAAAAATCCTCATGGACATAGAAATTGAGCTGAAGGAAGGACATCCACTTTCTGAAGCATTCGGAAAGCATCAGAAAGTATTTGAGCCTCTCTTCATCAATATGCTTAAAGCGGGGGAAGCGACGGGTAGTCTGGATGAAACCCTTGAAAGACTGGGAGATCATTATGAAAAACAGCATGGAACACGACAAAAAGTAATCGCTGCCCTTTCCTATCCTGCTGTCGTCGGGGTCATTGCCATCGGCGTTGTCATTTTCCTGCTTGCTGCCGTGGTTCCCACCTTTGTGGATATGTTTGACGATTTCGGGGGAGAACTACCTTTAATCACCCGCTTCGTCCTTGGGGCAAGTGAAACCGTCCAGAGGTTTTGGTATGTGATTTTGCTCCTAGTCATACTTATCATCACGGGAATCGGGATGGTGCGGCAAAGAAAAGAAACGAAATACTACCTGGATTACTTCATCTTGAGGATCCCCGTCTTCGGTAAATTGATTCAAAAAGCGGTTCTCGCCCGAATGACCAGAACGTTGAGCTCCCTTTTTTCAAGCTCAGTCCCTATACTACAGTCCTTGGCGATAGTGGAACGGGTCGTGGAAAATGAAGTGATGGCAGCGGTTCTCAGGGAGTCAAGGGAGTCATTGGAAAAAGGCGGGACATTGACGGAGCCAATGAAAAAGCATTGGGCCTTTCCTCCCCTGGTTTCCCAGATGATATCGATAGGAGAAGAGACGGGCTCACTTGACAGTATGCTTTCGAAAGTGGCCGATTTCTACGAAAAGGAAGTCGAAAACTCAACGGATCAATTGAAAGCCCTAATCGAACCACTGATGATCGTCCTGTTAGCGGGTCTTGTGGGGACCATCGTCACGGCCATCATGGTCCCGATGTTTGAAATATTTAACAATGTTCAAAATTTCTAGCAATTTTGATAATATTTTACACATTTAGACTTATTTTTTATTTTCCATGTTGTATAATAAAGATAGTTTAAAAGAGTACTAAAGTACTACATATGATGTCGAGGAGGAATAATGAAAATGTTGAAGAAAATGAGAAAGATGTTGAAGAATGAGAGAGGTTTGACTTTAATTGAGCTTTTAGCGGTTATTGTTATTCTAGGGATTATTGCGGCGATTGCGGTGCCTAGTATTGGTGGAATTATAAACAAAAGCAAGGATGATGCGAAAGTTGCTGAGGCAATTCAATTGATAAATTCAGCAAAGTTGGCCCACTCGAATGATTCTGAAATTAAAAATTGGAAACATACAGGCGCTACTGCGACAACTGGAACTGGTGCAACGCCGGCTTATGGTGGGTTAAGTGAATATGTTTCTAACGTTGAAGATGAAGGTTTAGATTATATTGTTAAATATGAAGGTGGAATTTATAGCATAAAGAACCATGACGCTTCATCAGTAGTAACTGCAGCTACAGGTGCGGATGGTTTTATTACTGAAAAACAGTTAACTGACGAAGCAAAATAAGATGTATCTAGTAATTATTGTACTTTACGCACTCCTCATAGGCTCCTTCTACAACGTAGTCGGCCTGAGGGTGCCGTTAAAGAAATCCATCGTAAAGCCAAGGTCAAGCTGTCCTTATTGTGGTCATCAATTGACTGCGATCGAGCTGCTTCCTGTCTTTTCTTATCTCATTCAAAAGGGGAAATGCCGCCGTTGTCAAGGGCGCATTTCTCCTTTATATCCGTTTATGGAAGCTTTGAATGCTGGTCTTTTTGTACTAGCGTACATAGAGTTTGGACTCGACTGGGAGCTGCTTGTCGCCTGGACCCTTATTTCATTGTTCATCATCATCACGGTTTCTGATTTGAAATATATGGTGATCCCTGATAAAGTCCTTCTGTTTTTTTCGGGACTGTTTTTAGTGGAACGCCTGTTCATTCCGCTGACTCCCTGGTGGGACAGCTTGATCGGAGCTGCAGCCGGCTTCGGACTCCTGCTTCTTATCGCCGTTGTGAGTAAAGGTGGCATGGGCGGAGGGGACATCAAGTTATATGCTGTAATCGGCTTTGTTGTGGGGTTAAAGGTCATGGTTCTTTCCTTTATGCTGGCAACATTCTTCGGGGCCGTCTTCGGATTGATCGCTTTGACGTTAAAATTGATAGAAAGAGGGAAACCAATTCCGTTTGGTCCATTTATCGCCCTTGGCACCATTCTTTCTTATTTGTATGGTGATGCCCTTCTATCTGCTTATCTATCGTTTTTCTATTAATGTAAAGAAAGGGTTCGTTTTATGGGATTATTATCGTTTCTCTCTGCTAGCCAAAAAACATCCAATATTGTATTCACAGACAATTCCATCCGCTATCTAGAGTTGAAGCATACTTCGCCTCTACTTGTTCAAGCATACGGGGAGCGCACACTTCCTGAGAACATCATTAAAGGCGGGAAAATCATTGATGAACAGACTCTATCTTTTATTTTGGAAGAATGTGTAGAAGAATGGGGATTGAAAGGAAGATCCGTCCGATTCATCGTTCCCGATCCGTTCGTCGTTTTGCGAAAAGTGACCATTCCGGGGGATATTAAGCAGGATGAAATAGAAGGGTATCTGTTTCTTGAAATCGGGACTAGCATTCATTTACCTTTTGAGGATCCTGTCTTCGACTATGCCCTGATAAACGAATCGGAAGGGAATAGGGAAGCCCTTTTGGTCGCATCGCATCAGGATGTGGTGGATAGCTACAAGGATCTCCTGGAAAAGGTCAAAATGAAACCGATAGTGGCTGACATCTCCCCCTTGGCTCTTTATCGATTATCGATCGAGAGGGGAAGCATTTCCCCACAAGAACACACGATGTTCCTACATTTTGATGAAAAATTATTAACGGTTTCGATTTTTCTTGGACATCAACCGATCTTTACAAGGCCGATTGTATTAGAAGAACAAAACCAGGATGTACTGATGGAAGACCATATTGCTTGGAGAAATGTAGAGGACGCCTTCAGTGAAATAGAAAAAGTCATGAATTTTTATCAGTATTCACTTCACAAAGGAGAGTGTTTTGTCGAAAGGGCCATGATTAGTGGTGATCACCCGAACCTGCGAAAGATTGAATCGGCCATTAACGATAGACTGAACATACCTGTGCATTATCAATCTCTGAAAGAGATAAAAACTGTAGAAGACGGAAGGATTTCTGATAGGTTTGTCATCGCCCTGGGGCTTGCGTTAAAAGAGGTGCAATATGTTGAATCTCATTGATATTAATCTATTGCCTGAAAAGGAAAAGAAAGGACCCGTATTTGTTTATTCTTTGGCCATCATTCTTCTATTATTTTTAGTCGGTTCCCTCTACCTCTTTTTTTCGCTTCGAAGTATGCATTTGGAAACGGAAAGCACAGTTAGAAGCATTTCCCAAACAGAGCAGCTCATTGAAGTGCAGCAAACAAAGTTGCTTGATTCAGAATCTTCCCAAGGAATGAAAGACCTCGAAAGAACGGTTGAATCAATGATGGACTATCCAGTCAAAACCGTACCGGTTCTCAATGAATTAATTACTTTACTTCCTTCCCGAGGGTTCATCCAAGCATTGGAGTACAGCGGAAGACAAACGATCAATGCCTCCATCCAATTCGATTCTTCACGAGAAGCAGCCTACTATCTGCATCATTTAAAGGAAGTAGAGTGGATCCGGGAAGCGGAAATCCTTGAAATGACTGCTGAGATAACAGAAAGTGAAAATATGCTTTCGGCAGATAATGAAGTGGCCCCAAGGTATCTTGTCGAGTACTCGCTGACACTGGATTCGAAAAAGCTTCAAGAGTTAAAGGAAGCTGAAGAAACCTCTTTAGAAGAGGGGAATGAACAATGATTTCATCACTGACTAAGAAAGAAAGGCTGCTATTGATAGTGAGTACATTCGCATGCCTGTTTTCTTTGTTTCTCTGTTATTACTTTGTCTATTCTCCACAACAAGACAGGTTGGAAATGAAACAGAAGGAATTAAAAGCAGAACAAAAAATTCTATCAGCAGTCGAAGCGAAAACAGAGCAGATTGAAGCTCATTCCTACAAAGATATCCATACTTTGCAAAAACAAATTCCCGTTGAACCGCTAACAGATCAGATCATCCTGCAGCTTGAGAAAGCGGAAGTGTTATCACAAAGTGAGATACAGTCCATTAATTTTGCAAAAGAGGACTTTGCTTATTCTAGTGAAGAAAGTGATGATACGCTTGAGGGGAATTCACAAGGCTCTTCAAGTCCACAAGAATCAGGAAGTGACAACTCAGCGGTCAAAAGATTGCAAATGACGATGACGGTACAGTCCGGGAACTATTTTGAGATGGAGAAATTCATCCATGAATTAGAGAATCTTCCGAGGATTGTTGAAGTGAATCAACTTTTAATCCAGGGCAGGGAGGAAATGAGCCCCGTTTTGACGGATGAGGGTCCAGAGCCACTCATTTTTCAACTGGTGGCATCGGCCTTTTATATACCGGGTCTATCTGGCTTACAAGACAGTCTGCCGTCGATTGATAGTCCGCCCCCTTCATTGAAGAAGAATCCTTTTATCCAGTATACGGATCCTTCTTCGGAAGAAGGAACAGCCGAAATGCAAGCTGACACGGCCTTTCCTGAGAACTAAAAAATTTGACGAAAACCTATTAGGACAAGACGACAAAAGTCTTGTTCTTTTTTTTATGGGATGTGATAGCATGGAAAAAACTAGATGAAGGAGGGTGGCGATGATGAGCGATCGTGGGAAAAACGACAAAAAGATTTCTATTAAAATCAATGGGGAGAAAACGAAGTTCGATGAAGATCTCCTTGTGTACGATTGGAAGTTGGGGGAATCGGAAACGGCTGCCGGGGAAGAGGCGAAGGATGACGGGTTTGATTGGATCCTTCCCGATGAAGAAGCCGAGCCTCCACAGGAATATAAAAAGATCCATTATGTGTCTGGAAGCAAGAAGAAGAAAAAATCGTTTATTAACCCGTTTCAGGATTCGGTCAACTTGGTCATGTCTTTGATCGGGGCGATCGTTGTGGGGGCGGTTCTTGGTTTTGGGACCCTTAAGGTGATCACGACGACGGATGCCCCGGCTGCCCCGGCCGCAACGCTGCAGGATAGCACATCAGCAGGGAAAACGGACGATCAGCAGGCGGTTTCTGCCGTCGAATTAAAGGATTTTTCTACCACCATCCTACAGGGCGGCGTGTTTTCGACAGAGGAAGCGATGAAGGCCATGAAGGATAGTTTAGAGGCAAAAGGTCTTCCAGGTGCATCTGTGGAGAAAGACGGCCAGTTCTTTTTGATGCTCGGAGTTTCCGGTGACTTGGAAACGGCCAAAACCCTTGGAGGGAAACTGAAGGATCAAGGGGTGGACGTTTACGCGAAGGATTTTGTGATTGGATCCAAGGGGATAAATGCTTCAAAAGAAGAAAAGACGTTCCTGGAAAAAGGGAATGCCCTCTTCAGCACTATAGCCCAGGCCAGCAGCAGTGGAATGACCGGGGGGACTGCGGATGAGGCAACGATCAAAACGATTCAATCCGGAGTGAAAGAATTGGAAGGGATCAAGGTCGGTCAGGATTCCATCGCCTCCATGAAGAAATCATTGGTGGATGCCGGGAATCTGGCAGCAACGATGAAATCTCCTGAAGATGCTCAAAAAATTCAAGAGGATTTATTATCTTATCTTCAACAATATAGCGGGTTATAGTTTCGACTGAATTAGACTATTTTCTAGGAAATAATGGTCTGTGAGCTGCCTCGGTACGTGGGATCTTCCCCTTGTCGCGTACTGAGGCAGCTCTATTTTTACTTGTTTAGTCAGGGTGGATTTGGTAGTATATTCTTGTATCTCCCAATTTGCACTCTGAAAGGAATGGTATGGTGTGTCCAACCTCATACTCGCTTCACAATCCCCCCGACGAAAAGAACTTCTCGAACAAATCCAACTCTCTTTTTCCATTATGGGTTCCAGTGTGGATGAAACCTTTTCTCCTGATTTAATGCCCGATGAAGTCGTCATGTTTCTCGCAAGGAAAAAAGCCAGGGTAATAGCGAATCAACACCCTTCTCACTATGTGATTGGCTCTGACACGGTTGTGACAAAAGACGGTAAGATTCTTGGGAAACCGGAATCGAAGGAAGAAGCGAAGGATATGCTTCAGATGCTTTCCGGTTCTTCCCATGAGGTTTACACGGGTGTCGCGATCGTCCATGGTGAGGAGGAGAAACTCTTTTATGAAAAAACGGATGTTACGTTTTGGGAGTTGACCTCTAAAGAGATCGATGACTATATCGCAACAGAAGAACCATTTGATAAAGCGGGTTCATATGGGATCCAGGGAATCGGTGCGAAATTCGTCAAGGAAATCAAGGGCGATTATTTCGCAGTTGTCGGTCTCCCGATCTCACGTGTGAATCGTGCGCTACTCGAAATGGGCTATCTTCCTTCAGAATGACTCCTTCACGTAAGAATAGGAGGAACCAATGGTAAAAACGATGCCCCATCAGGAAGAAAACCGTCTGATGATCAGGGATTTCCCACAAGATGAGAGACCGAGGGAAAGGATGATCCAAAGCGGAGCAGCAAGTCTCTCCAACCAGGAACTGCTCGCCATTTTACTCCGGACCGGAACCAAATCCGAGTCCGTTCTTCAACTATCCAACCGTCTGTTAACTCAATTTGATGGATTGAATCTACTAAAGGATGCGTCCCTGGAAGAGATCACGAAAACGAAAGGGATCGGTCTTGCCAAGGCCGTTCAGATCATGGCGGCGGTGGAATTCGGCCGTCGCATCAGCAATCTGGCATTCGATGACAGATATTCAATCCGTTCCCCAGAAGACGGGGCCAATTATGTCATGAATGATATGAGGTTTTTGGCCCAGGAGCATTTTGTCTGCTTATACCTCAACACAAAGAATCAAGTACTCCACAAGCAAACCATCTTCATCGGAAGCCTCAACGCCTCCATTGTACACCCCAGGGAAGTCTTCAAAGAAGCTTTTCGCCGCTCCGCCGCCTCCATCATTTGCATCCATAACCATCCGTCCGGGGATCCTACCCCGAGCAGGGAAGACATAGAAGTGACAAAAAGATTGGTGGAATGCGGTCGAATCATTGGTATTGATATACTCGATCACCTTATAATAGGAGAGAAGAAGTTTATCAGTTTAAAGGAAAAAGGGTATTTATGACACTATGATTTTTTTCCTGGTTACGATATAATAAAGCTTATGATTTTTACAAACAATATCGTGATTCAATATAACGCGGGCTTACTGAAATAAGAGAGTCATTCTACAAGGGAATGAGTCTTTTCGTTATGCATGAACGAAGCATTATTGTGACGAAAATTACGAGGTAGAGAGTGATTGGACAACTCTCCTATGAAAACACATAAACCTTTATAAAAACCAGCCAATTTGTATCAGAAAGGGAGATACCATTCATGTTTGGAACGAAAGATTTAGGGATTGATTTAGGAACTGCTAACACATTGGTGTACGTGAAAGGCAAGGGGATTGTCGTTCGTGAACCTTCTGTTGTGGCACTTCAAACAGATAATAAGCAGATCGTTGCTGTGGGGAATGACGCCAAGAACATGATCGGCCGTACACCGGGGAATGTCGTGGCGCTCCGTCCGATGAAAGATGGAGTGATCGCTGATTACGAAACGACCGCCACAATGATGAAGTACTACATAAAGCAGGCGACACGGAATAAGGGGGCTTTTTCACGAAAGCCTTATGTCATGATATGTGTACCTTCAGGCATTACAGGGGTGGAAGAAAGAGCCGTCATCGATGCGACAAGACAAGCAGGGGCACGGGACGCTTACACGATTGAAGAGCCATTCGCAGCGGCGATCGGCGCAAATCTCCCGGTATGGGAACCGACAGGAAGCATGGTCGTGGATATCGGTGGAGGAACGACGGAAGTGGCGATCATCTCTTTAGGTGGAATCGTGACAAGTCAATCGATCCGCGTTGCCGGGGATGAAATGGATGACGCGATCATCAACTATATCCGTAAGACATACAACCTGATGATCGGGGACCGTACAGCGGAGACCATCAAGATGGAAGTGGGTTCGGCAGGGGATTCTGAAGGCATCCAAGCAATGGAAATCCGCGGGAGAGATCTTCTGACAGGACTTCCGAAAACGATTGAAGTAACGGCTGTGGAAATTGCATCTGCCCTTCATGATACCGTCTACACGATTGTGGATGCCGTTAAGAGTACGCTGGAGAAGACTCCACCGGAACTTGCAGCGGACATCATGGACAGAGGGATCGTGCTGACCGGTGGGGGAGCACTTCTTCGTAATCTTGATAAAGTGATCAGCGATGAAACGAAGATGCCGGTGCTCATTGCCGAGGAACCACTGGATTGCGTGGCAATCGGGACAGGGAAAGCCCTTGACCACATTCACTTATTTAAAACACGTGGGAAATAATAATTGATCGAAATGGGGGACGTTTCCTTAAGGATGCAAGGGCAGCCTTAAGGCCGGCCCCATCTTTTTTTGAAGAACCATGAATATTTTGACGAATGATATCAAATATAAACGATTTTTGATATAGTATTTACTAGAATGAGAAAAGGTTGAGGTGTACATCATGCCACAATTCTTCCTGAATAAACGTTTGATCATTCTGCTCGTCAGTGTCATTGTCCTGGTGGGATTAATCGGATTTTCTTTGCGGGACCGGGATAGTATCAGCTGGCCGGAGCAGTTTGTGAAAGATATGGTAGGATTCGGACAATCGTTGGTTTCAAAACCAGTCAATTATGTAGCCGGAGTTGTTGATAACGTTCAAGATCTTCAAAATACATACACAGAAAACGAAAAACTGAAAACGCGCTTGGATGAGCTGATCAAGCTTGAAACAAAAGTGAAAGACCTGAAGCAGGATAACGATGAATTACGGGCGGTCCTGGATAAGAAGGAGAATCTCCGTGCTTATAAAACGGTTCAGGCAACCGTCATTGCACGAAATCCGGATCAATGGCAGGAGCTCATCACCATCGATAAAGGTGAAGTGAACGGGATCCAATCGGATATGGCCGTCATCTCTTCAGCCGGATTGATCGGAAAGATTAAAAGTGTCAATGAATTTTCATCTACGGTCGAATTAATTTCGACCAATAATACAAAAAACCGCATTTCTACCGTCATCCAAAGCAAAGACCAGGATATAAACGGATGGATTGAAGGATACGACAGCAAGAAAGAAGAAATTCTGGTGAAGCGGATTTCCAACGATATGAAGGTCGAAAAGGGGTCCAAAGTGATGACCTCCGGCCTAGGTGGCGTGTTTCCTAAAGGATTGGTCATCGGTGAAGTGAAGGAAGTCAAGCCGGATCAATATGGACTGACGCAAACGGCATATGTGAAGCCTGCTGCTGATTTCTATCATTTAGAGCATGTCATGGTCATCGACCGTGAAATCCAAGGTGTGACGGAACAGGATGCGGTTGAGGAGGAAGAGCAATGATCAGCAGGCTCCTCCTTCCTTTCATGACCTTGCTTTTCTTCTACAGTGAAAGTTTATTTGTCCATCTTTTCCCCAGTGAAGAGTGGTTCGATCAGAAAATGATCGTTCCCCATTTCCTGGTCATTGTGCTGTTCTTTATTTGTGCGTTCTATCAATACCGGACCGCACTTCTTTATGGATTCATCTTTGGCTTCTTATTTGATATTTATTACACTGAAATCAATGGGATTTACCTGGTGTTATTCCCATTTGTCATCTTTCTTTCACATCAGATGATGAAGGTGTTACATAATAACCTCTTCGTGTTAGGGACCATAACCCTTGTGAATATTTCTGTTTTAGAGTTTTTGGTATACGAGATCAACCATATTATCAAGAGGACGGATTTGACGTTCATGCAGTTTGTGGACTGGCGTTTATGGCCGACTTTGGTCCTGAATGTCCTGTTTTATATCATTCTTGCATTTCCATTTAGAAACTACCTTCTGAATAAACGGAAAGAGTGGTTGGATGAATAAATTCCATTAGTAATTTTTTCATATAAAGAGGAAATGACACTGCTTATGTCGAATTTATAGACGACTGAGGTGAAAAATTACGACATGAATAAGAAGCCAAATGTGATGATCAAGGGAACAAAAGAAGGACTGACCCTTCATCTCAACGATCAATGCTCGTTTCAGGAATTAAAAAAGGAACTGGACGATAAGCTGTCTGCCCAATACAGGGAAACAGAAGGAACCCCTCTCTTGACGGTCAATATCCAAACAGGCAATCGTTACCTGGAAGAAGATCAAGTTGAAGAGTTGAAGGATATTGTAAGACAAAAACGCAATTTAGTTGTAAACGAAGTATGGAGTAATGTCATAACAAAAAATGATGCTGAGAAACTCATAGATGAACGAAATATCGAAACCCTCACAGGGGTCATCCGTTCGGGACAGGTCGTGGAAGTGTCCGGCGATATCCTTGTAGTGGGTGATGTCAATCCCGGGGGGAAGGTCCTCGCCGGGGGGAATATTTACATATTAGGTTCATTAAAAGGGATTGCCCATGCAGGCTGCAATGGAAACGATGAGTCGGTCATCGTGGCTTCGAAAATGGTCCCATCCCAGCTTCGGATCGCGGATTCCCTGAACCGTGCACCTGACCGGGTGGAGGAAGAAGATGACCGCGAGATGGAATGTGCGTATGTGGATGAAAGTGGCCAGATCGTTGTCGATCGATTGCAGGTTTTGAAGCATCTTAGACCAAATATTACTAGTTTTAAAGGAGGAAGCTAATGTGGGTGAAGCGATAGTTGTTACTTCAGGTAAAGGTGGAGTGGGAAAGACGACTACTTCTGCCAATGTTGGTACAGCATTAGCTCTACAAGGCAAAAAGGTTTGTCTGATTGATACGGATATCGGCCTCAGGAACCTGGACGTGGTAATGGGCCTTGAAAACCGGATCATTTATGATTTAGTGGACGTAGTGGAGGGCAGATGTAAAATCCATCAGGCCCTTGTGAAAGACAAGCGTTTCGAAGACAAACTATTCTTACTGCCCGCTGCTCAGACGAGTGATAAATCCGCTGTCAATCCTGAACAGATGAAAAAGCTGGTACTGGACTTAAAGCAAGACTATGATTATATCATTATTGATTGCCCTGCAGGAATTGAGCAGGGGTATAAGAACGCCGTCGCAGGTGCAGATCGTGCGATTGTCGTGACCACGCCTGAGATTTCGGCTGTGCGGGATGCGGACCGGATCATCGGCCTTCTGGAGAAGGAGAACATCGAACCTCCGAAATTGGTGATCAATCGTATACGTAATCATATGATGAAAAACGGTGAAATGCTGGATGTGGATGAAATCACCTCCCATCTTTCCATCGATCTTCTTGGAATTGTCGCCGATGATGACAATGTGATCAAATCATCGAATAAAGGTGAGCCGATCGCACTTGATTCGACAAGTAAAGCGTCGATTTCTTACCGGAATATTGCAAGGCGGATCTTAGGAGAGTCGGTTCCATTGCAATCCCTGGAAGAAGAAAGAACGGGCGTCTTTATGAAAATTAAAAGGTTATTTGGTGTAAAAGCCTAAAGTTATCGCCGGTCCCGGCAGGTCGCATGATGCGTCCTGCCGGGACTTTTTTGTATTCTTCATGAATATTCTTACGGGACAAGTCATACATTGTAGCAAAACATGTGTAATGGAATCTTGGTATGGATCTGACACCCGTTTGCCCATCAGCAGGAATGGACCAAGCCAATCACTGGTTATGAAACAATACCTTATAAAAAGGAATGGTGTACATGGGGAATCGAGCGGATGAAATACGGAAGCGGATCGCCAAACGGAAAAAGATGGGTGGAACAGGCTCCGGCGGGAATCCATCGTACTTTTTGACAACGGATGAGGAGCGCTATGGAATGGAGCGACAGACAAGCTTTGAAGGCGGTCCTCCACCGGAAGGGGTCCATCCTCTTTTTAAGAAAGAAACCTTCATGCTGAAAATACTCGGGGCAGGGATCATGGTATTGGTGACGGCCATCATGTTCAAAAGCCCTTCTGCGGCATTCGTTGATGCAAGATCTGTTGTCATGAAGACGATGGATACGGAGTTTCAATTCGCCGCCATTTCCACCTGGTATGAAGATCAATTCGGAAAACCGCTTGCTTTATTGCCTGCAAGTAATTCCGAGAAAGAATCCGCATCCGAACCAAGCGCTGAATATGCAAGGCCTGCTTCCGGGAAGGTCGTAGAGAATTTCAAGACCAATGGGCAGGGAATCATGCTTCAGACGGTCCTTGGTGAGGATGTAACGGCCATGAAGGGAGGTTTGGTTCTATTTGCAGGGAAAAAGGAGGAGCTTGGGAATACGGTGGTCATTCAACATGCGGATAAATCAGAATCGTGGTACGGCAATTTGGCATCGATTGATGTGAAGCAGTATGAATCAATCAAGAAGGGCTCCCTTGTAGGGAAGGTTTCATCCAGCAGTCAAGACGAAGCGACGGGTGAGTTTTATTTCGCGATTAAAATGGGTGATGAATTCATCGACCCGATCCAGGTGATGTCATTTGACTAATATCATTTCACTATTGAAGAAATTTTACGTCCATCCCTTGCTGTGGGTTGTGATCGGGATTGCCATCATGACGGCCCACTTCTTTGAACTGATCCTGCTCCTCGTCATCATCACGATCCATGAACTGGGCCATGGCATCATGGCTCAATCCTTTTCGTGGAGGGTGAAGAGAATAGCCCTGTTACCCTTTGGGGGCGTCGCTGAGATGGATGAGCACGGGAACCGTTCCTTAATGGAGGAGTTCTGGGTGGTGGTGGCAGGTCCCTTGCAGCACGTCTGGCTCATTGCAGTTGGCTTTGGTCTTTTGGAGTTTGGAGTGATCAGTCAGGACACCTTTTCGCTTTTTTTTCAATTGAATCTGATGGTGCTGCTGTTTAACCTCCTGCCCATCTGGCCATTGGACGGGGGAAAGTTGGTTTCCCTGCTCCTTGCGACGAAGTTTAATTATTTGAGAGCGTATGAATACACGCTCCTCTTTTCATTTGGATTATTATTGCTGTTCCATTTGATTGTACTCATAACCGCTCCCCTGCATTTGAATCTGTGGATCGTCCTGTCCTTCCTGTACTTCTCCCTATGGGTCGACTGGAAGCAGAGGAGATATGCGTTTATGAAGTTTTTATTGGAGAGGTACTACGGGAAGAGTCATCAATTTGTGCAACTGAGGCCGTTGCCGATCGAGAGTGAAGAATCCATCATAACGGTGGTGGAGAGGTTTCAGAGGGGTGTCAAGCATCCCCTCGTTGTATTTGACAAGGGAGTCGAAGTGGGGAAGCTTGATGAGAACGAACTGCTCCACGCCTTCTTTGCAGAAAAGATGACATCCGCCAAAACGAAGGATCTTCTCTACCTTTATTGACGAATGGAGACGAACTGTATAAAGTAAGGGCATACTGGTAAAAGGGTTGGAATCAACCCTTTTTTCTTATGAGTTTTTCTGTGGAAAAGAGGTTTAGGGTATGGAAGAAATGATTGTACACAGTAAGGGTAGGGAAAAACGGTGGGTACACCGTTCACATAATGAAATTATCGGTCTATATACATATCCTCCTGGAGAAGAAAGCTTGACAGGAAATATTTACCTGGGACGTGTGATCAAGGTCCAAAAGGGACTCGGTGCGGCGTTCATCGATTTTGGTCAGGGGAAGAATGGGTATCTCCATGAAAAGGACTTTCCGCAAAATGTGAAAGCGTATCATGAGGGGAGCGATCCAACCCCGATCGGAAACCTTGTCCATGAAGGGGAAAAAATCATCGTTCAGGTCTTAAAGGATGAGATGGGGACGAAGGGTGCCAGATTGACCGCGGTCATCGAGCTGAAGGGTGAACATCTGGTGTACATGCCAAAGGGGTACTATGTGGCGGTATCCAAAAAAGTGGATGATGAAAATCGCAAGGTGTTGAGGCGGTTGGCCAATGAGTGGAAACAAGGGGGAGAAGGCATTGTGATGCGCACCAACGCCTCCGGGGTGAAAGAGGCAGTATTACAAGAAGAGGTCATCTCCATGCGGACGCGCTATGAGGGTCTTGAGAGGGTGTCCATGAGGGCGAAGTGTCCGTCCCTCCTATCCCGGCAGGATACCTTCTATGAGGATCTCCACGAGTATCTGAAAAAAGGTGGGGGCGGGAAGATCGTCTTCGATGAGTATGACAGCCTTCTTCAGGTTGAGGAAATGAGCGGTGAGGGAATCAGGGAAAAGTGGAATTTCGAGCTTTATCAGGGCCGCGAAAATATTTTTAAGCATTTTGACGTTTCCTCTGCATGGGAAAGCGCACTGAAAAAAACAGTGTGGCTGCCGAACGGAGCAACGCTTATCATTGAAGCAACGGAAGCGATGACGGTGGTGGATGTCAATTCAGGAAAATTCACCGGGAAAGACAACTTGGAACAAACCATACTGGAGACGAATAAACTCGCGGCAGCTGAAATGGCGAAGCAGCTTACGATCCGCAATTTAAGCGGGATGATCCTGATTGATTTCATCGATATGAAAAAGGACAGCCACCGTCAGGAAGTGATGGATGCTCTTTCAGAAGCCCTTATTTCAGACCGGCAGCGCACAACGATTGTAGGGTTCACTAAACTCGGGATCCTGGAATTGACGAGGAAGAGGACCCGGCAGCCCCTTGCCGGGTCCTTGACCCGGCCGTGCTCGGTATGTCATGGTACTGGGAGGGAAATGAGCCCGGAGACGATGGCCTTCGCGCTTGAACGGGAGCTGTGGGAATGTGAAGGGATGGACGGCTCACGAATTGAAGTGGAAGCGACCCGTGAAGTGGCGGATAGTTTTTCTGGCAAACAGGGCATCCATATCGAGAGACTCCAGAAAGTATTGAATAAAAAGATCATGATTCATGAAATCACTCACACTCATCCTTATTTCAGGATAACAAAGATCCTATGAATTTCTTGAATGTTATTGACAGTCCATCAGTTTTTGTGATAGGATTCTAATGTTATTGATTGTAGCACCCGTGCTACAACCGCTCATTACAGGTACAAAAGCTTGGAGCAATCCAACACCTGTCATTGGCGAGTCTGAGTTTATAAGGAGGTGCGATTATGTACGCAATTATCGAAACAGGTGGTAAGCAAATCCGTGTAGAAGCTGGTCAAGCTATCTACATCGAAAAGCTTAACGGAGAACAAGGCGACACGGTAACTTTTGACAAAGTTCTATTCGTTGGTGGTGACGATGTGAAAGTAGGAAGTCCTTTAGTGGATGGAGCTACTGTAACAGCGAAAGTTGAAAAACAAGGCCGCGCGAAAAAGCTTGTAGTATTCAAATACAAAGCGAAAAAGAACTACCGTCGTAAGCAAGGTCACCGTCAACCTTACACTAAAGTTGTCATTGACGAAATCAACGCGTAAGGCGTGAGATCATGATTAACGTTTACGTAGAGCGTTCCCCCGGGAAAAGAATCCGTTCTTTCTCCATGGATGGACATGCTGATTTTGCCGAAAATGGGCAAGACATTGTCTGTGCAGGTGCTTCTGCTGTTTCATTCGGCAGTATTAATGCCATTATGGCGTTAACCGGTGTAGAACCGTCCATCGAGCAATCCTCTGATGGTGGATTCCTTCGCTGCGTCATCCCTGATGATCTTCCGGAAGAAACGGAGAGCAAGGTTCAGCTGCTGCTTGACGGCATGCTAATCAGCCTCCAGACGATTGAAAGAGACTATAGTGATTTTATTAAAATAACCTTCAAAAAGTAGGAGGTGGAACAGATGTTAAGATTAGACCTTCAGTTTTTTGCGTCCAAAAAAGGAGTAGGTTCGACTAAGAATGGTCGTGACTCTATCTCAAAGCGCCTTGGTGCTAAGCGTGCAGACGGTCAAATGGTTTCTGGTGGATCAATTCTTTACCGTCAACGCGGTACGAAAATTTATCCAGGCCTAAACGTCGGCCGTGGCGGCGACGATACACTTTTCGCTAAAACCGACGGTGTTGTTCGTTTCGAACGCATGGGTCGTGACAAGAAAAAAGTGAGCGTATACCCAGTTGCGAATGAAGCTTAATCGCATATCTTTAACGAAAACTCTAACCGACTTTCGGTTAGAGTTTTATTTTTATCAAAGGTATGACGATTCTTATCCGATTTCCATTCACACACACCAATTTCACAGAAACAATATACGCACGACGCCCATCTTTGATATACTTACAGGTAGCACTTAAGTATAGGAGTTAGATTATGAGCGAAAATTGGGGTGTAGTCGAGGCGTTAAGGCATGCCCGCCACGACTGGATGAATGATTTGCAATTAATTAAAGGGAATCTGGACCTTGGCCGTGTGGAGCGGGCGAAACAGGTCATCGAGGAAATGGTTCTCGTTGCACAAAATGAATCAAAGCTTTCGAATGTGAAGCTGCCATTATTGGCAGAATGGATATTAACCTATAATTGGTCAAGACATTTGATTAAGCTGGATTTTGAAGTCCTTCGACTCGAGCCTCACCGGCTTGAAGATAAAAGGCTTTACAATTGGTGCAAGGAGTTTCTGGAATTCCTTGAATCAAATGTAATGAACAATGTAGAAAATCAATTATCCATAATACTTGACATTACTAAAGAACAATCCCGTTTTATATTTGATTTCACAGGTATACTAAAGAGTACAAGCTTAGTGGAAGACTGGATCAAAAATCAACTATCAAATGGAGAAAATATAGAAATAGAACAACTTCAAGAAGAGGTTCTTGTCGTTCATGTAATCGCTGAGTGATTGAAGCGATTGCAGTGATAAGTTAGGAGTGAAAGTATGTTTATAGATCAGGTCAAAGTTTATACAAAGGGCGGTGACGGCGGTAACGGTATGGTTGCCTTCCGTCGCGAGAAATATGTACCAAAAGGTGGTCCCGCAGGGGGAGATGGCGGTCACGGAGCAGACGTCATTTTCGAAGTGGACGAAGGCTTAAGAACGTTGATGGATTTCCGTTATCAACGTCATTTCAAGGCGCCTCGTGGAGAGCACGGGATGAGTAAGAATCAGCATGGACGCAATGCGGAGGATATGGTTGTCAAGGTGCCACCGGGGACTGTCGTGAAGGATGATGATACAGGTGAAACGATTGCCGATCTTGTGCAGCATGGTCAACGAGCGGTGATCACGAAAGGCGGACGGGGCGGAAGAGGGAATTCCCGATTTGCAACGCCTGCAAATCCTGCTCCTGAGCTGTCTGAGAAGGGTGAGCCGGGTCAAGAGCGTTATATCGTGATGGAATTGAAGCTTCTTGCTGATGTAGGATTGGTTGGATTCCCGAGCGTCGGGAAATCGACACTTCTTTCCGTTGTTTCAGCAGCGAAGCCTAAGATTGCCTCCTACCATTTCACGACAATCGTACCGAATTTAGGGATGGTGGAAACGGGAGATGGAAGAAGCTTCGTCATGGCCGACCTTCCAGGATTGATCGAAGGTGCTCACGAAGGCGTCGGCCTCGGACATCAATTCCTTCGCCATATTGAACGTACCCGTGTCATCGTGCACGTCATCGATATGAGCGGAATGGAAGGAAGAGATCCATACGAGGATTACCTGACGATCAATGAAGAGCTTAAGCAATACAATCTTCGTTTGACGGAGCGTCCTCAAGTCATCGTTGCGAATAAGATGGACATGCCGGATTCAGAAGAGAATCTGAAGGTCTTCAAAGAGAAACTTCAGGAGGATTATCCAGTCTTCCCGATCTCAGCGGTCACAAGGCAAGGTTTGAGTGAGCTACTATATGCCGTTGCGGATAAAGTGGAAACAACAGATGAATTCCCTATCCATGAAGAAGAAGAAACGGGTATTCACCGCGTTCTTTATAAGCATGAAGAGGAAGAAAAAGAATTCGAAATCACTCGTGATCCGGATGGGACGTTCGTCGTCGGCGGTGCGAAGATTGAGAGATTGTTCAAGATGACGGATTTCTCACGGGAAGATTCGGCAAGACGTTTCGCCAGACAGCTTCGTTCGTATGGTGTGGATGATGCCCTTCGTGAACGTGGTGCCAAAAATGGCGATACGATCCGCTTAATTAAATATGAGTTCGAATTTGTAGATTAAGTTTCATCCTTATCTATTCAGACGAAATGACAGGTGGTGGCTGAAATCTGCCGTCACCTGTTCTACAATAGATAGCGAAAGCGGTTTTATACGAACCTCTACAGCTGGACAATTGGGGGAATAGTCATTGGGGAAAAAATTTCAAGAAGGCAAGTTTTATTTAGTGCGTGAAGACGTGCTGCCTGAAGCGATGAAGAAAACCCTGGATGCAAAAGAATTGATTGAAAGGGGCAAGGCTGATTCCGTATGGGAGGCGGTCCACCGGGTCGATTTGAGCCGGAGCGCCTTTTACAAATACAAGGATACGGTATTTCCTTTCCACACCATCGTGAAGGAGAGGATCATCACACTGTTCTTTCATTTGGAGGACCGGTCAGGGACGTTGTCTCATCTATTAAGTGAAACAGCCAAACATGGTTGCAATATATTAACGATCCATCAGACGATCCCGTTGCAGGGAAGAGCGAATGTCACACTCTCCTTGAATGTGACGGACCTCACGATCGGATTGGAAGACTTACTCTCAAAGCTCCGTCGTTTGGAATTTGTCGAGAAAGTGGAAGTGTTGGGTTCCGGAGCCTGACGCTTCTTTTTTTATGGGAAAACCTTTCCCTTTGTTTCCATACGTGTTAGAATGTTCAATAAATTTCAATTTCAAGTGAGCGAGAGGAAGATCAGAGTGAAGATGGCATATTTAGGACCACAGGCTTCCTTTACAGATTTAGCCGTTAAGAAGGCTTTTCCCGAAGAAGAAACGGTTTCGTATGTGACGATACCCGATTGCATCGAGGCGGTGATCGAGAATGAAGTGGATTACGCCGTTGTGCCTTTGGAGAATGCCCTGGAAGGCTCGGTGCATATTACGGTGGATTATTTGTTTCATGAAGCGAACTTAGCGATTGTCGCTGAATTGACGTCCGCCATTCAGCAGCACTTAATGATACATCCGGCGTGGAGTGACAGTGAAGATCAGATCGGGAAAGTCCTTTCCCATTCCCACGCATTGGCACAGTGTCATAAATTTTTACATAAGCAGTTTCGCGGGGTGCCACTGGAGCAGACGACCAGTACGGCTGCCGCTGCTAAATTCGTGAGTGAGAATCCTGATTCGTTCCTTGGCGCGATCGGGAACGAGCTGGCAGCAGAAAAATACGGGTTGAACATCCTGCATGAAAACATTCATGATTTTGCCTATAATCATACGAAGTTCATCGTCTTGCATAAGACACCGGATCCACTGAACCTGCCCCAGAAGAAGAGCATGGAGAAGACAACCTTGATGGTGACTCTTCCGAAAGACCGATCGGGGGCGCTTCATCAGGTATTGTCCACGTTTGCCTGGAGACAGCTGAATTTAAGTAAAATTGAATCAAGACCCTTGAAAACGGGGCTCGGTGATTATTTCTTCTTGATTGATGTGGCTCATGAAATGGATGATGTCCTCCTACCCGGAGCCATCAGTGAAATGGAAGCCCTCGGATGCACGGTGAAAATGATCGGGACATATTCTTCTTATTTACTGGATAACTAAAGAAAAAGGCAGATTCCTTGTGGATTCTGCCTTTTTTTTCGGACCTCATAATAGGATATGTCGCTGTCAGTCCTATAAATCCCCCTGAATCAAGAAGCCTGCTTCGCGAAGCGCATTTTCTGCTTTATCCAGGGCTTGTTCCGTTTGGGCCATCAGTGTATGTAAATGGACTCCGTCGGTCAATTCTGATAGGAAGGATGCCCCGGTTTCTTCAATCTTCTTCATGAATTGCTCGACTTCCTTACGGTTTGACACCATGATGGACGCGGTCAGATCACCATACACACCGTGTTCGATCCTGACATCCTTGACTGTGACCCCGTGATCGACAAGTAAAAAGAGTTCTTCTTCCGACCGGTGGGGGTGATGCCTGCAAGCGACCGTCCGTTCAACCATCGTATCCTGATTCGAGGCAGGCATGAACAAGTAGCCCTGACTCGTCGCGATGATGGGTTCGCCTTTTGCTTTAAGTAGGGTGATGTCACTGACGATCACCTGCCGGCTGACATTGGTCTGCTTCGCGAGATCTCCCCCTGTAATCGGGGCTTGCTTCGTCATTAGCTTATCGAGGATCCACTGTCTTCTTTCTTCTCCCAGGATTTTTTTTCCTGCCAAAATTATCTCCTCCGTCCCCAATCGATATAGGAAATCATATCACAACCGGCGCTTCAAGTTAAGGAAGATGTCAGGGACGCATATATGTCAGACAATGCGTTGACCAATTCTGTTATGTGTTCCTCCCTTGTCTCCCTTCCAAATGATATCCGGATGAATTCTTTTCCTGCTCTTTGATTGACGCCCATACTCTGTAGGGTCTTGGGTAAGTCGTGTGAACCGGCACCGCACGCACTGCCCGTCGATATCCCCATTCCTCGCCTGTTGCATTCAAGCATGAGCCACTGTCCCTCAAGGCCTTGGATGCCAAGACCGATGACGTGTGGCAGCTGTGCATGTGCCGGCCCTTCATACAGAGTGTACCGGCCGGGCAGCTGTTCTTCCAGTCCATTTAAAAAGTGCGTTCTCAATCCCGTGTAATGGGACGTTGCAAAGGAACGGTAGCATAGATCAGCGGCTGTTACAAATCCCGCTATCCCCGGAAGATTCACCGTTCCCCCCCTGAAGCCGTCTTCATGGGTCTGTCCCGGTATCATGGGGGTGATGTCGAGGCTAGGATTGATATAACATGCGCCGACACCTTTGGGACCGTAAATCTTATGGGATGAAACCGTGAAGCTGTCGACCTCCGAAGTGAATTCCGTAACGTCCATTTTTCCGAATGATTGAACCATATCGCTGTGAAAAAGGATATCACGGTGTCTCAGTAGTTCATGAATGGCATGGAGTGGCTGGATCGTTCCAATTTCCCCATTGACGTGTCCGATGCTCACGACGGTCGTCTGTTCTGAAAGCGATTCTTTTAGAGTGAGGGGATCGATCAAGCCATCAAAACTCAAAGGGATCTTCGTCACTGTAAAGCCCAGCCCCTGGAGAAATGCGGCTGAGGAATGCAGGGAAGAATGCTCAGCTCCTCCGATGATGATGTGTCTTCCTTTTTTTTGCCTGCTTAATGCCAGGGTGACGAGGGCCAAATGGTTCCCTTCCGTCCCTCCGGAAGTAAAGTGGATCCCTTTAGAGGGGACACCGAGCAAAGCAGCCAATTTTTCTCTGCATCTTGAAAGGAGATGCGCTGCTTTCCCTCCAATATCGTGAAGAGAGCTCGGGTTGCCCCAGAATTCTTCACTAACGGTCCGAAATACGCGTAAACTCTCAGCATCTACAGGAGTTGTAGCGGCATAATCAAAATAGTTCATCATGTAACCTGCCTTTAATGGGAATTGTCTGAATATATGAGTCTTGTAAAAAACTCTTGTCATTAGTTTAAATATGTGTAAATATATGTGTCAAGACACCTGTAAATAATCAGGAGGGTTTTTGATGGAAAAAGCCGATATAATCATCGTAGGAAGTGGCATTGCCGCTTTGCAATTGGCACGGAGACTTCAAGATCATTATTATGTGATGATTATCACAAAGGGCGAAATCGAAAGCGGTAACTCGTATCTCGCTCAAGGCGGGATCGCGGCACCTGTAGGACGGAAGGATTCTGTCCGTGCCCACATGAAGGATACATTGGAAGCAGGGTGCTATCACCAGCTTGAAGACAGCGTGAAAGAGCTCATAACAGATGGCAAGAGGATCGTGGAATCCCTGGTGTATGAAGGGGCACCTTTCGATCGGAAAGAGGACGGAAGCCTTTCTCTTGGAATGGAAGGGGCTCATAGTGAACATCGCATCCTTCATAGCGGGGGAGATCAGACGGGGAAATATGTAATGAACCATTTAATGAAATCCCTTTCACGGGAAAAGGTTCAATTCGTGGAACGGGAAATGGTATACGAACTTGTCAAAAATGACAGGGGGCAATGCTGCGGGGTGAAGACAAAGGATAAAGATGACGCCATCCGCTTTTACTACGCTCCTCATATTGTCCTCGCAACAGGGGGAATCGGTGGGTTATATCCGTCTACGTCCAATCATCCGTCCGTGACGGGAGATGGCATGGCTCTTGCCTTTCTTGCAGGAGCAAAGCTTTCGGATATGGAATTCATTCAGTTTCATCCGACGCTCCTTTGGTCGGAGGGAAGAACATGCGGTCTCATTTCAGAAGCGGTGAGAGGAGAGGGAGCCATACTCCTGAATGACGAGGGGAAAAGGATCATGGAAGGCATTGATCCCCTTATGGAACTCGCTCCGAGGCATATTGTGGCGGAGTGTATATACAAGGAACGACAGAAAGGAAGAAATGTGTATCTGGATATTAGTAGAATAGAAGACTTTCAAGGTAAGTTCCCTTCTATTACCGACTTATGTATAAAACATCACATTCCAATCGGGGAAGGGAGGATCCCTGTTTCCCCTGGTTGTCATTTTATGATGGGCGGGATCGTCACTGACCAGGCAGGGAGGACCAATATTCCCGGACTTTATGCCATCGGGGAAGTGGCATGCAGCGGCATCCACGGAGCAAACCGTTTGGCGAGTAATTCCCTGCTGGAAGGATTGGTGTACGGGGAGCGGCTCGGTGAATATTTGAAGGGGAGTGGAGCCCTATCCTCCGCACATATGTATTCCCCATTGGACCGGATTGAGGAAGGGGACCCATTATCGATCCCTTTTCATGCACATGAATTAAAAGATGGAATGATGAAACATGTCGGAATCATTCGGAGGGAAGAAGGCTTATCCGCTCATTTGAAGTGGTTAAAAGAACAGCCTCTCACCTTCTGTGAACATATTGATTTTAATTCACGTGAAGAAATTCACTTGTATTTCATGTGGATTGTTAGCCTTCTTGTTACAGAGTCTGCATTATTAAGGACTGAAAGCAGGGGAGGCCACATCCGGGCAGATTTCCCGAAGGAAGATAACGCAGGATGGTTGAAACGGAAAATGGTTCTACAAAAATATGAAGGACGATTGAGGGTGGAAGATCATGAACAAAATGAAACTAAAATCTATGCTTGAAACGTTTTACCTGGAAGATTTGGGTGATGGTGATGTATCGTCTGAAATCCTGTTCAGTAAAAGCGATGAAGGTTCCTTTTCTCTATTCATGAAAGAACAGGGTGTTTTTTGTGGAAGAGATGTGATTGAAATAGGTTTTTCTCTAATGGATCCCAAAGTGGATGTCCAGGTATTTGCTGCCGATGGGGACTGGGTGGAAGCGGGACAATCAATTGCTGAAATCCGTGGTCCGATGGGGGCTCTCCTCCAAGGGGAACGGGTGGTCCTTAATCTGATCCAGAGGATGAGTGGTATTGCAACGGCAACGTACCTGGCGGTTGAACAGGTGAAAGGCACAGGGGTCCGGCTGTGTGATACGCGGAAAACGACGCCGGGACTCCGGATGCTTGAGAAGTATGCTGTAAGGACCGGGGGCGGTTTCAACCATAGAAATGGGCTCTATGATGCTGTCATGCTAAAGGATAATCACATTTCATTCGCCGGATCGATCACTGAGGCTGTGAAGCAGGTGAAAAGGCAGATTGGGCATATGGTGAAAGTGGAAGTGGAAATTGAAACGAAGGAACAATTATTGGAAGCGATTGATGCCGGGGCAGATGTCATCATGTTCGATAACTGTTTACCGTCGACGATTAAGGAGTGGATACATCTTGTGCCGCCTCATATCGTGACGGAAGCATCGGGCGGCATCACCAGGGAGAGCCTTCAAGCCTATGCGGGGTCAGGGGTTCATTATATCTCCCTCGGGTACTTGACCCATTCTGTGAAATCACTTGATATCAGTGCAAGAGTACGAATAGGGAAAGGGGTATGAACATGGGATTACTCGATGAATTAACGAAAGAAACGAACGTCCTGCCTGAATCACTCACCAGCCTCTCGACGGAAGAGATGGAAAATAGAGTGAGGGAAATCAAGCGGCAGTTGGGAAAGAAGCTTTTCATTCCCGGGCATCATTATCAAAAAGACGAAGTGATCCAATTTGCCGACGCCGTTGGTGACTCCCTGCAGCTGGCCCAACTGTCGGCTGAGAATAAAGAGGCGGAGTTCATTGTGTTTTGCGGGGTCCATTTCATGGCTGAAACCGCAGATATCCTGACGGAGGATCATCAGGTGGTCATCTTGCCGGACATGCGGGCCGGATGTTCCATGGCAGATATGGCAGATATTTATCAGACGGAAAAGGCATGGGGGAAGCTTATGGAGATGTTCGGTGACAGTATCATCCCCCTTACCTATGTGAATTCGACTGCAGCCATCAAAAGCTTTGTCGGAAAGAATGGGGGGGCCACGGTTACATCTTCCAATGCCCACAGAATGGTGGAATGGGCACTTGGAGAGAAACAGCGCATCCTTTTCTTGCCTGATCAGCATTTAGGACGTAATACGGCGGCTGATCTTGGTGTTTCCTTAAGTGAGATGGCCGTTTGGGATCCCATTCAAAACGAATTGGACTATGATGGCGACATGGAAGAAGTGAAAGTGATCCTTTGGAAGGGACATTGCTCGGTGCATGAAAATTTCACTGTGAAAAATATCGCGGATATCCGTGAAAATCATCCTGATATGAAAATCATCGTTCATCCTGAATGCCGCAGGGAAGTAGTGGAGAATTCCGATTTGAATGGCAGTACAAAATACATTATAGAAACGATTGAAGAATCACCTTCCGGATCTGCCTTTGCTATCGGGACTGAGATGAATCTTGTGAAGCGGCTGATCAAAGACCATCCGGATAAACAGATCGTTTCCCTTAATCCATATATGTGCCCCTGCTTGACGATGAACAGGATCGATTTACCACATCTCCTTTGGTCATTGGAAAAAATAATGGAACAAAATCCTGAAAATATCATCAAGGTGGATGCGGATGTCTCGAAGAATGCGATCTTCGCTTTAGAGCGCATGCTGGCACGTGCTTGATGAATCTCTATATAAAAATGAACAAGCTGAAATATACCGTCCCTCTCTTAGGATACGGTATATTTTTTTTTCATATCTCATAAGTTTTTATGTAGATGATTAGCAATTTGCCTATCTTGTCATAGGATATATAGACTTATGCCTGAGGAGGGAAAAAGAGTGAAAATCCATATCGTTCAAAAAGGGGATACTCTTTGGAAGATCGCCAAGAAGTATGGCGTGAATTTCGAAGAATTAAAACAGATGAATGCCCAGCTTTCAAATCCCGATATGATCATGCCCGGCATGAAGATAAAAGTGCCGACTACAGGCGGAACCGTAAAGAAAGAGACACAAATCAAATACGGATCCAAAGAGATGCCGATGAAGGAGATGCCTAAAGCAGAGCATCCATTCAAAGAGCAGAAGCCTATGGCCATGCCGGTCGAAGAACCAAAGAAAGAAATGCCGAAAGAAGTACAAAAGCCTTTTGCACCAAAAATGCCGAAACCAGTCGTACCGGAAATCGATATTAACAAC
Source organism: Rossellomorea sp. LJF3 (assembly GCF_037046045.1). NCBI lineage: Bacteria > Bacillati > Bacillota > Bacilli > Caryophanales > Bacillaceae > Rossellomorea > Rossellomorea sp. LJF3. The sequence continues at coordinate 33,232 of NZ_JBANLY010000006.1, read as the reverse complement.
TATTACATGATGAATATGGCAAACATGCAAGTACAGCAGCCGAAGCAACAGGCTAAACCAATGCCAAAACCTAAATCACCGCCTAAACCTACCAACGTACTCCCTAAAGCAAAAGAACAGCCAAAGCCGATGCCAAAACCAAAGCAGGAAGCCGTAAAAGGTGTTCAAGAAGAGGAAAGCTTACAAATGCCATCACAACCACAAGGAGGGAACACCCAGCCTATGTATTATAACCCGAATAATTGCGTACCTGTATCCCCGGTCATGCCAGGATCAGGATTCTGTCCGCCACATGGAATGCATCCAGGAGCAGGTTATGGGATGCCGATGGGTCAGGGAATGCCAATGGGTCAAGGAGCTCAATCGATGCCAGGAATGCAGAACATGCCGATGATGCCGCAAATGGGGTATGATGAAGAGTCGTCCTCTGTAATGCCGTATATGCCACAGGGACAAATGCCGATGCAGCAGCCAATGCAGATGCCGATGCATATGCAGCAACCAATGCAAATGCCGATGCAGCAGCCGATGGGTCAGCCGTCTGGAGTAATGGGTGCATCAGAAGAGAACTACCCTTCTGTTCAAATGCCGCAGCAACAGGCTCCGTATATGCCGTATCCACAGAACTGCTATCCTGTCTCCCCAGTCATGCCGGGACCTGGATTCCAAGGCGGCATGCCGGGCGGGTATCCGATGGGACCTGGAGGCCAGGTACAGGGAGCGATGGCGGAAGAGTCGCCTTCCATGGGCGGATATCAAATGCCGATGGGCCAACCGTCCAATGTGATGGGAGCACAGTATCAAACGCCTATGGGTCAGCCATCCAATGTGATGGGAGCAAGTGACCAGTGGGATTGCGGATGTGGTGGACCGCAGTCAGGTCAAATGATGCATCAACCGATGATGCCGCAGCAGATGCCTCAAGGAATGCAACAGCCATACGGCTACGGTCCGGGAATGATGGGTCAGGGAATGCCTGGTCAAGGAATGGCGATGGGCCCTCAAGGAATGCCGATGGGACCTCAAGGTCAGGGAATGGGAATGCCGATGGGTCCTCAGGGGATGCCAATGGGACCTCAGGGCCAGGGTATGCAAATGGGATCACCGGGAATGTTTGGTCCAAGAGCATTTAGCATGCCGAATTTCAATGACGATGATTTTGAGGGATAAGATGCATGCACGAGGGGACGATTATTCACATCGTCTCCTTTCTTTTTTGCAATATAAATTAAAGGATCCCGGGGCATCGCTGAAAATGATTAAAGAAGGGAAATGGGTGCTGAAAAGCCATGGGAGTAAATGGTTCGTCAAACGGTTTCCCAGTCAATTGAAGTTCCTGCTTCAGGAACGTCTGATTTCAACCCTATTAAGGGAAAAGTTTTATCATGTCCTGCCGTTTCATCCCATTCATGAACGGGAGCTTTTATTATTTGAAGGATCCCCCATCGGTATTACGATGTGGCTGGAAACTTCGAGGGCCATTCATTACGATCAGGCGGTTGACAGGGATGATGCATTGCACGTTTTGAAAAAGTTTCATGCTGTTTCAAAAACGATCCATGGTTCATGGACAGAAGAGATTCCTCATTATCACTGGCTGAAGAAATGGAAAAAACGGCTGATGCAGTTTCAATATAATCTCCCCTATCTGCAGGCATTCATTCAGCCATATTACTTATATACGTATTTAGAGTGGGGGAAATGGGCACTAAAAGAATTGAAATCGGTCGGCATTCATGAATATGGGGACTGCATCACCCATGGAGATGTGGCGCATCATAATTTCTTAAGGGGAAAGGATGGGCTTGTCTATTTGATCGATTTTGATCTTATGTCACTCTCCACGGAAATAACGGACGACCTGCAGTACTGCAATCGGATCTTGCCCTATTTAAATTGGTCACTCAGTGATATCAAAGAAATGGAACCTTTCCATCCTTATCGTGATCATCTCATCTTTCACATCGGATTGATGTATCCATCCGATGTATTCAGGGAGTGGAACCGATTCATCAGGGAAGATCAATCGTATAAACAGCGTGTATGGGGTTATTTAACGAACTTGACGATTCAGCAGTTCTCCCAGCGGATGCAATTTAATCAAGAACTCCATGGAGAAGTGAAAAGGATCAATACCCAATTGCAGGGGATGTCTCCAAACATTGACCCGAATGAAAAAGAATCTCCTTTCACAACCTAATGGTGAGCAGAAAGAATGCTCAAGTATTGGGTTGAAGGGGGAAACGTAACTTGAATAAACGATTATTCATGGTACCATTAACAGCCGTCATGACCCTGGGTCTTGCTGCATGTAACAGCGGAGAAGAAAAAGCTCAAGATCGTTATTCAGACTCCTACGAGCCACTCGGCTTCTACTCCAACGAGGGACATGGCGGGGACAACCGGGATGAGAGGGACGGACCTCTGACTGAAATGTATGATCACTCTGCCGGAAAAGAAGGGCAGGATATCCGTCAAAAGAAACGCCAGTTCCTCCAGGTGAGGGATGAGAATGGAAATCCGAAGAACCCGTCCCGGCCGCTTGCAGATTATGACCAGAACTTCTTGGCAAGGGATGCCCGTGCGAGCCACGGGGATGCGAATTATCATGGTCATCTCGATGATAATACCCGATCTGCAAGAAGATCCTATTATACAGCATATGAAGGAGATCTGGCCGAGAAGATAGGCGACGTGACGGGGAAGGTGGAGAACGTCAGTGACGTTCGTGCCGTCGCCTATGGTTCCGACGTCCTCATAGCCATTGAGCTTGATGACCATAGTAAGATCGAGGAAACGAAAGCACGTGTAAAAGAAGCCGTGCAGCCTTATCTGAACGGAAGAACGGTTTCAGTGGTGACCGATGAGGGAACCTTCAGCCGGGTAAGAAACATTGATAATGATTTACGCGACGGTGGTCCAAGGGACGCTCTCAACTTCGACATGCACGATATGTTCCGGTCGGTGAAGGACCGCATCAACCGATAACAAGGATGGACTACTTAAAGAGTGAACGCTCTTGGGTAGTCTTTTTTTTGCGGGGGAGGTCCGTCCCTAAAAAGTTTGGGGCAGATTGGATATTCTAAACAGGCTTTGGTAAGACTAGTGGATAGAGTATTACATAAATCAAGTTCGAGGTGATCACGATGACGATGAAGGTTCGAATCGTGTTTATGGTGATGTTGTTGATCGGTGCGTTTTATTTCACGTTTTTTTATACAGAGGAAAAACAGGCTGCAGACGGCAGTTCCCTGGAGATGCTGAACGAAACCCCTGCTGAGGTTGCGTCCGCCCATACGGTCACGGTACTATTGGAACGCGTGTATCTGGACGGGGAAGTGAGTGAGGAAATCGTGCAGGAAACGATTTGGAGCATGGAAGACTTCTGGGCTGCGTATGAAGACTGGCAGCTGATGGATATGACGGAAGAACAAATCGTGTTCCAGAAGAAGATGGATGATATTTCTCCCCTTCTCAAGACCAATGGCTACTTCGGTATATCGGATAAGGGTGTACTGTCCATCTTTAACGGCAGACCCGGACAGGCGGAAATCATTCAGTCCTTCTTCCAGATCGATTTAGGGAAGCTTGAGAGTAAGCGTCACGATGATCTCGTCAAAGGGATCCCCATTAAGTCGAAACAGGAGTATGAAGAGGTACTCGAACAATACAAACCCTATTCTGTCCCTAAATAACAGCGAAGAACCAGTGCATATGCCACTGGTTTTTTATTTTCAGTTTCCTCTGCCCAATCCCCGCATTCTTTGATAAAATAAGAACAGGTGTTTCTCTTTCGTCTCCCTTTCCCATCCCATCAAATAGTGATATGATACAATAGATTTTATATGTCTTTTTGATCAGGAATGAGAGACGGAAGAATAAACAGGAAGTTGTACCAAATGGGGAGAGAATGAAATGTATGAATATATAAAAGGGACGGTCAGTCAAGTGGGTCCCGAGTATGTTGTAGTGGAGAATAATGGAATCGGGTATCAGTTGTATACGGCGAATCCATTTGTGTATTCAAAATATCAAAATCAAGAGATTCAGATTTTTACATATCAGCATGTCAGGGAAGATCTTATCGCCCTTTACGGGTTTCTTGCCATTGAAGAGAAGCTCCTCTTTATGAAACTATTAAATGTGTCGGGGATCGGACCAAAGGGAGCCCTGGCGATTTTGGCTTCAGGTGCCCCTCAGCAGGTGATCACGGCCATTGAGGAAGAGAATGAAAGCTTCCTGACGAAGTTCCCTGGTGTAGGGAAGAAGACGGCCCGTCAGATGATCCTGGATTTAAAAGGGAAGCTGCAGGATGTTGTGCCTGATTATTTCCCAAGCCTGTTCTCGGATCATGAAGAGGCGGAAGTATCCCATGGAAAGGATGAGGCATTTGATGAAGCCATCCTTGCCCTTAAAGCCCTGGGCTACTCTGAACGCGAAATCAAGAAAATCACCCCTAAACTGAAAGGGGAAGGGCATTCGTCAGACGAAATCATCAGGAAAGCCCTTCAACTTCTCTTGAAATAAGGACTGCTATGAAAGGAGGAAGTCTAAATGGAAGACAGAATCGTATCAGGAGAATCGGAATTAAATGAAGATTCCTTTGAATATTCCTTGCGTCCTCAGACAATAAAACAATATATTGGGCAAGATAAGGTCAAACATAATCTTGAGGTTTTCATCGAAGCGGCAAAGATGAGACAGGAGACATTGGACCATGTCCTTCTTTACGGGCCGCCGGGATTAGGGAAAACGACCCTGGCCGCCGTCATTGCCAATGAGATGGGAGTGAACATGCGCACGACCTCAGGACCGGCAATCGAGAGACCGGGAGACCTGGCCGCCGTCCTCACGGCACTCGAGCCGGGTGATGTGTTGTTCATCGATGAGATCCACCGGCTGCCCCGGGCGATCGAAGAGGTTCTGTATCCTGCAATGGAAGATTTCTGTTTGGATATTGTCATCGGGAATGGTCCAAGTGCACGGTCTGTCCGTTTGGATCTTCCCCCTTTTACGCTGGTGGGGGCGACAACCCGTGCCGGTGCCTTATCGGCTCCCCTTCGAGATCGATTTGGTGTTTTATGCAGGTTGGAATATTATAATGAAGAGCAGTTGAATGAAATTGTTCAGCGGACAGCGGCGATTTTGAACACGAAGATCGAAGCGAAGGCTTCTGAAGAATTGGCGCGGAGATCAAGAGGGACCCCGCGTATCGCCAATCGGCTGCTCAGGAGGGTAAGGGATTTCGCCCAGGTGAAGGGGAATGGGGATATTACCACCACCATGTCACGGGAAGCCCTTGAACTTCTTCAGGTCGATAAACTCGGTCTCGATCATATCGACCATAAGCTTCTTAGAGGGATCATCGAGCGCTTCAGGGGAGGACCTGTGGGACTCGATACGATCGCAGCAAGCATCGGGGAGGAGTCCCATACGATTGAAGATGTGTACGAACCGTACCTTTTGCAGATTGGATTCATCCAGCGGACGCCGAGAGGGAGGATCGTCACTCATCTTGTGTATGACCATTTCCAACTGGAGGTGCCGGACAATTGACAGGTCTGCCTAAATTAGTCATGATCATCGGCGCGATCATCCTTGTGATCGGCTTCCTTATGCAATTCATCAAAATAGGGAAACTGCCGGGTGACATCATCATCAAAAAAGAAAATGCGACATTTTATTTTCCACTTATGACTTCTATTCTGATAAGTGTTATACTTTCCGTTGTCTTTTATTTCATCGGGAGATTTAAATAGGATTCATGAGTGAGATTTACATAAGCCAGGTGACGAACTGTGAAAGTAGAAGATTTTGATTTTCATTTACCAGAAGAATTGATTGCCCAGACGCCTCTTGAGAACCGTTCCGAGAGCAGGCTGATGGTATTGGATAAAGAAGATGGTTCCATGGAGCATATCCGGTTCAAACAGATCACCGAGTACCTCCAGGAAGGGGATTGCCTCGTCCTGAATGATACAAGAGTACTGCCGGCACGTCTTTTTGGACAAAAAGAAGATACAGGTGCCAATATTGAAGTGCTCCTCCTGAAACAGGAGGACGGCGACAAATGGGAGACACTTGTGAAGCCGGCAAAACGGATCCGTGTCGGAACTGAGATTGTATTCGGGGACGGGAAATTAAAAGCAACGTGTGTTGACTTGAAGGATCACGGTGGAAGGATCCTTGAATTCCGATATGAAGGGATTTTTTACGAAGTATTGGATGAATTGGGTGAAATGCCGCTGCCGCCGTATATCCGTGAACGATTGGAAGAACAGGACCGCTACCAGACGGTGTTTGCCAAGGAAAGGGGCTCAGCGGCTGCGCCGACTGCAGGACTCCACTTTACGGAAGAATTGTTGGAGGAGCTGAAGGAAAAAGGTGTACACATCGCTTTCATCACCCTTCATGTGGGACTGGGTACGTTCAGGCCGGTTTCCGTCGAGACGATAGAAGATCATGATATGCATGCCGAATTCTATCAGGTATCGGAAGGGACCGCCCGCCTCTTGAATGAGGTAAGAGCAAATGGAGGCAAGATCATAACGGTGGGAACTACCTCCACCCGCACACTTGAAACCATTGCATCCAAACATGGGACGTTCGTTGAAGAGAATGGATGGACGAATATCTTCATTTATCCAGGCTATGAGTTTAAAGGGATTGATGGGCTGATCACCAACTTCCACTTGCCTAAGTCGACCCTGATCATGCTGGTCAGCGCCTTTGCGGGGCAGGACAACGTGATGCATGCCTATGAAACCGCCGTTAAAGAGAAGTACCGCTTCTTCAGTTTTGGAGATGCGATGTTGATTAAATGATGACTGATTGTAAAACCCAATGGAAATTGGAAGGAGAATTCCCAAGTTGACTGCAATAAGATATGAACACATTAAAACATGCAAACAAACCGGTGCCAGACTGGGCCGCGTCCATACGCCACACGGTTCATTCGAAACGCCTGCCTTCATGCCTGTAGGAACCATGGCTACTGTAAAAACGATGTCCCCGGAGGATCTGAAATCCATGGAATCCGGGATTATCCTTAGTAATACGTATCATTTATGGTTACGTCCAGGTCATGAGATCATAAGGGAAGCAGGTGGCCTTCATAAATTCATGAACTGGGATCGCGCCATCCTGACCGATTCAGGAGGCTTCCAAGTGTTCAGCTTGAGTAAGCTCCGCCAGATTGAAGAAGAAGGAGTCCATTTCCGTCATCATCTGAACGGGGATAAACTCTTCCTAAGCCCGGAGAAAGCGATGGAGATACAGAATGCATTGGGATCTGATATCATGATGGCATTCGATGAGTGTCCACCGTATCCTGCGGAATACGAGTATATGAAGAGTTCAGTGGAGCGTACCACGCGTTGGGCAGAGCGATGCCTGGAAGCCCACGAGCGACCGCAGGATCAAGGGTTATTCGGTATCGTCCAAGGTGGGGAATACGAAGAGCTTCGTAAGCAAAGTGCCCGTGACCTGGTATCCATGGATTTCCCTGGATATGCCGTCGGTGGACTTTCTGTCGGGGAGCCTAAGGACGTCATGAATCGAGTGCTTGATTTCACCACGCCACATCTTCCGACGGATAAGCCCCGTTACCTGATGGGCGTCGGATCTCCGGATTCACTGATCGATGGTTCGATTCGCGGAATCGATATGTTCGATTGTGTCCTCCCGACCCGTATCGCCCGCAACGGAACGCTTATGACAAGTGAAGGCCGTCTGGTCGTGAAAAACGCAAAATATGCAAGGGATTTCAGACCGATCGATGAGAATTGCGACTGCTATACGTGTAAAAATTATAGCCGTGCCTATATCCGTCACTTGATCAAATGTGACGAAACGTTCGGAATTCGCCTTACGACTTATCATAATCTTCATTTTCTGTTAAAATTGATGGAGCAAGTCAGACAAGCGATTCGTGAAGATCGTCTAGGTGACTTTAGGGAAGAATTTTTCGAGCAGTACGGCTTCAACCGTCCTGATGCGAAAAACTTCTAAAAAAGCATGCAATAAATAAATCATTGAAAGGAGGGGAAAAAGAATGGGAGGAAGTTTAGGAACAATACTACCTTTGATATTAATGTTCGTTCTGTTTTACTTTTTACTGATCCGTCCTCAGCAAAAGCGTCAAAAAGCAGTCTCTAAAATGCAAAATGAGCTTGCGAAGGGTGATAGAATTATCACGATTGGCGGTTTACACGGATCAATCGATGCTATCGAAGAAGGTAAAGTAGTCATCCTGTGTGGTGACGGCAGCCGTCTTACATATGATCGTAATGCGATCAGGGAAGTCATCAGAGCCGAGCAGGTATAATAAAAAAAGGGTTTCTCTCCATGTGCCAAGGCACGTGGAAGAGGGACCCTTTTTTATTATGGGGATGGATTATCCTTCCCTCGGACCGCCACTCATGTTTACACCAAGGATTCCCCCCATCATGGCCGTCAGGATATAACACCCGTGATAGATAAGCTGTTCCATTGAAAACAGGCTATCGTATCCCAGGTATTGAAATAAGAAAATGACGAGGGTGTAAATGAGTCCTGTAGAACCTCCAAGCACCCAGCCTTTGGTCTTTCCTTTTCCACCTGACATAAATCCACCAACAAACAAAGAAAGAAATGAAATGATCGTGACAAACAATGTAATGGAGTTTTCAGCAAGATCGGTAAACCGGAGCAACAGTGAGAATAATAAACTTGCGGCAATCGCTATGACAAATATGGTGGTCGTGCCGTAAAGGACGGCACCACCCATTTTTTTCGCTTCGATGACGGTCCTCTCCCTTCTAAATCGATAATTTTATTCCGTATTAGTACAAGCATATTCATCGCAATGGTAAAAAAGACTAGAAATTTTATGTGGTCAAGCCTCGTAGACTAGTATGGATCTTCCTGGAAAAGAGGGGCTCTGACCATGTATCCGTTGAGGCCACCATATCCGTATATTTTAAATACATCTGCCCATTCATGGGTGGATAAAAATTCCTCCGATTTATTTTCTCCTTCTGTCGATACTACATAATGACATGTGTATGGGAGGGAAAAGTAGTGGAGGAATATTTTATCATCATTTTACGCACTCTTTTTCTTTACGTAATGATCATTTTCATTTTTAGAATCATGGGGAAGAGAGAGATCGGGGAACTGAGCATTCTGGATCTGGTCGTATTCATGATGATTGCAGAGATGGCGGTCATGGCCATCGAAGAACCGGAGGATCCCATCATTCATACAGTGCTGCCCATGGGGGTCATCGTCCTCGTCCAGATCCTGTTTGCATGGTTTTCTCTCAGATCTAAATCTTTTCGGGAATTATTGGACGGAAAACCTACCGTCATTATCCATAACGGAAAAATCGACGACGAAGCCATGAAGAAACAACGCTACAATTATGATGATCTGCTTCTTCAATTAAGGGAAAAGGATATTTTCAATTTGGCAGATGTCGAATTTGCAATATTAGAGCCATCGGGAAAACTATCTGTCCTCCAGAAAGACAAAAAGACTCCGCATTCCCTGACACTGCCCCTGATCCTCGATGGACAAGTCCAAACCACCCATCTCGATATGATCGGAAAAACGTCCTTCTGGTTACGGAAAGAACTGAGAGAACGCGGATTCAAAAACGTCCAGGAAATCTCCTTCTGCAGCTTCCAAAACGGACAATTTTACATTGATGAAAAAAACAAATAATCTTTGAGAAATGATCTGATTATGAATGGTGGACCGTTCCTTTCCGTTGCAGGCACAAGACTCGCGCGGGGAGGAAGTTGAGCCTCCTCGGGCTTCAAGTGGTGTCCTACCCTTGTCCAGCTCCGGCGGCTAGCCCCTCGAGGTCATAAGCTAAATGGTCCAAGAAGGCAAAAAACGCCTTCCCGGCCCATTCATCTTATGCTTGTCGGGGCTGAGCAAGCCGCCTCCGCTTTTCGCTATTTCCCGCAGGAGTCAAATGCCTTCCGCTTCATTCCACTCTTTGCTATTACAAGCGTCATTCCTAAAAGGTTTGTATTTGAGTTTTCACTCTACAAAAAGTGAAGTTTTTAGCGATATTTTATTTTTTGGTGATTTGAAAAATCTTTTTGAATATTAATCAGGTTGTTTGCTAACCTTCTTGTTCTTATTTAATTTCTGTGTAAGGATACATGCTCCGTAAGTTGATTGGAGCGGAAGGATGCTCGACTCCTGCGGGAATTGCTGGACAGGTGAGACCCCGGAGGCGTAGCCGAGGAGGCTCACCGCCAGCCCCGCGGAAAGCGAGCATCCTGGAGTGGAAATCAACTTTCTGCTTACTTTTGAAAAATGAAGCAATACCGATTACGAAAGTGACTCCAATAAAAATACTCCTCAACAAAATGTCAAGGAGTATTTTTATTTGGAGATACTATGGAGTGATGAATCGCCGGATGAACGGGATCCTGGCAAGGTCGTTTTTCACGATGAGCTTAAGGGTGATGGAGAGCACAGTATAAAGAGCCGTACAAGTCAGGACCCCGAACAGCAATCTGAATACGGTGGACTGACCATCAAATAAGTAAAGATAAGAAAAGTGTCCCCATACTCCGGTAATCAACAGGACTAACACCGTCTTTACGTAATCCCGGGCGTAGATCGTCATCGGGATATATTTCAGGATGGTCATGAAATGAAGCAGGGTCACAAGCAGGAACCCGGTGACGATTCCGAGTGCCGCCCCGTTGATGCCAAAAGCCGGCTGTGAAGCAAGGACAAAGATGACGCCGGTCTTCACCACTGCCCCTATCAGGCTGTTGATCATGGCGGCCCTTGCAAGGTTCAACGCCTGGAGCACGGCCTGCAATGGCCCCTGATAGTAATAAAATAAAAAGAAAGGCGCCATAATCATCAAGAAACCTGCCCCGTTTTCATTCCCGTACATGACCTGCATGAGGGGCTTTGCATACACGTAGAGGATGACGACGGAAATTCCCCCTGTGATCAAACAGAACCTGAGGGCCTGCTGAAGCCTGTGTTCGATTAAGGTGAAATTCTTTTGAGAGTTGGCTTCACTGATGGCCGGGACAAGGGATTGCGATAATGAAAGGGTCACGAATGATGGAAGAAACAGAAGGGGAAGGGCATATCCCGTCAAGGAGCCATACTGTTTCGTCGCCATCCCGGCAGCCACTCCGGCGAGGGCTAGGCTGTTCGCCACCACGATCGGCTCAAAAAACCAGGCAATCGACCCGATCATCCTGCTGCCTGTTGCCGGCAGGGCCACACTCATGAGTTCATTAAAGGTTTCCCGGCCATTCTTGATCGAGGTGAAGAAATTGTGCCTGATTTTAAACTTCTTCTTTACTTTAAAACTTGCGAATAAATAAAGAAGGGATGCGAGTTCACCAAGGACCGACGCCACCATGGCAGCGGCTGCAGCGTATTCAATTCCGTATGGAAGAAAGGTTTTGGTCAATACGGCAATCAGGGTAATCCGGACTACCTGTTCGATGACTTGTGAATAAGCGGAAGGTTTCATGTTCTGCCTTCCCTGGAAATAGCCGCGGATGACGGAAGAGATGGCTACGATCGGAATGATCGGGGCAATGGCCACCAATGGATAGTATATCCGGTCATCTGTAAATAAGACGTCAGTTAAATAGGGGGCGAGCAGGATGAGGGCCGGGGTGAAGATGAGGGACAGCCCCATGGTGATGGAAAGGGAGACGACCAATATCTTCTTTACCTTCCGTATATCACCCTTTGATTCTGCCTCGGCAACATTTTTTGAGATCGCTACAGGGAGCCCCAGTTGAGTGATCGTGATGACGAGAATGAGGGTGGGGAAAGCCATCATAAACAGGCCGACGCCTTCTTCCCCGATGAACCTGGCGACGACGATGCGGTTCACGAACCCTAATATTCTAGTTATAAAGGCGGCCATCATTAAGATCATGGTGCCTTTCAGAAATTTTGACATAAAATTCCCTGCCTTCTCAAAATTGGTATTATCGTTTACAATGATGTATATGCATAAGGGTGGACAAAGCATGACAAGTAGTGAACAATTCGGGCTGAATATAGCCCAAATGGGGTGGACGGGGTATGAAGAAAAATCAGCATCCTTACGATCGTTTTTTTGAATCATTAGTACCAGCGCTTGTAAGCAAAGTAGAAGAATTTGAAATTCTTGGATACGGAAAGGCAGACGCTGACCGCCTATGGTCCTACTTAACGAAGAAGAAATGGAAGAAGCCTGAAGTGGATGTAAAGTTCTTTCAGTTAGTGAGTGATGTGTTAACGGTCAAGCCAGGAGAGTATATGAGCTTTGAAACGATCGAAGCGTACAGGTCTCCCAATTGGTTTGCAGAAGTGAATGAAGATGAGCTGAACGAGCTTCTTCGCCCGAATAAGAATGGAAAATAGCCCGAAAAGAAATTGACACTCATTTCTTTCTCATAGATAATGAGAAAGGTGAAGTTTTCAGGAATTATATTACTTTTTGAAGCATAGTTCGTATGGTTTTTTTAAAACGGCAAGGAGGATCTATACATAATGGTAAAGCGTGGCCGAATCATTGCCTTCTTTATACTTGTGGTATTGCTTGCAGGTACTATGGGAGGCACAACGAAGAGTATTGTAGATAACATTAAACTGGGATTGGACCTGCAGGGCGGATTTGAAGTTCTTTATGAAGTTCAGCCGATCAAAAAAGGCCAGGAAATCACGAAAGAGACTGTCGCCAATACTGCCGATGCACTCGACAGGCGTATTAACGTATTGGGTGTCAGTGAACCGAATATCCAAATCGAAGACGGGAACCGCATCCGTGTTCAACTGGCCGGTGTCGAGGACCAGAACGAAGCAAGGGAAATCCTCTCCACTCAAGCCAATCTGACGTTCCGTGACGTGAACGATAAAGTCCGTCTGGACGGATCGGATCTTGTATCCGATTCTGCGAAACAAACGTTTGATGACAAAAATAATCCAATCGTTTCATTAAAATTAAAAGACCGCTCAAAATTCTATGAATTAACGAAAGATATTTCCTCGATGGCTCCACAGAACCAGCTTGTCATCTGGCTGGATTTCGAGGAAGGAAAAGATTCTTACAAAGCTGAGGTAGGGAAGGAAGACCCGAAATTCATCTCCGACCCGGCGGTAAGAAAGCCGATCAACTCGGATGAAGTCATCATTGAAGGGAACTTTACGGTTGAGAGGGCCCAAAATCTTGCTTCCCTTCTAAATGCGGGGGCACTTCCGGTCAAACTGGAGGAGAAATATTCAACTTCAGTGGGGGCGCAATTCGGTCAGCAGGCGCTGGATAAGACAGTGACTGCGGGTATCATCGGGATTGCCATCATTTTCTTATTCATGATTGCGTACTACCGATTCCCGGGACTGATCGCCACGATCACCCTTTCTGTTTATATTTACTTGATTCTGTTGATTTTCGATTTCATGAACGGGGTCCTGACCCTGCCGGGGATTGCAGCCCTCATCCTTGGTGTGGGTATGGCCGTAGACGCGAACATCATCACGTATGAACGGATCAAAGAAGAAATGCGAGTCGGGAAGCCGATCCGCTCTGCATTCCAGGCCGGTAACAAGTCGTCCTTCTTAACGATCCTTGATGCCAACGTGACGACGATCCTTGCCGCTGCTGTTCTATTCTTCTATGGAAATAGCTCGGTTAAAGGGTTTGCAACGATGCTGATCGTCAGTATTCTGACAAGCTTCATCACGGCGGTATGGGGTTCACGTCTATTAATGAGCCTTTGGGTACACAGCCGCATCTTTAATAAAAGGCCGGGCTGGTTCGGTGTGAAGAAATCCGAAATCAAAGATCTGTCGGAGAATTATGATACCCTGGATCTGCCTACCCGCTTCGACCGATTTGATTTTGCTGGACAGCGTAAGAAGTTTTTCGCGTTTTCAGCTGTACTCATCACGGCGGGGATCATCATTCTGGCCATCTTCAGACTGAATCTTGGAATCGACTTTGTCAGTGGTTCCCGTATGGAAATCCTGGCTGATCAGAGCTTGAAGACCGAACAGGTTCAGGATGAACTGAAAGAAATAAAACTGCCTTCTAATGATGTCGTCATCTCTGGTGAAAAAGATAACATTGCCGTTGTCCGCTATACGGATGACTTGAACAAGAACGAGATCGCAAAGTTGAAAGATCACTTTAACAAGCTTTATGGAGCTGAACCGAGTATCAGTACCGTATCTCCTGTCATCGGGAAGGAACTCGCAAAGAACGCCATGATTGCTTTGGTCATTGCCTCCATCGGGATCATTATATACGTAACACTCCGATTCGAATGGAGAATGGCTTTGGGAGCAATCCTTGCCCTTATGCATGATGCATTCTTTATCATCGCATTCTTCAGCTTGACGAGGCTCGAAGTGGATATCACATTCATTGCAGCCGTCCTGACAATAGTCGGTTATTCGATCAATGATACGATCGTCACCTTTGACAGGCTCCGTGAGAATCTTCATAAGAAACGCCGTTTGAAGACGGATAAGGACATTGAAGAGGTAGTGAACCTAAGTATCAGACAGACGATGGGCCGTTCAGTCAATACAGTATTGACTGTGGTGTTCACGGTCATTGCACTCATGATCTTCGGAAGTGAGTCGATCCGTAACTTCTCCATCGCCTTATTGGTCGGATTAATCTCAGGTACCTATTCTTCCGTATTCATCGCTTCCCAGGTATGGCTCGTAATGAAGAAGAAAGAACTGAAGAAAAAAGGAACCATCAAGACAGTAAAAGAAAAGAAAACATGGTCGGATGAACCGCAAGTATAATGACGATTAAGAGGTCCGGGAAGTATTTCTTCCCGGACCTGTCTTTTTTTGTATTTTTACAGCATTGGGTTACACTAATAGAAGTTATAAGGGAGGCGACTTGAATGAATCATGAGGATCGTTTTAAAAAAGCGGAGTTTGCTGCCATGATCGGTGTGGTGGGAAATATTGTATTGGCGGTGATAAAGTGGGCGGCAGGCATCATGGGGAATAGCCGGGCACTGATTGCCGATGCGGTTCATTCAGCATCGGATGTAGCGGGATCACTTGCCGTCTTTATCGGTTTGCGTGCTGCCAAGCAGCCCCCCGATCAGGATCATCCTTATGGTCACGGAAAGGCGGAGTCCATTGCGGCAATCATCGTGGCCGTCCTGTTGTTCCTGGTGGGGATCGAAATTGGGAAATCATCGATTGAATCCTTCTTTCACCCTCTCACCCCGCCGACAGCGATTGCGATTTATGCCGTCATCTTCTCCATCATCGTGAAAGAAGCGATGTTTCAATACAAATATCGTTTGGGTAAAAGGTTAAAGAGTGATGCATTGATCGTGAATGCATACGAGCATCGTTCGGATGTGTTCTCTTCCATCGCGGCACTGGTCGGGATCTCAGCTTCCATCCTTGGCGGGAAGTTCGATATCGGCTGGCTTGTTTATGCGGATCCTGTTGCTGGAATATTCGTTTCACTGCTTGTACTCAGGATGGCCTGGCATCTGGGGGCGGAATCCATACATACGACCCTTGATCACGTCATGCATGACGAGGATGTACTGCCTTTTCGAAAAATCGTGGAGACCGTCCCGGAAGTGAAGGAAATCAACGAGCTTCATGCAAGGGAACACGGACACTACGTCATCATCGATTTAAAAATCAGTGTCGATCCTTACATGACGGTAGAGGAAGGTCATCGTGTCGGGAAGAGAGTCAAAGAGAAGCTCCTGGAGGAATCCAATGTGAATGATGTATTCATCCATATCAATCCATTCAATCCTGCTTCTGAAGAAAGTGATGATCAAATAGACTTAACTTAAAGGGAGGGAAGTCTCATGAAGTTTCAATGGACATTATTATTAGGTATTTTCTTTGCGTTGGTCGTATCGGTTTTCGCCGTCATCAACGTCGACCCGGTCACCGTCAATTATCTGTTCGGTGAATCCGACTGGCCTCTTATATTAGTTATTCTCGGATCTGTCCTGATGGGCGGTATCATCATCGGCTCCGTTGGGTTGTTCCGGTTATTCGTCGTCCAGCGCAGGGTCAAATCCCTTGAAAAGGAAAATATGCTGCTCCGGGAACAGGCAGAGGGAATGCATAAACAAAAGACGGAAGATATCCCCTTGAAAAAACGCGCTCCCGATTCGGTAGGGGAAGTGGGAGAATAAATGAGTCTGGTGGCTGTTGCCGCCGGGCTTTTTTTGTGTTGGACTGGGGCGTTTGGTTGGTTGTTTTTGGATATAAATGTCATTCGGCTGGATTCTGTTGGATTTCGGCCGGATTTCCAACCATAACGGCTGGAAAATGGCGTAAACCCGCCGGATTATTCCCGATTCCGGCTGGTTTTTCACCAAAAGCGGCTGGATTTCCACCCATGACGACTTTAAAACCACGTCCACCCATCCTACATCCTCTTCACAGACCTTCATTAAGATTGAAACAACCCCCTCACTTTTGTATAATGAGTAAGGCTGAGGGGTGAACGTATGTTAAACTCAAAAACACGTTGGATATTGACAGAAACAGATGAACATAAAATAGCAGAATTGGCAAATGAACTTAAAGTACCTTCGCTTGTAGCGAAATTATTGATAAATCGTGACTTGGACGATGTAGAAGAAGCCCGTAATTTTTTATTTGATTCAGGCGACTCATTTCACGATCCGTTTTTATTTGAAGATATGAAAAAAGCTACGGAACGGATCCATAAAGCCATTGAAAACGGGGAAAGAATTCTCGTTTACGGTGACTATGATGCAGATGGGGTCAGCAGTACGTCGGTCATGATGACGGTACTGAGGGATTTGGGCGCCATGGTGGAATTCTATATCCCGAATCGGTTCAGTGAAGGATACGGCCCGAATGAGGGGGCGTTCCGCTGGGCGAAGGATGAGGAATTCTCGCTCATCATCACGGTCGATACAGGGATCTCTGCCGTGAACGAAGCTAAACTCGCGAAAGATCTCGGGATGGACTTGATCATTACAGATCACCATGAACCTGGACCCGAATTACCGGAAACCTATGCCCTACTACATCCAAAGATAGGAGAAGTAGCCTATCCGTTTGGGGAACTTGCCGGGGTAGGGGTGGCATTTAAATTGGCCCATGCCCTTTATGGCGAGCTGCCGACCCATTTACTGGACCTTGCCGCGATTGGAACCATTGCGGATCTCGTTCCTTTGAGAGGAGAAAACCGCCTTTTGGCTAAACGAGGTCTTGCAGAGCTCCGGGGTTCAAACCGACTGGGGATCAAAGCTTTATGCAAAATCGCCAATGCGAAGCAGCATGAAATAACAGAAGAGACGGTCGGCTTCATGATCGCTCCACGGATTAATGCCGTCGGTCGTTTAGGTGATGCCGATCCCGCCGTTGACCTCATGCTTACAGAAGACGAAGAAGAGGCAAAGGCATTGGCAGAAGAAATTGACGGCTTGAATAAAGAAAGACAGGCGATCGTCGCTCAAATGACCGAGGAAGCCATTGAGATGGTGGAGCGGGACTTCCCGCTGAAGGATAACCATGTACTCGTCATCGGAAAAGAAGGCTGGAATCCGGGAGTTGTCGGGATTGTGGCTTCCCGCCTTGTCGACAAGTTTTACCGGCCGACCATCGTGCTGTGTTACGACTCTGAAAAGGGGACGGCGAAAGGCTCTGCGAGAAGCATCGTAGGATTTGATCTTTTCAAAAATCTTTCAACCTGCCGGGATATCCTTCCCCACTTCGGAGGACATCCGATGGCTGCCGGAATGACGCTGCAACTAGACGATGTAGCTCAGTTGAGAAATCGGTTGAATGAACTGGCGGGCACGGAACTGACACCAGAAGACTTCATCCCGGTCACACAGCTCGATGCTCCTGTGACAGTGGACGAAATCTCTGTAGAATCGATTGAAAAGCTTCAGCTTTTAGCGCCTTTTGGGATGAAGAATCCAAAGCCTAAGTGGATCATTGATAATGTGAGCATCGAGCATTATAAAAAAATCGGATCTGCCCAAAATCATCTGAAGCTCGTTTTAGAGGACAAGGGCATTCAATTGGATGGTGTAGGCTTCGGGCTTGGTGAATTGGCTGACCACATGACGCCTTTTTCAAATGCGTCCGTCATTGGTGAATTATCCATAAATGAGTGGAACAACCGCAAGAAGCCCCAGGTATTTTTACAAGATGTGAAAATCGATCATTGGCAATTATTTGATGTGCGGGGAATCAAGCAGGTCCATAAATGGAACGGACTCATCCCAGAAGAAAATAAGAAAATGATTTGTTTTCATCCATCCACGTTGGACAAACTGAACCTGCCGAAAGATGAAGTCATCCTCTTGGAGGAAAGCTCGACTCTTGATGGGTTATCAACGGAGAAAGCGAGCCTTGTGCTGTTGGATCTGCCGAATTCCAAGCCTCTACTTGAAGAGCTTTTGAAGAAGGGGCGTCCTCATCGGATCTATGCTCATTTCTTCCAGGAAGAAGATCATTTCTTCAGTACCATGCCGACCCGGGACCATTTTAAATGGTACTATGGCTTTTTAACCAAAAGGGGATCGTTCGATGTCAATAAGCATGGCGATGACCTGGCCAAATACAAAGGCTGGTCAAAAGAAACAATCGATTTCATGTCACAGGTGTTTTTTGATTTGAAGTTTGTTACAATAGACAATGGATTTATTTCTCTTAATCCTGCGAAAACCAAGAAAGATCTTTCTGAATCTCGAACATATCAGAAGAAACAACAACAATACGAGCTTGAAAACGAATTGTTATATTCTTCCTATCAAGAGTTGAAGACTTGGTTTAATGAAAGGATAGAAGAGTCTGTTACAATTGAGGAGGAAGTAGAAGCATGGACTTAAAACAATATGTTACAATCGTTGAGAATTGGCCAAAAGAAGGGATTAAGTTTAAAGACATCACAACCCTTATGGATAATGGTGATGCTTATAGATATGCTACAGACCAAATCGTCGAATATGCAAAAGAAAAGCAGATCGACCTGGTTGTAGGACCGGAAGCCCGTGGATTCATCATCGGATGCCCAGTCGCTTATGCACTCGGCGTAGGCTTTGCGCCTGTCCGCAAGCCTGGTAAATTACCACGTGAAACAATCCAGAAGGAATACGGCCTTGAGTATGGTAAAGATGCTTTGACCATCCATAAAGATGCCATCAAGCCCGGCCAGCGTGTCCTGATCACGGACGATTTACTGGCAACAGGTGGAACGATCGAAGCAACGATCAAGCTTGTGGAAGAACTCGGTGGAATCGTTGCAGGGACTGCGTTCTTAATTGAACTTACGTACCTTGACGGCCGCGACAAACTTGAGAACTACGATATTATGACGTTGATGCAATACTAATTACCTTTATCAAATCTGATAAACGTATTGAATGTGTGATATACTGAAATAAGGGACTGACAACTGTTAACGTGTCAGCCCTTATTTTTTTAATTTAAAGAGGAATAGCATCGACATTTATCGACAAAAACAGTTGGATTCTGAGAATTTTCTGCGAAACACTTTACAGAAGCTGTTTTTTTTTTGATAATAGTAACAATCATTAAAATCGAACAATCGTGAACTATATTAAAATACAAAGGTGATTTTGATCATGGCTAAAGATCAAGTACTAACCCCGGAACAGGTTATTGATAAAACAAGAGCATACTTAAACGATGAGCATGTTGAAATGGTCCAGAAGGCATACGAGTATGCAAGGGATGCCCACAGTGAGCAATACCGGAAGTCAGGTGAACCCTACATCATCCACCCCATCCAGGTGGCAGGGATACTTGCGGATCTAGAGATGGATCCGGCGACCGTTGCTGCAGGGTTTCTTCATGATGTAGTGGAGGATACAGGCATTTCCCTTGGTGAAATTGAAGAAGCGTTCAATGCCGAAGTGGCCATGCTCGTTGATGGGGTCACGAAGCTAGGGAAGATTAAATACAAATCCCATGAAGAGCAGCAGGCTGAAAATCACCGGAAAATGTTCGTGGCGATGGCTCAGGATATCCGGGTCATCCTGATTAAATTGGCAGACCGCCTCCACAATATGAGAACCCTGAAACATTTACCACAGGAGAAGCAACGGAGAATAGCGAATGAGACACTTGAAATCTTCGCTCCTTTGGCCCATCGGTTGGGGATTTCAAAGATCAAGTGGGAATTGGAAGATACGTCGCTCCGGTATTTAAATCCTCAGCAGTATTATCGAATCGTCAATTTGATGAAGAAGAAGCGTGCGGAGCGTGAACAGTATTTAGAGGAAGTCGTCAATGAAGTAAAAGATAAGCTCGGCGATGTGAAAATCGTGGCTGAAATTTCTGGACGCCCTAAGCATATTTACAGCATCTATCGTAAGATGGCGCTGCAGAACAAACAATTCAATGAAATTTACGACCTCCTGGCCGTACGGGTTGTAGTAGACAGCATCAAGGATTGCTATGCTGTACTCGGAATCGTTCATACCTGCTGGAAACCTATGCCTGGAAGGTTCAAGGATTATATTGCCATGCCGAAACCGAATATGTATCAATCCCTTCATACGACGGTCATCGGTCCTAAAGGAGATCCACTGGAAGTGCAGATCAGAACTCTTGAGATGCACCAGATCGCTGAATACGGGGTAGCGGCACACTGGGCGTATAAAGAAGGGAAAGAAGCGAATGAACCTGTGTCGTTCGAGAAGAAGCTATCCTGGTTCAGGGAGATACTCGAGTTCCAGAATGAATCGGCCAATGCTGAAGAATTCATGGAATCTCTTAAAATCGACCTGTTTTCCGATATGGTCTTTGTATTCACACCTAAAGGAGACGTATTGGAATTGCCATCAGGCTCCGTCCCCATCGATTTTTCTTACCGGATCCACTCGGAAATCGGCAATAAAACGATCGGTGCCAAGGTCAACGGGAAAATGGTCACTCTCGATTACAAGCTGAAAACAGGGGATATCATCGAGATCCTTACGTCCAAACATTCGTATGGGCCGAGTCAGGATTGGCTGAAGCTTGCCCAGACTTCCCAGGCGAAGAATAAAATCAAGCAGTTCTTCAAGAAACAGCGCAGGGAAGAAAATATTGAAAAAGGCCGTGAGTTGGTCGAAAAAGAAATCAAGAATCAGGATTTCGATGTCAAGGAGATCCTGAATCCGGAAAACATCAAGCGTGTGTCGGAGAAATTCAATTTCTCAAACGAAGATGATATGTATGCAGCTGTCGGATATAACGGGATCACAGCGGCTCAAATTGCCAACCGGCTAACGGAAAAACACCGGAAGAAGCGGGAACAGGAAGATAACCTGGAAGAAACGATGAAGGAATTGAACGCTCAACCCGTCAAGCGCAAAAAAGATGCGGGTGTACAGGTAGAGGGCATCGACAATCTCCTTATCCGGTTATCCCGCTGCTGCAGTCCGGTTCCCGGGGATGAAATCGTCGGCTTCATTACAAAGGGCCGCGGCGTTTCAGTGCATCGTGCGGATTGTACGAATGTCATGGCGGATGAAGTGGAACAGCGCCTCATTCCCGTATCATGGGAAAGTGACGGGAATGACCGTAAAGAATACAATGTCGATATTGAAATCTCCGGCTATGACCGCAGAGGCCTCCTGAATGAAGTGCTTCAGGCGGTGAATGAAACGAAGACGAATATATCGGCTGTGAGCGGGAAATCGGACCGGAACAAGGTGGCCACCATCAACATGTCCATTTCGATTCAAAACATTTCCCATCTTCACAAAGTGGTAGAGAGAATCAAACAGATTTCAGATATATATGCTGTAAGACGAATCATGAACTAAAGGAGATTTCTTTATGAGGGTTGTACTGCAGAGAAGTAAAGAAGCCTCCGTCACTGTAGATGGAGAAGTAAAGGGGGAAATCCGATCAGGCGCTGTACTGCTTGTGGGGATCACCCATGAAGATACACAAGAAGATGCCCGTTATACGGCAGAAAAAGTTGTCAATCTTCGCATTTTTGAGGATGAAGAGGGGAAGATGAATCATTCACTCCTGGATGTTGGGGGAGAGATTCTATCCATATCCCAATTCACCCTGTATGGCGACGTCCGAAAGGGAAGAAGGCCGAATTTCATGAATGCAGCCAAACCCGACCATGCAGAAGTGATCTATGACTATTTCAATGAGATCCTTGAGGAAAAAGGAGTGAAGGTGGCAACAGGCGTATTCGGTGCAATGATGGATGTGAATTTGACGAATGATGGTCCTGTTACACTCTTGATCGAGAGTAAAACCTGATAACAAAGGCTGATTCCACTACCGGAATCAGCCTTTTTATTTGAATGGACATCACTCTGAGAAATAATCACTTAAACCATGATAGATGGCCGTCGCAGCCAAATCTTGAAAATACTGAGTATTAACATTGGCTTCTTCTGAGGGATTACTGAGGAATCCTAATTCCAAAAGAACGGCTGGCCGGTTGTTTTCACGGATGACATGATAATCCCCGATGCGGACACCCCGGTCTGAGGTGGGTAATCGATCCGAGAGATTCTCGTGGACGTCCTCTGCCAGCTCTTTTTGCTGGTTCTGATAGTAGTAAGTCGTATGGCCTGCAATGGAAGAATCCATAATGCTGTCAAAGTGTATGCTGATAAAGGCATCTGCCTGATTATAATGGGATAATGATACCCTGGACGGTAACGATAAATATTCATCGGTTTTTCTTGTTAATTTGACTTTTGCCCCTGCACTTTTCAATTTCTCTGCAAGGAGTTCGCCGGTTTTCATGGTAAGAAGCTTCTCAAGTGTACCACTTGCTCCCGTAGTGCCACTGTCCCTTCCTCCATGTCCGGGATCGATCACGATCACTTTATCTTTTAGACCACCGCTTTTCTTGCGGTCAGGCGTCGTGTCTTCACCGGCTGCAGAGCGGACCGAAACGACCCAGCCGGCTACAAACCCGGCACTGCCATCGGCTAATTCCACCTCATACCAGTCTCCATCCTTACTTTTTACCCCGTAAGACTCTCCACTTGAAGCTCGTTTGACCACACTTGCCTGGGTGTTTGCTTCACTGCGGATATTTGTGCCGTTGTATAGAATCGTGATGTTTTCATTCGAGCTGCTACTTTCGTGGGCGGCGGCTGTCACCGTTTTTTGAACATACCACCCGGCAACCCAGCCTTTCTCCCCATTCGAGAGCTTGATTTGATACCAATTATTTTTCTCTTTTAACAATTTGAATTTCTCACCCTTGGATACTTTACCGACGATTCGGCCGTCCAGGGAGGTTTCATCTCGGACATTGAGACCATGTACCGAAATGATCCCGACCATATCTCCAGTAGAGGATGATTCCTCTTCAGATGGGCTTGTTTCATCTTCATCAGAACCGGTAGAGAACTCTACGTATGAATCACTGATCCATGCCACCTCATCGCCGAATCGGACCTCATACCAACCGGAAACACTTCCGGTCACCTCTACCTCATCCCCCTTATTCAATACGCCAAGGATGGAGCTCTGCAGGGATGGTGATGTTCGGACATTCAAAGCGTCATCTGTGATGATCCCTTTTTGGTTCACCTTTTTTTTCCCTTGGGCGGCTTCTGTTCCCGTTATGTAATCACGGTGGACCCATCCCCTGATGCTTCCTGATTCAATGTTCAGCCAGTCCCCATCTTCTTTTATAACGGTCACCATATCTCCATTTTGTAATACCGTGACGACGTCGTCTGAGGTACTTGGGCCATTTCTGACGCGGAGACCGTCTGTGTTCACCTGGCCATCTCGAGGGGATGGATCAGCAGAAACGGTCTTTTCCACGTTGACGAGCCAATCGGCCACCCAGCCGTCCCCACTGTTTGTTTCGACTTTATACCAATCCTTTTGCGTATCTACTATTTTGTACTCTTCCCCTCTATGTACCGTTGTCAAAACAGGGAAGCTCAGTCCCGGTCCTGTCCGGACATTAAGGGTCGAGACACTGATCGTGACCTTTCCGGTTTCAGCCTGTGCCTGATCCATGAAGGGCTGCAAGGGGAACATAAGGAGCACAATCAGCATTGATGCGATTACTTTCTTAATCTTCGTCACCTCCTGTAAGAAATACAAACACCCATAGTAATATCGGATATTCCTGCTCAACTGTTGAACACCATCTGTCAATTTTTTAAAAGAAGGGATGTTCCGGAAGAAATCCTTATGGATTTAATACGATAAAAAAAATAAAATCCCTTTAAAACGAAAGAAAAATAGGTAATTGGAAATGATAAAGGTAGGAATGTTTTTGAAAGGATGAGTGTACGTGAGGACGAGTGAAAAAGGATTCATGAATGCAAATGGGGATAACCAGTTATTTGGAGTGGATTTCCACCAGTTTTTAGAACGTGAAAAAGATGCGTTGAACGTTGAACTTGCTTCCGAATTCGGATTATCATTACGGGAAGTGAAATTGTTAAAAAAGAAAATGGAGCGATCCTGACGAAATTTTCTTTAACCTCTTGACATGGACCTGCGCCAACCGTATCATTATACAAATAAAATAACATTACAAAAACCGTTGATCGAGCATAGTAGCTAACCCCCGCATGTAAAGAGAGGAAATGCCTTGGCTGAGAGCATTTCTACAATGTGACTTAGTGAATGAACACTCAGGAGGTTTCTCTCTGAAAACGATTCGTCAGTAGGAGATGAACGTACCAGGCGTTAACTGGCTAAGTGGAGGTCTTTCATAGACTTCAATTAGGGTGGCACCACGGGAATAACAGCTCTCGTCCCTTGTATGATATACAAGGGACTGAGGGCTTTTTTTATTTACATAAAGATCAACGTGCACGATAAAAGGAGGAAATCATCTTGTCCATTCAGATTCCAAGAGGTACACAGGACATCCTGCCTGGTGAAGTGGAAAAATGGCAGTATGTAGAGGAAGTGGCAAAGACCCTTTGTCACAACTATCAGTATAAAGAAATCCGCACCCCGATTTTCGAGGCGAGTGAACTGTTCACCCGTGGAGTGGGGGATACGACGGATATCGTACAGAAAGAAATGTATATGTTCGAAGACAGGGGAGGCAGAAGCCTGGCGCTCAGGCCTGAAGGGACCGCTTCCGTTGTCCGCTCCTTTGTAGGGAATAAAATGTTCGGGCACCCGAATCAGCCGACGAAGCTCTTCTACTCGGGTCCCATGTTCCGTTATGAGAGACCTCAGGCAGGACGCTATCGTCAATTTGTCCAATTTGGCGTCGAAGCTCTCGGAAGTGAAGATCCTGCCATTGATGCAGAAGTGATTTCCCTCGCAATGGGAATCTACAAGAAACTAGGGCTGACTCAATTAAAGCTTGTCATTAATAGTCTCGGTGATGCCGGTAGCAGGAATGCACACAGAGAAGCATTGATCAATCACTTTAAACCGAGGATCGATGAATTCTGTGGCGATTGCCAGAATCGCCTGGAGAAAAATCCGCTCAGGATCCTTGACTGTAAGAAAGACCGCGACCATGAGTTGATGTCTACAGCACCATCGATTCTCGACTACTTAAATAACGAATCGAAGCAGTATTTTGAAAAAGTCCAGACTCACCTTTCTGACATGGATGTGGAATTCACAGTCGATCCCACCCTTGTACGAGGGCTTGATTATTATAACCATACAGCCTTTGAAATCATGAGTGATGCAGAAGGCTTCGGGGCCATTACCACTCTTTGTGGCGGTGGACGCTACAACGGACTGGTTGAAATGATCGGTGGTCCTGAGACCCCGGGAATCGGATTCGCCTTCAGTATCGAAAGGCTGCTTTCGGCTCTGGAAGCAGAAGGGGTCGAACTCCCGATCGAACAGGGAGTTGAGTGCTTCATCGTATCATTGGGCGATGACGCGAAAGATCATGCTGTCAAGCTTCTTCATCAATTAAGAGCGGCAGGGATTTCTTCAGAGAAAGATTATCTGGATCGCAAGGTAAAAGGCCAATTCAAAGCGGCCGACCGTTATGAAGCGAAATATGTCGCCGTCATCGGTGATAATGAATTACAAGAAAATAAAATTAATCTGAAAGACATGGCTACTGGTGAACAGGAAGAAGTGAGCCTAGATCAGTTTGTTGAAAGTGTAAAGAGCAAGCTCGGTAAATAGAACCTGTTGATTTGATAAGGAGGAGAACATGATGACAAAAAGAACCGCATATTGTGGAGACATAACAGAAACATACATCGATGAGAAAATCACGATCAAAGGCTGGGTTCAAAAGAGAAGGGACCTGGGAGGCTTGATTTTCATCGACCTTCGTGACAGAGAGGGAATCGTACAGGTCGTGTTTAATCCGGATTTATCGGAAGAGGCCCTTTCACTTGCAGAGAAAATCCGAAATGAGTATGTCCTGAGCATAACGGGTACGGTCGTGGCAAGGGGAGAAGGAACGGTGAACCCGAACCTGAAAACCGGAAAAGTGGAAATCCACGCTGAAGAGGTTCAAATCATCAATGAAGCTAAAACCCCACCGTTCATGATTGATGACCAGATGGAAGTGTCGGAGGATGTCCGCTTGAAATATCGTTACGTTGACCTTCGTCGTCCAGCGATGATGGAAACGTTCAAGATGCGTCATAATGTAACGACATCATTCCGTAATTTCTTGAACGATAACGGATTCCTGGATGTGGAAACGCCGATTTTAACAAAGAGTACGCCTGAAGGGGCACGTGATTATCTCGTTCCGAGCCGGGTTCATAAAGGGGAATTCTATGCCCTTCCACAGTCACCACAAATCTTTAAGCAGCTATTGATGGTTTCCGGATTCGACCGTTATTATCAAATCGCCCGCTGTTTCCGTGATGAAGATCTTCGTGCAGACCGTCAACCTGAATTCACTCAGATCGATATGGAAATGAGCTTCATGGATAAAGAACAGATCATTTCACTTGTCGAAGATATGATGAAGAAGCTGATGAATGATGTGAAAGGCGTAAATGTTACATTGCCTATCCCAAGAATGACGTATGACGATGCCATGAGCCGTTACGGTTCTGACAAACCTGACACACGCTTCGGCATGGAACTGATCAATGTATCCGAAATCGTCAAGGAATCAGGATTTAAAGTATTTGCCGGCGCTGTCGCAAACGGTGGACAAGTGAAGCTGATCAATGTGAAAGGCGGCGCTTCACAGTATTCCCGTAAAGACATTGATGGCTTGACTGAGTTCGTTTCCCGTTACGGAGCAAAAGGGTTAGCCTGGCTGAAGGTAGAAGAGGAAGGCTTGAAAGGCCCGATCTCCAAATTTGTGACCGAAGAAGATGCTTCGGCGATTTCAACTTCTGCGAATGCGGAAGCTGGAGACTTGTTGCTGTTTGTGGCGGATAAGAAATCAGTCGTGGCAGATGCCCTTGGAGCCCTTCGATTGAAATTAGGGAAAGACTTGAAGCTGATTGATGAAACGGTATTTAACTTCCTGTGGGTGACAGACTGGCCGCTCCTTGAGTTCGACGAAGGGGAGAACCGTTACTATGCAGCCCATCATCCATTCACCATGCCGGTGAAGGAGGATCTTGAACTGTTCGAAACCGACCCTGCATCTGTTCGCGCGGAAGCGTATGACCTTGTCTTGAACGGATACGAACTTGGAGGCGGATCACTCCGTATATACGAGCGTGACATTCAGGAAAAAATGTTCAAGGTGCTTGGATTCTCGAAAGAAGAAGCGGAAGAGCAATTCGGTTTCTTATTGGAAGCCTTCGAATATGGAACGCCTCCACATGGCGGGATCGCCCTTGGACTGGACCGTTTGGTGATGCTCCTTGCAGGCCGCACGAATCTCCGGGATACGATTGCGTTCCCGAAAACGGCAAGTGCAAGCTGTGTACTGACAGACGCACCGGGTGGAGTGAGTGAAGCTCAATTAAAAGAATTATCTTTGTCACTCGATGTAGAATAATGTAATTAAATACCGGGGGTCATTCGTTGAAATCATCCTGGTGGTATGATATTATTTAGACAATCACAAACGAGTCCTGATGTGTACGACGTTTTTACCTAACAGTTTTGACCGAACAATTCAAACTTCGGGAGCTTGATGTTTCCGCTAGGCGTTCATGCCCCGTGCCGGGGACTAACAAATAGTGGAATAAAGCACCCACCTGCCGAGAGCGGGTTCAAAACGAAGGAAATGATGGCGGCGGCACGATTGGGACTCGTCCAAACAAATCCAATAAATGATATTGAATAAAGTGAAGAGTCAGGCTGACAGCAGCCTGACTCTTTTGTTGGGACTAAATCTGCCCTTAATAGGGTAAACGAAAGAGAAGGACAACATTTCATGTTGATTTTCGGTCACCTATCCTTTATTCTAATTCAGTATAAACCTAGTTGAATACTTATAATGGAGTTGATTATTTTGCTACACCAGTTTTCTCGAAATGAACTAGCGATCGGTAAGGAAGGTCTCCAAACCCTTAAAAATAGTACAGTGGCCGTACTCGGAATCGGGGGAGTGGGATCCTTTGCAGCTGAGGCGTTAGCCCGTTCCGGTGTAGGCCGTTTAGTGTTAGTGGATAAAGACGATGTGGACATCACCAACGTAAATCGTCAAGTGCATGCATTACTCTCCACTGTGGGTCAGCCAAAGGTTGATCTGATGAGGGACCGCATTATGGACATCAATCCAGACTGTGAAGTCATCGCTTTAAAAATGTTCTACACGGAAGAAACATACGAGGAATTCTTTGATCAAGGACTCGATTATGTCATAGACGCCTCTGACACGATTTCATATAAAATTCATTTAATGAAAGAATGCCTGAAGCGGGATATCCCGTTGATCGCGAGCATGGGAGCGGCGAATAAAACCGATCCGACCCGCTTCAAAATTGCTGATATCAGCAAGACGCATACAGATCCAATTGCCAAAGTGATCCGTACCCGCCTGAAAAAAGAGGGAATCAAAAAAGGCGTGACGGTGGTTTTCTCTGATGAGAGCCCTATCGTCATCCGTGAAGAAATCAGGAAGGAAGTAGGGAAAGATGATGCGAAGATCCGTAAAGCACAGCTTCCCCCGTCATCCAATGCCTTCGTTCCTTCCGTGGCCGGACTGATTGCAGCGAGTCATGTGATGAACGAGTTGTTAAAGGATATTGAAATCAAAAGAGTAAAAGACAAATCATGACCCTTCAAAAGGACTGAATCCCAGAGCTGGATTCAGTCCTTTTGTTTGTCCCTCTTTTCAGAAATGTCTGTTGAAAAAATTCCAATAAATAGGTAAAAAAAGGATTGACGATTCGTCCGGCCCTAGTGTACTATCTAACTAGAACACTAAAACACTTTACGGAGGAGTGTATGGATGATTGCGTTTAAAGGACTACTTTGGAAAGACTTCAAAACCTCCAGTATCTGGTTTTATGGCTGGATAGCCATTATATTTCTCATTTTTATCATAGGGTTGGTGATTGGCCATTATATCCATGAGCCAAGCGTGACACAAATTTTCCTCATTATGATCGGAGTATTCCATTTCGCCTTTCTTCCCGGAATCGTCTGCTCCATGCTGAGGGTGGAAGGAAAAACGCAGCTGTGGCTTCATAGTCCCCACAGCGGGTTTAAGCTCCTATTACCGAAAATCATCATTGCCTTTATGTATTCCACTTTGTCACTTTTGGTAGTGGATATTTTAGGGATGCTGACCATGGTCTTTTTTCAGGAGGATTCCCTCTTCTCTTATTGGCCAATCAAAGAAGGCATTCTCTTTAATCTTGGCGTGACGATCGTCGGTCTCTATTTCACGGGATGGACGATATTCCTGTGGACACTGTATCATTCACTCTCAAAGTATCCCTCCATCAAGAATATACGCTGGATCGTTATAGCGGGATGCATCATTGTCTATCAAAGTGCAGTGGCTATTATTATGAGTATTGAATGGGTCGAAAAGTTCTTCTTTGAAACCTTTACCGTAAGGGTTAGTTCCGGGTTCTTTTTCTCTGTTGGTGCAAATGAAACGAATGCAGGTTTCGATGGAGAGATGATCCCATTCCCGGTCATGCCTTTCCTGTTTGAAGGAATGATCATGATCATCGTCTTTATCATTTCCTGCCGGCTATTGGATCGCAAGGTTGAGGTGTAGCTTATGACAGAAGAATACACAGCTTCCAAGCCCATCTACCTGCAGATTGCCGATCGAATCATCCGTGAAATCGTCCGGAAAGAGTTAGCACTTGGTGATAAACTGCCTTCCGTCCGTGAAATGGCCGTTCAATCAGGAGTGAATCCGAATACCATTCAACGTACGTACAGTGAATTAGAAAGGATG
The DNA here is from genome assembly GCF_037046045.1 of Rossellomorea sp. LJF3. Lineage (NCBI taxonomy): Bacteria > Bacillati > Bacillota > Bacilli > Caryophanales > Bacillaceae > Rossellomorea > Rossellomorea sp. LJF3. The sequence goes on along the minus strand of NZ_JBANLY010000006.1, from coordinate 2,976 downwards.
GACATCGTGGAGACGAGGAGAGGACAGGGAACATTTGTGACGGAAAAGGAAGAGGTTCTGACAGAGCTGAATGAAAAGGTCCAGAGGGAAGTGATCGAGTCCTTCATCCGGAACATGAAAGAACTAGGTCTGACGAAAGATCAAATGATCCAGGGTGTTGAAAAATACCTTGATTGAAGAGGGGAGGAATAGAGATGGTTGTGAAATTTGAAGCTGTCACCAAGAAGTACGGGAACGAAATAGCACTGAACGAGACATCCTTTCATTTTCAAAAAGGGAAGATATATGGTCTCCTCGGTCCGAACGGCAGCGGCAAATCCACCACATTAAAAATGATTGCCGGGCTTGTGTTCCCGAACGCCGGCAAGGTCACCATGAACGGGAAACCAGTCACCAGGAAAAGTGCCAGTGAAGTCGCTTATTTGACGGAACTGGATATGTTTTATGAAGCATTCACCGTTGAGGGGATGATCCGTTTCTATGCCTCTCAATTCCCTGATTTTGATACAGGGAGAGCGAATGAACTGGTGGAATTCATGGAGCTTGATAGCGGGAAGAAAATCAAGCACTTATCGAAAGGGAATCGGGGCAGGCTGAAGCTCGTATTGGCATTGTCCCGTAACACGGAAGTGCTGCTACTCGATGAACCCTTTTCGGGATTGGATCCCATGGTGAGGGACACGATCGTAAAAGGCCTCCTCTCCTATATTGATTTCGGACATCAGACCGTGATCATAGCCACCCATGAAATCGATGAAATTGAAGCGATCCTGGATGAGGCCTATATCATCTCGGATGGAGAAATAAAAGGCCATTGCCAGGTGGAGGAACTGAGAGAATCAGAAGGCTTATCTGTCCTGCAGTGGTTGAAAAAGACAACAAAATCAGAAGGGAAGATGAATGGATGAAAACGGTTGTGCAATTGCAAAGTGTTTCCAAAGTCATCAAAGGCAAGACGATCATTGATAATTTATCGTTTGACGTGTATGAAGGGGAAGTATTCGGTTTCCTTGGACCCAATGGAGCAGGGAAAACAACGACGATCCGCATGATCGTGGGATTGATGAATATCTCAAAAGGAGATGTCCTCATCTCCGGAAAAAGCATCAAGAAAGACTTCGAAGGCGCCATAAAGGATGTGGGGGCGATCGTCGAAAACCCTGAGCTCTATAAGTTCATGTCCGGTTATCAGAACTTAAAGCACTTTGCGCGCATGCAAAAGGGGATTTCCGATGAACGAATGAAGGAAGTGATCGAGCTGGTCGGTTTAACAGATCGCATCCATGATAAGGTGAAGACTTACTCCCTTGGAATGAGACAGCGTCTGGGGCTTGCTCAATGCCTGCTTCATAAACCGAAACTTCTCATTCTCGATGAGCCGACAAATGGCCTTGATCCGGCGGGAATCCGCGAAATCCGTGCGTATATCAGAAAACTTGCACAGGAAGAGGGAATGGCGGTCATCGTATCGAGTCACTTATTATCCGAGATGGAAATGATGTGTGACCGGATCGGGATCATCCAGTCCGGTAAGCTTGTCGATGTACAACAAGTCAGGGACTTTGTAGAAGGATCTGAACAGGTCTATCACTTTGAAATCGATGAAGTGGATAAAATGAAGGCTGTCCTTAAATCAATCGATCCTGGCATCAAATTTGAAGCTCAAGGAAAACAAGTGCAAGTGGCCCTGACAAAAGAACAAGTACCTGAAGTTATACGGTCACTGGTAGAAGACGGTGTCCAAATTTACAGCGTCATGCCTGTAGCCAAAACATTGGAAGACAGGTTCCTGGAAATTACAAATGATAAAGGAGAGGTCATGCATGCTTAGTCTTATCAGAAATGAATGGACCAAAATCTTCAAGCGGGTCGGAACGTTTGTCATGCTCGGACTGTTGATTCTCATTATTGGAGTGACAGGGGCATTCACCAAATATAGTGATTCGAAAGCGAAAGAAATGAATAACTGGAAACAGGAACTATCAGCCCAGGTGGAATCAGATAAGCAAATGCTGGCTGAAACTCCAAATTTGAATAAATTTATTGAAAAAGACACTGAACGAAGAATCGCAATTAACGAATACCGCATTGAGAACAATATCGAACCAAAGGTAAAAGAAACGGCCTGGACGTTCGTAGAGACGAATGCCAATATCGTTCTGGTTGTCGGATTATTTACCATCATTGTGGCAGCAGGTATCGTCGCGAGTGAATTTAGCTGGGGGACCATCAAGCTATTGCTCATCCGTCCGATTTCACGCACGAAGATCCTTCTTTCTAAATACTTTACAGTCTTACTGTACGGTATGAGTATGTTGTTATTATTATTTGTCGTATCACTCCTTCTTGGGCTTCTATTGTTCGGAGGGACAGATCAGTCCACTCACCTGGCATTTGTGGATGGAAAAGTGGTTGAACAGAATATTGTTGGGTACTTGATCAAGACGTACTTATTACAAACCGTCAATATCGTGATGATGGCTACTATGGCCTTCATGATTTCAGCTGTGTTCAGAAGCAGCTCACTGGCGATCGGAATTTCATTATTCCTACTATTCGTCGGGGGCAATGCCACAAGCCTGCTCGCCCTTAAATTCGACTGGGCAAAATACAGTCTGTTCGCCAACACAGACCTGACTCAGTACACAGGCTTTACAGCGCCACTCGTCGATGGCATGACCATGGGCTTCTCCATCACCATGCTGATCATTTACTTCATCATCTTCCAGCTGCTTGCCTTCCTGGTATTCAACAAAAGGGACGTAGCAGCCTAGAAAACCCTCGAGGGTCTAGCCGCCGTAGCCGGACAAAAAAGCGGAACAGAAAGAATACAAAGAGGGACGGACTTATCATAGTCCGTCCCTCTCAGCTTGTAGACAAAGTCTAAGAATTAGACCAAGTCTACAAGCTTTTTTTGTATAATAGAAAGGAATAAAGCTTTTGTGGGGGATAAAAATGTTATCAAAACACACTAAA